>JADLBP010000332.1 GCA_020847695.1 Planctomycetota bacterium
CGGCCAGAGGTTGGCGTGCGCGCCGCGGCTCTCGAACGGGCCCGGCGCGATCGCGTTGACGCGCAGCCCGTGGCGCGCCCATTCGACGGCGAGCGTGCGCGTCATCGCGAGCACGCCGGCCTTCGCGCTCGCGCTGTGCACGACGCCCGGCATGCCGGTCCACGCGTAGGTCGCGACGACGTTGAGGATGTGCCCGCGCTTCGCAGCGATCATCGACTTGCCGAAGTAGCGCGACGCGTAGAACGTGCCGTCGAGCACGATGCCGAGCACCGCGCGCCACGCCCGCGCCGACAGACGCTCCGCGGGGCACACGAAGTTGCCTGCGGCGTTGTTGACCAGGATCGTCGGCGCGCCGTGGCGCTCGGCGAGCGCGTTGGCGGCCCGCTCGACGTCGTTCGGCTCGCGCAGGTCGAGCGCGAGCGCTTCGCCGCGCCAACCGCGCGCCGCGCATTCGTCGAGGAACGCTCGATGGTGCTCGGGATCGCGCGAGAGGATCGCGACGCGCGCGCCGAGCGCCGCCAGGCCGCGCGAGAGCTCGAGCCCGAGCCCGGTGCCTCCGCCGGTGACGACCGCGAAGTCGTGCTCGAAGGTCTTCGGCGGCAACCAACGCGCGGCAGGCGGGAGCTCGACGTCCATCGCATGAGCGTGCGCGGACGCCGAGCTCGAATCAAGCGTCACACGTCGCGTCGGACGCCGAGGTATTCGATCTCCGTGCCGTCGGCGAGGCGCAGGCCGGCGGTGCGCACTTCGACCGCGTCGTCGATGCGGATCAGCTCCTCGCCCTCGGCGCGGACACCGACGCGGAGCTCGCTGATCGCCGTACCGCCGTCGTCGACGCGCGACGTGAGCGTCGTCGAAGTGTCGGAGCCCGTGATCTCGCGCACGATCGCGAGCACCGGCTCGAAATCGACGTTCTCGCCGCGTGCGCGGAAGATCAGGTCGGCCCGCGAAGTCCAGGGCGCGGGCGGCGGCAGGTGCTCGCGGTGCTCGACGCGCCAGCGGCCGGAGGGGAGGTGGTCGATCACGCGCTCGGCCGCGCGACCGGCGACCAGCAGGATCGCGAACAGACCCAGGGCGAACACCAAGAGCAGCCCGAGGCAGCCGAACAGGCCGGCGACCGCGCACCCGGTGACGCCGGCGGCCGGCGTGCCGCTCTCCTTGCGCCCGAGCAGCTTGATCGCGAAGTAGGCGAGGCCGCCGAGCACCAACAGGACGACGACGAACAGCGCGGCGAGCACGAACGCGAGCTCACGACCGGAAAGCGAGGCGAACATGGGGACTCCTTTCGAAGAGCGGCGCCCCTACGGCGCTCGGTGGCCTGCATTCGTCCGCGGATCCCGGCGCGAGCCCGCTACCGGCCGGCGGCGGCTGCTCGATAGAGTGTGCGGCCCTCTCGAACCCCGAGGAAGCCCATGCAGACCCTGACGAGCTACGTCCAAGACCGCTGGATCGCCGGCCAAGGCGCCGCGGTGCCGCTGTACAACGCCACGACCGAGCAACCGCTCGCCGAGACCCGCGCGGGCGGGATCGACTTCGCCGCGGTGCTGAAGCACGCGCGCGACGTCGGCGGCCCGGCGCTGCGGGCGCTGAGCTTCGGCGAGCGCGCGGCGCTCCTGATGGCGCTGTCGAAGGCGATCCACGCGGCGCGCGAGGAGCTGATCGAGCTCTCCGTCCAGAACGCCGGCACCACCCGCAGCGACGCGAAGTTCGACATCGACGGCGCGATCGGGACGCTCGCGGCCTACGCGGGCTTCGGTTCGGCGCTCGGCTCGCGGCGCTTCCTGGTCGACGGCGCGGGCGTCCAGCTCGGCCGGACCGCGCGCTTTTGGGGCGAGCACGTGCTCGTGCCGCGCCTCGGCGCCGCCGTGCACGTCAACGCGTTCAACTTCCCCGCGTGGAACATGATGGAGAAGGCCGCGTGCGCGCTGCTCGCCGGTGCGCCGGTGATCGAGAAGCCGGGCACGCCGACCGCGTTGGTCGCGTGGCGCGTCGCCGAACTCGTCGTGCAATCGGGCGTCTTGCCGGCGGGCGCGTACCAGTTCGTCGCGGGCTCGGTCGGAGATCTGCTCGACCACATGGGGCCGCAGGACAGCCTCGCGTTCACGGGCTCGTCGGCGACCGCCGCGAAGCTGCGCGGTCACGCCAACCTGGTGCGCCAGAACGTGCGGATCAACCTCGAGGCCGACTCGCTGAACTGCGCGATCCTCGGGTCCGACGTCGACTCGTCCGCGGACGTGTACGGCACGTTCCTCTCGAACGTCGCGCTCGACATCACGCAGAAGACGGGGCAGAAGTGCACCGCCGTGCGGCGGATCTTCGTGCCGAAGGACCGCGTCGGCGACGTGCGCGCCGACCTCGCGGCCGCGCTCTCGAAGCTCAAGGTCGGCGATCCGGCGGAGAGCGACACGCGGATGGGGCCGCTCGCGAGCGCGAGCCAGCTGCGCGACGTGCGCGCCGGCATCGACCGCCTCGCCGCGCACGCCGAAGTCGCGTGCGGCGGTTCGAAGCCGATCCGCGAGAAGGGCTACTTCGTCGCGCCGACGTTGCTGGTCGCGCGCGATGGCCGCGACGCCGCGTTCCACGCCGAGGAAGTCTTCGGACCGTGCGCGACCATCCTGCCGTACGACGGCGAGCCGGCGACGGCGTGCGAGCTCGCGGCGCTCGGCGGCGGCGGGCTCGTCGCGAGCCTGTACTCCAACGACGCCGCGACGATCGAGCAGGTGGTGCTCGGTCTCGCGCCGTGGCACGGCCGCGTCTGGGTCGGCAGCGACAAGCTCGCCGACCAGGGCCTGCCTCCCGGCATGGTGCTTCCGGCCTCGATCCACGGCGGTCCGGGGCGCGCGGGCGGCGGCGAGGAGCTCGGCGGCTTGCGCGGCCTCGCGTTCTACCTCCAGCGCACCGCGGTGCAGGGCTTCAAGGGCTACGTCGAGTCGAGCTTCGGCTGCGCGCCGGGCGCCTGAGCTCGCGTCTCGCACCGGAACGACAGCGCGCCGGCGCTCCGACCTCGAGGTCGGGGCGCCGGCGCGGCTTAGGTGCCTTGCGGTCGTCACCGCGCGGTCATTGGCGGTAGGCGAGGCCGAAGCTGTCGAGCTGCGGAGTCGCACCGCTCGCCGCGTTGGCGATGAAGCTGATCCGTGCCTGCACGTAGCGCGCTCCGTCGAGCGTCGAGATCGACGACTTCCACGCGCCGTCGCCGTTCAGGAACGTCGGAGCGAACTGCGCGGCGGCGGAGCCACCGAGTCCGGACGACCGGCTCTCGCCGTAGAAATCGAAGTTGTCCGCGTTCACCCAGCTCGCGCCGTTCGAGCCCGACGGCGGGTTGCCGATCGCGGTCGCACCGCGGTACGCGACGACGATCTGCGTGCCGGCGGGCTGCAACGACGCCACGGGCTCGAGCACCGGAGTCGCGAAGCTCGGAGCGCCGAGCTCGGTGTCGAACCAGATCGTGTGCGCGCGGCTGACGCGGACGACGAAGTCGGCTTGACCGTAGTAGAAGACGTTGTCGGCCGGCAGCGTCGGGAACCCGAGCGGCGACACGCCGCCGGTCGCGACGGGCTCGGCGTCGGGGTCGACGACCTTGGTCTGCCCACTCGCGAGCGTGCCGCCCGACGAGAACGCGCGGAAGAACGGCGCCGCCGACGAGTTGATCGCGAGCGCGATCTGGAAGTCGTTGAGACCGGCCGCTCCGCCGTTCGGATAGCAGCGGAACTCCATCAACAGCGGCAATCCGATCGTCGGAACGTGGTCCTTCGAGTACGGGACGCCGGCCGTGCCGACGTGCATGACTTCGACGAACTTGCTGGTCTCGGCGCCGTAGCCGTTCGGAGC
>JADLBP010000333.1 GCA_020847695.1 Planctomycetota bacterium
GCGCCGGCGGGCGACTGGGCGCCGGCGGGCGACGACGACGCGGAAACCGCGGCGGCCGCCGCGGCGAGCGAAGCTCCGAGGAACTGGCGACGTTGCATGGCGACTCCTGGAAGAGAAGGGTGGATCGGGATCAGACGAACGGCGTCTTGCCGGGCACCGCGACCGGCTCGATCGCGAGCGGGCCCATCGTGCAGCGCGCGGGCACCAGGTCGAGCTTCGAGGCGAGCGCTTGCTCCCACGTCAACTCCTTGCCGGTGTACGCCGACATGCGCCCCATCACCGCGGTCAGCGTCGATTCGGCGACCGCGGTCGCTTCGTCGACGGGCGTGCCGTTCTGGATCGCGGCGATCAGGTCGGCGTGTTCCTGCACGTACGGGTTCGGCTGCTCGCCGGTGAACTTCCACGGCTGCTTGCCGACGATCTCGGCGCGGTTGGACGCGGTGTAGAGCACGCCTTCGGTGCCGTGGATGATCTCCTCGACGCGGCTCGCGCAACCGTCGATCTGGCGGCAGTAGCTCGAGACGCGCACGCCGTTCGCGTACTCGTAGTCGATCGCGAAGTGATCGAAGATGTTGCCGTACTCCGGCGCGACGCGGACCTGACGGCCGCCCATGCCGGTCGCGCGCAGCGGGTGCGAGCCGATCGCCCAATTGCAGACGTCGAGGTTGTGGACGTGCTGCTCGCAGATGTGGTCGCCGGAGAGCCACGCGAAGTAGAGCCAGTTGCGCACCTGCCACTCGGTGTCGCTCCAACCTTGCTCGCGCGGCTTCACCCAGAGGCCGCCCTGGTTCCAGTAGCAGTTCGCGTGCGTGATCTCGCCGATCGCGCCGTCCTTCACGCGCGCCATCGCCTCGCGGTAGCACTGCTCGTGGCGGCGCTGCGTGCCCGCGACGATCGAGAGCTTCTTCGCGCGCGCCTTCGCGGCGGAATCGAGCACCGAGCGCACGCCGGTCGGATCGACACCGGCGGGCTTCTCCATGAACGCGTGCTTGCCCGCGGCGATCGCCGCCGCGAGGTGGATCGGCCGGAACCCCGGCGCGGTCGCGAGGATCACGACGTCGAGATCGAGCGAGCAGAGCTCCTGGTACGCCTCGAATCCGACGAAGCAGTTCTTCGCGTCGACCTGGACGCGTTTCGAGAGGTCGCCCTCGAGCTCCGCGAGCCCCTGCTTCGCGCCCGCGAGCCGGTCGGCGACGACGTCGGCGAGCGCGACGATCTCGACGTCGGGCGACGCCTCGAGCGCGTTGACCGCGGCGCCGGTGCCCCGTCCGCCGCAGCCGATCACGCCGTAGCGCAGCTTCGACACGCGGTTCGGCGCCGCCGCGCGCGCGAACGCGCCGGACGCGAGCGTCGCCGCGGAGAGCGCCGCGGTCCCTTGGACGAAGTGACGACGATTGACGGAGCTCGATTCGGTCATGGTTCCTCCAGGGGGATCCGGGGGCCCCGGGGTGACGGGGCGGGACGGTACGAGGGACGGCGCGCCGCTTCGCGCCCGACGACGCGGGCGCGGCTCGACGCGTCGAGGTTCACGCGTTCAGGAGCCGATCCATCTGCGCCGCGATCTTCGCGAGGTGCTTGCGATCACCGCCGCCGACTTCCGCGGTCGCCCAGCGGCCGCGCGGATCGGTCGAGTAACCGGTTTCGTCGAGCGCGCGCATCACCGCCGGGTAGTTCGCGTCGCCTTCGCCGAGCTCGACGTCGAAGCCCGCCCAGCGGCCCTGCTCGTCGCGCTTCTTGCGGCTGTAGTCCTTGACGTGCAGCTTCGCGATCCGCGGCCCGAGGATGCGCACCCACTGATCCGGCCAGCCGTACGCGACGATGTTCCCGATGTCGAAGTGGAACCGCACGATCGGGTCCTGGAACGCGTCGACGTACTGCGCCGCCTCGATCGGCGAGAGCAGGAAGTTGTTCCACACGTTCTCGATCGCGATCTCGACCGCGAGCTCACGAGCGAGCGGCACGCACTTCGAGATCTCGGTGATCGAGCGCTTCCACGCGGAGTCGTAGCCCAGGTTGCCGTCGACGACCGCGGGGACGACGAGCACCGACTGCGCGCCGTAGACCTTCGCTTCGCGCAACGCGTGCTCGAGCGCGGCGACGCTCTCCGCGCGCTGCTTCGGGTCGTCGGAGTTGAACGGCGCGCCCCAGTGCTTCGAGTGCACGAGCCCGTTGACCAAGAGGCCGGTCTTCCGGCTCGCGGCGAGCACCTCGTCCTGCTTCAGATCGCTCGGGCTGTCGAGCTCGATGCCGTCGAAGCCGAGGTCGCGCAGCAGCTGGAATTTGTCCTGCAGCGTCGCACCCTCGCCGACCATGCCGAGCCCGACCGCCTTGCGCAGCGTGCGCTTCGGCTTCGGATCTTCGGAGGCGGCAGGGTGGGCGCCGCGAACCAGCGCCGCCGACGCGGCGAGCGCGCCGCCGGCGAGCAACACGGACCGTCGATCGAAGGTGATCATCGGAGCCTCACGCGAACTTGGTCTGGCCGGGGATCGCGACCGGCGGCATCGCGAGCTCGCCGAACTCGAGTCGCGCCGGCAGCAGGTTCTCCTTCGACTCCAGCGCCTGCTGATAGCCGATCGTCTGCCCGGTGTAGGCCGCCATCCGGCCCATGATCGCGAGCAGCGTGCTGTGCACCATCAGGTCGCCGTCCCACTTCGGCTCGCCCTTGCGGATCGAGGCGAAGAGCTCGTCGTGCTCGACCTGGTACATGTCGGGCACTTCGCCTTCGAACTTCCAGAGCGGCTTCTTCGCGCGATCGACGACGTCGTACTGCGGCACCCAGCCGTTGACCGTGCACGAGCCCTTGGTGCCGTAGATGTAGTCGGTGTTGTCGGACGGGCAGCCGTCGATCTGACGGCAGGTGTGGAACGCGCGCATGCCGTCTTCGTACTCGTAGACGACCGCGAAGTGGTCGAACGCGTTGCCGTGCTCCGGACCGGAGCGCGCCGCGCGGCCGCCGAGGCACGTCGCGCGCACGGGCTTCTTGTCGCCGGTCGCCCACGACATGCGGTCGATCGAGTGCACCGCTTGCTCGACGATGTGGTCGCCGGAGAGCCACGTGAAGTGCCACCAGTTGCGGACCTGGAAGTCCATGTCGGTCCAGTCGGCTTGGCGCGGCCGCTTCTGCAGCGTGCCGGTGTGGTACGTGGTGTGGACGCTGACGATCTCGCCGATCGCGCCGGAGTTGACCTGCGCGAACGTCGCGCGCATCCCGGCGTTGTAGCGCCAGCAGAAGCCGCACACGACCGCGAGCTTCTGCGCCTTCGCCGCGGCGGCCGCTTCGACCACCATGCGCAGACCCGGTCCGTCGACGGCGACCGGCTTCTCGAGGAAGACGTGCTTCTTCGCGTCGACCGCTGCCTTGAAGTGCATCGGGCGGAAGCCCGGAGGCGTGGTCAGGATCACGAGGTCGACGCCGGATTCGAGCACCTTCTTGTAGGCCTCGAAGCCCGAGAACTGGCGCGCGGCGGGAGCTTGGATGCGCTTGGTCGCTTCGTCGCCGAGCTCGCCCGCGACGCCTTCGAGACAGGATTGGATCCGCTCGGGGAACATGTCGCCGACCGCCCAGAGCACGGTGTTCGCGTCGGCGCGCAGCGCTTGCAGCACCGCGCCGGTGCCGCGGCCGCCGGAACCGATGACGCCGATCTTGAGCTCGGGAGCGTTCGCGCCGGCCGCACGCGCGGAGCGAGGCAACGAGAGGCTCGCCGCGGCGGCGAGGCCGAGCGCGCCGGCGCCTTGCATCACGTGACGTCGGCTGAGCTGCGATTCGGAGGACGGGTTCGACATGGAAGGGCTCTTCTCGGTCACGGTTGGGGTTCGCAGAGCACGCGGAAGCCGACGAACGGACCGTCGGACAGCCACCACTTGCTCTTCGGGACTTGGGGATCGCTGCGGTTCCACGCGGGCACCTGCGGAGCACGCACGGAGCACTCGAGGTCGCCCGCCTTGTCGGCGTAGCCGCCGCCGCGCGTCACGGGCTTGCCGTCGGGTCCGATGCACCACTCCTTGACGTTGCCGTGCATGTCGAAGAGGCCCCACGCGTTCGGCTTCTTCTGCGCGACCGGGTGCGACTTGCCTCCGGCGTTCTCGGAGTACCACGCGTATTCCGCGAGCGCGTGCTCGTCGTCGCCGAACGAGAAGCGCGTCGCCGCGCCGGCGCGGCACGCGTGCTCCCACTCGGCTTCGGTCGGCAGGCGGTACTTCTTGCCGCTGACCTTCGAGAGCCACTCGCAGAAGCTGGTCGCGTTCTTGTGCGCCATGCTGATCGCCGCATAGCCCTCGTGGCCGAAGCCGCGATCGGGCGGCAGGTACGGCTTGGTCGGACGCGACACCGCGTCGGCGGCGGAGTTGCCCGCGCCGCTCTCGGCGTCGAGCCCGTACACGAACGCGTCGAACGCTTCCCACGTCAGCTCGGTGCGACCGAGCCAGAACGGCGCGATGCCCTTCGAGGCGTCGCCCGGGATCGCGATCATCTCGAAGCGGAACGCGGAGCCCGGGATCTCCTGCGCGAAGTTCGCGAGCGCCGCTGCGGGTTCGGCGGCGGGCTGCGCGGCGGGCGCGGCGACCGGAGCCGCTGCGCTCGGCGAGGGCTCGGCGGCGGAACCAGCGGAGACCTGCGGGCTCGCTTGCGTCGCATTCGAGCTCGTCTGCGTGCCGGAGCACGCGACCGACCAGAGGGCTAGGATGGCGACGGTCGTGAGTCGTTCTAGTTTCATCGCTCGCGCTCGCGGCGCGGGGTTCGCGCTCGCGCTGTCGTGGTTCGCCCTCGGACTGGCGGCCTGTCGCGCCTCGGGCCCGGAGCGCAGCGAGTTTACCCGCATCGCGATGGGCGTTCGAACGACGATCGCGATCTACGCACCGGACGAAGCGTCCGCGAGCACCGCGGCGAACCTCGCGTTCCTGCGGATCGCCGAGCTCGATCAAGCGCTCTCCGATTGGCTCGTCGACAGCGAGACGAATCGGCTGTGCGAACTCGCCGGCCTCGGAGCGGTGCCGATCGGTCGCGACCTCGCTTTTGCGCTTGAAACGAGCCTCGGCGTCGCGGCTGCCAGTGAAGGACTCTTCGATCCGACGATCGGACCCTTGGTGCGTCAGTGGCGCGCGATGCGCTCGAGCGGGCGACTGGCGAACGCCGAAGAGCTCGCGTCCGCGCGCGCGTTGGTCGGTTGGCGCCTGGTCGAGCTCGATGCGCCGAACCAACGCGCGGCGTTGCCGTTGCGCGGGATGCGGCTCGACTTCGGCGGCATCGGCAAGGGCCTCGCCGCGCAGGCGGCGCTCGATCGGCTGCGCGAGCTCGGCTTCGAGAGCGCGCTGGTCGCGCTCGCGGGCGACGTCGCGGTCGGCGCGCCGCCGCCGGGCGCGCGCGGTTGGACCGTGTCGGTGCCGAGCGTCGTCGACGCGCGCGGCACACCGGCGGTGCTCTTGCTCGCGCACGCGGCGATCTCGACCTCCGGCGACGCCGACCAGTTCGTCGAGCTCGGCGGAAAGCGTTACGCGCACATCGTCGATCCTCGCACGGGGATCGGCGCGCTCGCGCCGCGGACGGCGACCGTGGTCGCGCCGCGCGGCGAGCTCGCCGATGCGCTCGCAACCGCGCTCGCGCTCGCCGACGACGCGACCGCGCGACGCTTGGTCGAGCGCTTCCCCGCGACCGCAGCAGTGCTGGTCGATCGCGAGGGCGTGCAGACGACGCTCGATCCCTCGAACACGCTGCGCTGGCGCGACTAGCGCGCAGCGGGAACGCGGCGGGCGACGCACGCCCGGGCGGAGGCGTCGTTCGCACTGCGGCGGAGCTCGCGGCCCGCCGCGGCGAGGGTCCGATCGTGCGCGCTGGCGGACTCGACTTCGCCCGCGACACGCGACGCAGCGGGGCCGGAGCCGGCGAAAACGGTGCGGCGGACGCTGGCTCCGCTCGCAGCGCTGCCTAGACTCTCGCGGTCCCTCTCCCCAAGGAGTCCCGCATGTCGGCCCCCGCCAACGCCCCCGCTCCGATGGCACGTCTCTTCGTGATGATGCTGCTCGAGTTCTTCATCTGGGGCGCGTGGCTGCCGCTGATCTTCGGGTACCTGCCGAGCCTCGGGTTCTCCGGCGTGGCGCCTCC
>JADLBP010000334.1 GCA_020847695.1 Planctomycetota bacterium
CCGACCGCGCGCGCCTCGACCTCGGTCGCGGCGCGCACGACCACGCCGACGCGCAGCTCTTCGCGCAGCCGCGGCGCGACTTCGCGGACGGCCGGATGCACGCGCGCGACCAACGTCAGCTCGACGCGCCACTCGACGCCCGCGCGATCGAGCGTCAACGCGAGCACGGTGCCCGGAGGCGTCTCGAGCTCGAGCTCGCGCCATTCGCTCGGCCACACGAGCTCGGACGTCGCGCCGTCGCGCTCGACCGCGACGATCAGATCGCCATCGAGGAGCCCGGCTTGGTCCGCGGGCGAGTTCTCGACCACCGCCTTGACCAGCAGGCCTTCGGGCTCGGCGAGCAACGCGTCGAGCGACGCGCGCGCCTCGCCGAGGACGACGCCGGAGAAGCTGCCCGCCGGAAGCGCGAGCCTCGCGGCCTCGTCGTCGGGCTCGGCGTGGAACGCCGCCGGCTCCTCCATCGCCGCGAGCGGCGGCGGCTCGGTCGGCAGCGAGTCGGGTCCGAACGAGATGCACGACGATGCGAGCATCGCCGACGCCAGCGCGACGCACCGCAGCCCACGGGCGACGAGCGCGCCGCGGGAGGCAGACGCTCGCTTCACGCGACCTGCCGACGGGAGAGCCTCCACGTCGTCAGGAGGAAGCAAGCGAGGATCCAGAGGCTGGGGACCGACCACGCGCTCTGAGCGTACTCGAAGCTCGCGTTGGAAACACCCTGCGAGAGGTCGCCGAACGTACGGACGAACGACGTGTCGCCGAGCGGCGACGGCAGGTACGCCGACGGCAACCACGCCTCGACGTCCCAGGCGCGCGCGAACGCGCGGGCGAGGTCGAGGAACACGTAGCCGCCGAACGCGAGCGCCAACGCCGGCGCCGCGCCGCGCAGCAGCGAGCCCGCGAGCAGCCCGAGCGCGCCGTACGCGAGCACCGGAGGGAACGAGAACGCCAGCGCGCGCCAGAGCTCGGGCCACAGCGCGCCCGCCTCGACCAACGCGAAGCGCTCGCCGTTCGGCAACACCTCGGTGACGTCGCCGAAGTCGAAGCAGGACGCGCCGACCGCCAGCGCGGACGCCGCGAGCAACGCGAACCCGAGCGTCGCGACGCCGACCAACGCGAGCGCCTTGCCCGCGACGACCTCGAAGCGTCGCACCGGCCGCAGCAAGAGGTTGCGCAGCGTGTTGCGCGCGAGCTCGCTCGCGAGCGTCTGGCTCGCGAGCCCCGCGATCGCCAGCGCGAGGATCGGCAGGCCCGCGCCGAGAGCGCGCGCGACCGCTTCGAACGCGGTGACGTCGGTGGCGCTGAAGAGCTCGGCGTTTTCGACCTTTTCCAGGCTCCGTTGGAGTTCCTGACGCCGCTGCAGGATCGCCGCGACGCCGACGGCGGCGGGCAGCAAGAGCAGCACGCCGACGCTGCGCGCCGCGAAGACGCGGGTCAACTCGTAGCGCACCACCCGACCGATCGCGCTGCCGGGCGCGCGCCGCTCGGCCGGAGCCGGCAACTCGCGCGGCGCGGGGCCCGCGAGCTCCGGCGCCGCGGTCGCCTCGCGCGCGGCGCGGGTGTGCGAGAGGTAGATCTCCTCGAGGCTCGCCGGCCGCGGCGCGAACGCGCGGATCGGCAGGTCGGCGCGCACGAGCTCGCGCAAGAGCTCCGCCGGCGAGCGCTCGCCGAGCTCGAGCTCGAGCTGCTCGCCCGCGACCGTGGTCGACAGCCCGCGCGCCGCGAGCCACTCCCCGACCCGCGCCGGTTCCGCGCTCTCGATCCGATGGCGGCCGCGCGCCGCCGCGAAGAGCGTCGCGGTGTCCGCCTCGATCACCAAGCGGCCGCGGTACAGCACGCCGACGCGGTTGCAGAGCCCTTCGACCTCGTGCAACTGGTGGGTCGAGAAGAGCACGGTCGTGCCGCTCTCGCGCGCCGCGCGGCGCAGGATCTCGCGGACCTCGGCGATGCCCTCGGGGTCGAGACCATTCATCGGCTCGTCGAGCAGCACGTAGCGCGGCGAGCCCAGCAGCGCCTGCGCGATGCCGAGGCGCTGACGCATGCCGTGCGAGTAGGCCTGCACCGGTTTGGTACCGGTCTTCGCGAGACCGACGACGCCGAGCAATCGCTCGACCTCGATCGCGGCTTCGCGCCGGCCGAGCCCCTGCACGCGCGCGAGCAACGACAGGTTGCGCCGGCCGTCGAGGTGGCCGTGGAACCCGGGCACCTCGATCAGGCCGCCGAGCCGCGCGCGCGCTTCCTTCGGGTACCGAACCGCGTCGAAGCCGTCGACGACGACTTGGCCGGAGCTCGCGGGCACCAGGCCGAGCACGATGCGCATCGCGGTGGTCTTGCCGGCGCCGTTGTGGCCGAGGAACCCGTAGAGATCGCCGTCGCGGACGTGGATCGAGAGCCGATCGAGCGCGAGCTGCGCGCCGTAGCGACGGGTGACCTGGACGAGTTCGAGCGACACGGCGTGCGGAGCGTAGAGCCCCGTGCAGTGTGCGGGAAGCGCCGCGGGAAATCCAAGGCGGTCGGCTTCGGACGACGATCCGTGTTGCGTTTCGGCGCGACGCGTACAATCCGTGCTCGAGCCGGCGGGTACCCGTCCCGAGAGTCGGCTCGTTCCGAGGCCGACGTCCCGAGCGAGCGTCGCCCTGGACTTGCGCCCGTCGCTCCGGAGTCCGCCGATGCGCTCGCGTTGGTCGATCCTGTTCGCGTCCGTCCTGCCCGCGCTGCTGGTCCTGCTGCTCGCGTCCGCCGCGCGCGCGGGCGAGCTCTACGAGAACCCGAACTTCGGGTTCAAGTTGCGTCCGCCGAAGGGCTGGGCGCAGATGCCGCAGCAAAGCAGCGAGGAGTGGCAGGTCGTCAAGTACCTCTCGGACAAGACGTACTTCTGGACCGACAAAGCCGGCGGCTGGACGTTCGAGTTCAAGCCCGAGCTCACCGTCGTCGCGTTCGTCACCGAGGTCACGCGACAGAAGGCCGAGGTCGAGAAGAAGAAGGAGGACGGCAAGGACTCGATCACGATCCTGCTGCGCAACCCCTACAAGGACTACCTCGACTACCTGAAGCGCACGTACTCCGGCGGCGGCTACTACGTGTCGGAGGAGAAGGATCTCGAGCTCGAGGGCGTGCCCGTGCACGTGTACGAGATCAAGGTCGAGAAGCTCGCGCGCGGAGGGCCGAAGCGGATCGTCACGTGGCTCTACAAGCAGCCCGAGGTCGAGTTCGCGGTGCAGATCGAGGTGTTCGAGGACAGCTACCCGAAGGTCAAGGCGCTGATGGAGGACGCCTTCAAGTCGTTCCGCCTGATCCCGCGCACCGGAGGCGGACTGCCCGGCGCGACCACCGGCGAGAAGCTCGTGCTCGAGGACACGTCGAAGCTGACTCCGAAGCAGCGCGAGGAGCGGCGCCGCGGCAGCGAGCGCAAGGCGCAGGAAAAGGCGCTCAAGACCGTGCCCGAGGGCTGGGACACCTTCCGCACCAAGCGCTTCCTCGTGCTCTACCACACCGACGAGAAGTTCGCGCGCCGCATCGCCGGCCAAGCGGAGTCGCTCTTCGCGTGGCTCGAAGCGACGTTCCCCTTCGTCGGGCCGGAGGAATACGTGCGCTGCCCGGTGCTCCGCATCTGCAAGGACAGCGACGAGTACAACGCGTATTGGACCGGCGGCATCTCGTTCTCGTTCGGCGAAAGGGCGCCCGAGGTCGTCGCGTACAACGATCAGAGCGGCTTCCAGACCGGCTGGGCGGTCGAGCGACTGAACCAGGAGCTCTGCGACTTCTGGTTCCACGAACGCGACGCGCAGCTCGCCGCCGCGATGCCGAATTGGCTCGTCAGCGGGCTCTTGCAGACGCTCGGCAATGCGCGCTGCGACAAGACCACCGGCAAGATGGAGTTCCGCGCAGACGAATGGGGCCGCGACGAGGTGCGCCAGATCGTGCGCTCGGGCGCGGCGCTGCGGCCGCGCGAGTTGATCCGTCAGACGTCGGACGACTTCGCCGGCAAGAGCGGCGACCAGTACATGAACAGCACGTGGCAGTCCGGCGCGTGGGTCTTCTACCTGACCGCCGGCGCCGGCGCGAAGGACGCCAAGACCAAGGAGCTGCTCTCGAGCTACATCCGCAACTTGAAGCAGGTCGTGACCGATCGAGAAGCGCTCGACCGGGCGGGCGACAAGACGACGCCGGAAGCTCCGAAGACCGAGGAGGAGGAAGAAGCCCAGTTCAAGGCGCGCAGCACGCTCTGGCGTCAACGCCAGAAGGAACTCCTCGACGAGACCTACGAGCGCACGTTCCGTAGCTGGAGCGACAAGCAGTGGGACGCGATCGAACAGGCCTACTTCAAGACCTTGGGCGGCAAGTGATCATGCGCAGCCTCGCACTCGCACTGGCGCTCGGCGCCTTCGCTCCCACCGCGTCCGCGGACCTGCTCGTGCTGAAGGACGGGCGCGTGATCCAGGACCAGAAGCTCGCGCGCTCGGACGGTGGCATCGCGATCCAGTACGCGAACGGCGACGTGCTCGTGCCGACCGCCTTGGTCGAGGACGTGATCATCGACGGCGAGGCGACGCCTCCGCCGGCGACCGCCGAGGAGCAGGAGATGGCGGGCAAGGGCCTGGTGCGCTGGGAAGGCAAGTGGATCCCGAAGAAGCGCCGCGACGAGCTGCTCGCCAAGCGCACCGCCGAACGGAAGAAGGAGGTCGAGGAGATCGCCGCTCACCGCGAGTGGGCGAAACGCCGTACCGCGAAGACCAAGCACTTCGCCTTCGAGTACACGGTGCCTCAGGGCGTGTTCGAGAACTACGCGGCGCTGATGGAGGCGTACTTCGACGCGTTCGTGAAGGACTGGGGCCTGCAGGCGCCGAAGAACCTCGGGCAGCTCCCGGTGTGCCTGCACATCGACTACGACGCGATGGTGCAGGTCGGCGGCGCGGGCAACGGCGTGCTCGGTTACTTCCGCTTCGTACGCCCGTGGGACCTCAACTTCTTCCACGACCGCACCGACCCGGCGTTCACCGAGGAGGTGATGTTCCACGAGACCAACCACTACCTCCAGAAGCTGCTCGACCTCGAGTTCGCGATGCCGCACTTCCCGGGCGAGTCGCTCGCGGAGTACTACGGCGCGAGTCACTGGGATCCGGTGAAGAAGAAGCTCTCGACCGGGCTCCTGCTCGAAGGTCGGCTGTGCGAGCTCAAGCTCGATCTGCAGCGCGGCGAGTGGATCGGCTTGGAGCAGTTGGTCTCCACCGATCGGATGTACGAGCACTACAACTGGGGTTGGTCGCTCGTGTACTTCCTGATGAAGGACCCGCGGTACCAGAAGAAGTTCCAGAAGTTCGTCGCGACGTTGCCGAGCGGCAAGGGCATCCAACGCGAGGTCATGGGCGTCGACAACCTGAAGACCGTGTCGGGCGCCGAGGTGTGGAAGACGTTCAAGGCCGAGCTCGGACTGAAGGACGCGGCCGCGGTCACCGCGCTCGAGAAGGAGTGGCACGAGTTCGTCGACAAGAAGCTGCAACTCGAGTCGTACCGCGGCCTCGAGACCGCCGCGCGTCAGGCGTCCAACAACGGCCAGCCGATCAAGGCGAAACGGCTCTTCAAGGAAGCGATCGAGCGCGGCTCGACCAACCCATTGACCTTCCACGGTTACGCCGAGCTGCTCGCGCGCGACGGAGAGCACGACCAAGCGATCGAGCTCTGGAGGAAGGCGCTCGCGATCGATCCGTTGAACGCGGAGTGCTACGCGGCGATGGGTCGCTCGCTGCTCGCCCGCGGCGACAAGAAGGAAGCGAGCCGGCTGCGCAGGCTCGCGCGCGACATCGACCCGGACAACTCGTGGTTCCTGTTCACCGACGAGGACCTCGAGGAGATCGGCACCGACGACCCGCCGAAGAAGTGAGCCCGCGACACCGAGGCTCCGGCCGAACGTTCCGCGCCGTCGGCCGAGCGCGCCGCGCGAACTGTCGAACGCTCCTCGGTCTCAGGCGAACACCGCGCGCCGCCCCGGCGGGTCAATGCCCCCCGCCGTAGCCCGGGACGAACGGCAGGATCATCGAGATCGCGATCAGCACGATGATGATCCACTCGAGCGCTTCCATGCGGCGCGACTCCGCGCGGTCCTGGATCTTCTGGTAGACGCCGTCGAGCGTCTCCAGCTTGCGCAGGATGTTCGCGCTCCACTCCGCGAGGCGCAGCCGCGCCGACGCCTGGCGGTACACGCGCGCCAGGTACTGGTCGTTGTAGAGCTTGAGCGCGTTGGTGACGCGCTCGTACAGCACCGCGGCGTCGACCTGGTGGCGCGACACGCGCGAGAGCTCGCGATCGAACGCCCCCGGCAGGTGCACGCCGCGCCACACGCGCTCGACCAGCGAGTCGTACGCGTCGTCGAGCGAGCGGTCGAGCTGGCGATCGAGGAAGCGCAGCTCGCAGAGCTGGAGGTTCGCGAACTCGAGCACCGCGATCAGCTCGTCCGGCTCGGTATCGAACAGCACCGCCGCGTTCCAGTCGACGATCGCGAGGTCGGTCGTGCCGAACGCGACCCGGCTGCCGAGCGCATCCGCCACTTCCTGTTGCGACAGCTCCGCGCGCTCGGCGCGCAACAGCCGCGCGAGGTCGGCGGCGCGCGCGTCGCACCAGAGCTCCGCGCCGCCGCGCTCGCTCGGCGGATCGAAGCGGTAGATCAGGTAGTCCTCGAGCGTCGCCGAGAGGTCCGGCTTCGCGATCGCCGGTGCGATCGACTGCAGCAGCGCCGCGACCCGCAAGCGCGCGTCGTCGACGAGCTCGCGGCTCGCCTGCAGCTCGACCGAGAGCGCGATCCACGTCGCGAGCTCGCCCTCGTGGCGCAGCGTGTACGCGACCGACAACCCACCGAAGTCGTAGAGCCACACGTCGAGGTCGAAAGCGACCTCGCGCGAGCCGAGGCGCACGCTCTCGCCCCGACGCCGCAAGCGCAACGGCCGCGGCACCGCCTGGATCTCGGTCGACGCCGCTCCGCGCACCACCAGGCGATCGAGGCGCTCGAAGCCGACGAAGA
>JADLBP010000335.1 GCA_020847695.1 Planctomycetota bacterium
ATCCGCCCGCGAACGGGTACTCGCACGAGATGATGCTCGACCTCGACGCGGCGATCCTGCGCGCGCGGTTCGACGACGCGGTGCAGGTGATCGTGCTCGCCGGCGCGGGCGAGAAGTTCTTCTGCGCAGGCGCGGACATCGGCTACCTGAACTCGCTCACGCCGACGACGAAGTACTACTTCTGCCTGCACGCCAACGAGACGCTGCAGCGACTCGAGCGCACGCCCAAGCTCGTGATCGCCGCGCTCTCCGGCCACTGCGTCGGCGGCGGGCTCGAGATCGCGCTCGCGTGCGACCTGCGCGTTGCGCGCAAGGGCTCCGGCAAGTGCGGGTTGCCAGAAGTCAGCCTCGGCGTGTTGCCGGGCACCGGCGGCACCCAGCGTCTCGCGCGTCTCGTCGGCCGCGCGCGAGCGATCGAATTGATGGCGAGCGGCCGCACGTTCGACTACGACGAAGCGCTCGCGCTCGGAATCGTGACGCACGTGCGCACCGCATCCGACGACGCGAGCTTCGTCCACGACCTGCTCGCGTTCGCGGCGAGCTTCACGACGCCCGACAAGGCGGCGCTGAGCGTCGGCCACATCAAGGCTGCGGTCCACGGCGGCATCGACCTGCCTCTCGACGCCGGCTTGAACCTCGAGCGCGAGCTACAAGCGAAGCTCTTCGCGTCCGCGGACGCGAAGGAAGGCATCGCGGCGTTCGTCGAGAAGCGCAAGGCGAAGTTCCACGGAGGTTGAGACCGTGAGCTCGCTTTCGATCGCAAGCGATTGGCTAGCGGCTGTCGCGACGTTGGTTGCGGCGTTCCTAGGTTCGTTCCTCGCGTACTGGCTGGAGCGAAACCTGGAGAAGCGGCGCGCGCAAGAGACACAGATCGCTGAATGCAATCGCGCGCTGATAGGGCTCATTCGGCAGTTGAACTTCCTCGCGATGATCGACAAGGAGATCATCCAGCCCCACCGTGAGCATCCTGCGCGAGAGCTATTCATGCGTCCGTACTGGGCGGTTGCCGAGGGTATCGGCGCAGTCGACTTGAATGCCCTGAACTTCCTGGTCGAGTTCAAAGCTGCCAAGTTGTTGTTCGACCTTCACATCGAACAAGAGCGGTTCCAAACGGCGGTGAGTGCGATGAAGCGAAGGTCACAGATGTACGCTGAGCAGTTGCGGCCTGCTCTACTTGACGCGACCGCCGCAATGGGCGGCGTGCAAGCGCAGACGTCGACCATCGCAGCCGCGATGGAAGGCGATCGCGCTGCCATCGAGAGAGTCAAAAGAGCAGTGGGCCCACACATTTGGGTTCAACTGAAGCTCGCAACGGACGATGCCGTGGACAACGTGATAGAGACAAGACGGACACTTAGGGAGGCGTTCGACCGGTTGAGATCCGAGCTTTCCTACAAGTATCCAGCCGCGCACTTTGTTGCGCTGGCCGGAGCGCATTAATGGCGCTCTCGCTCGACGCGTACTTCGCGCGGATCGGCTATGCGGGCTCGACCGAGCCGACACTCGCGACGCTCTCGGAGCTCGTGCGCGCGCACGCGAGCGCGATCCCGTTCGAGAACCTCGACGTGTTGCTCGGCCGGCGCATCGCGCTCGACGAGGACGCGCTCGCGGCGAAGCTCGTCGACGCGCGCCGCGGTGGGTATTGCTTCGAGCAGAACGGGCTGCTGCTCGCCGTGCTCGAGCGTCTGGGCTTCACGGTCGCGCCGCTGTCGGCACGCGTGCGCTTCCAACGCCCGCGCGATTTCGTCCCGCCGCGGACGCACGTGTTCCTGCGCGTCGAGCTCGACGGCGTGTCGTGGCTCGCCGATGTCGGCGTCGGCGGGCTGTCGCTGACCGCGCCGCTGCGCTTGGTGCTCGACGTCGAGCAGCCGACGCCGCACGAGACGCGCCGCATCGTCTTCGAGAACCGGCGCTACTACCACCAGGTGCGGCTCGCGAGCGCGTGGCACGACGTCGCCGAGTTCACGCTGGAGGAGATGCCGCCGATCGATCGCGAGCTCGCGAACTGGTTCACCAGCGCGCACCCCGACTCGCACTTCAAGAACCGTCTCGTGGTCGCCCGCGCGCTGCCCGAGGGACGCCGTGCGACGATCTTGAACCGCGAGTTCACGCTGCGCGCCGCCGACGGCACCGCCGACACGCGCATGATGCAGTCGCCGGACGAGTTGCTCGCGATCCTCGCCGAGCACTTCGAGCTCCCGTTCTCGCCGGGCACGCGTTTCCCGTGCGTCGCGCTCGACTGGCCGTAGCGGCGTCGAGCGACGGGTGCCGGTGCGCGACTACCGATCGTCGCGAGCGCTCGGCGCTCGGGCGTCGCGAGCGCGCGGCCCGCGGGCGTCGCGCGTGCGCGGGCCGGCCGCTTCGTCGTCACCCGCTCGGCCTTCGTGACCGTGGCCGTGGCCGCGTTTCGCGGAGAGGAAGAGCCCGAGTCGCTTCGCCGCACGGTCGGGATCGAACTCGCGGCCGTGGGCGCGCGCTCGCTCCTCGCATTTCGCGCGTTGCTCCGGCGTCAGTTGGTCGATCAGCGGCCGCACCAACGGCAGGCCGCGTTCTCGCGCCTGTTCGCGCAACGGCTCGAGCTCGCGCTTCCGGTACTCGCGCGCAGCCTCGCGTTGCCCGGCGCGGCGCAGTTCCCGGGCGCCGTCGCGGACTTCGCGGACTTGCGGGCGCAGCTCCTCGGTGAGCGGCTTCAGCTCGCGCGCGACGCGCCGCGCCTCGGCGCGTTGCTCCTCGCTGAGTTCGAGCGAGCGGACGAACTTGCGCGCCTCGCGCAGCCGCTCGCCGCGGCGATGCGGGCCGTGAGCGCGATCCCCGCCGTGCTGCGCGCGCGCGGCGGCCGCGCCGCCGCGGCCGGGCTCGCGCTGTGGTTCCTGCGCGAACGCGAACGTCGCGCCGCCTAGCAGCAGCAAGGTTCCGACACCGAGAAGAAGTTGCGCCTTCATGCTTCGTGACTCCGTTGGGTCCACCGGATCGAACCCGCGGGGGCGCGGCGGGTTCCGGTGCGACCTCGCGGGGCGAGCACGCGTCGTCCGGCCGCCGCAGGCGCGCGGTCTCGCCCCTACGGCCGCGTCCGCTCGCCGAGCCGTGGGGCTTGCGCTCGCCGCTCCACGTTCCGCGGACCCGCGAAGCCTCCGGGCGGGCGACCGCCGCGTTCCCGCGCGATCGGCGGCCACGGGGTTCGGCACGCAAGCGCTCGGCGACCCGCCGACGGCGAGCGCCAGCCTCGATCGTTCAGCGCGCCTGCGCCTCGACACCGAGCGCGTTCACGCGCTTGACCTCCGCGAGCAGGAAGTCCATGTCGGTGAACGGGTCGCCGCCGGTGCGCTTCCAGTGCACGCGGCCGCGCGCGTCGATCAGGATCGTCGAGTGGAGCTCGATCTCCTCGAAGTCGTCGAACGACGTGAAGCGGCGCGCGTTGACGTGATCCGAATCGGAGAGCAGGCGGATCGAGAGCTCGCCGAGCTTCAGCGACTCCTTGTTCTTCGCCGGCGGCGTGCTGCTGACCGCGAGCACGACGGTGTTCTCGGCGCGCCAGTCCGCCGCGTGCTCGTCGATCGACACCAACTGCTCGACGCAGTGCACGCACTTGTCGTTCAGGTAGAAGACGAGCAGCACGTTCTGGCCGCGGAAGTCCTCGAGTCGCACCGGCTGGCCTTCCGGATCCAGACAATCGAGCTTGGGCGCGGCGAACGGTTCCCAGCTCGCCGGTCCGAGCTCGTTCAAGAGCTCCGGTCGGTAACGGCGCTCGGGCGCCGGCGTCTCGGCGATCGGTTTCGCGGCGAGGCCGAGCGCTTCGACCTCCCGCTGCCACGACAGGCCCGGATCGGCGCTCGACCAGACGTAGGCGAGCTTGCCCGCGCACCGCGCGGCGGCTTCGTGCTCGCCGAGCGCGTGTCGAGCCTGCGCGAGACCGGAGAGCGCGAACGCATCGTCGACCTCGACCTTCAACGCGCGCTCGTACGCCTCGACGGCGAGGCGATGCTCGCCGCGCGAGAGATACACGTCACCGAGCACGCGCAGCACCGGCCACGGGTACGGCGGCGGATCGTTGCGGTAGGAGTCGTCGTCGCGCTTCTTCTGCTCCAAGGCTCCCGCCTGCAGCAAGAGCCGCGTCGCGTCGAGCACGTCGCCTTCCGCCGCGCGCAAGAGACCCTCCGCCGCGTCGGCGGCGAGCGCGAGGTCGATGTCCCAGTCCTTCTGCTTCTCGTCTTGCGTGCTGATCGCGGTGCGCAGCTCGGCGATCTCCGAGCGCGCTTCGACCAGATCGCCGGTCGCGACGTGCGCGAGCGCCTCGGCGAACGCGCGGCTCGCCTTGTCCGCCGCGATGTCGCGCCACGGGATCGCGTCCGGCCGCAGGATCTCCTCCCAACGCTCGAACTTGATCAGGCAGCGCACCAGCGCCTGCAGGCCCTGGTCGTACGCGCCGCGATCGTCGTCCTTGTTGCGGTCGGGATCGCGCGGCGCCGCGAGCAACGCGCGCGCGCCCTCGAGCGACGCGCGCTCCAGGCCGAGCTGCTCCTGGATGTAGCAGAGGTAATTGCGGTTGTGCGCGTAGTTCCACGTCTCGAACGGAAGCGCGAGCCGCTCGTTCATGTACCGCAGCTCGACGCGCGTCGCTCCGTCCATCGAGTACGCGGCTTCGTGCCACATCCCGAGCTTGGTGTAATTGTGTCCCGGCATGTGGTTCGCGTGTCCGATGCCGGGCGCGACCTTGCCGTAGCGTGCGCAGCTCGCGAGCGCTTGCTCGGTCGCGAGCCCATCCCAGTTGTGGATGCGATAGTGGTGCGCGCCGGGATGGTCGGGCTCGCGCTCGAGCACTTGCCGGATGACGAGCTCCGTCCCGTACGCGTTGTCCTTCTCGATGCCGTAGAGCGCGTAGAGCGACTTCGCCTCGACGTCGTCCGGGTATGCGAGCACGAGCTTCTGCAACTCGACGGTCAGGACCTTCGAGCGCTCGAGCGACTCGCCCGTGAACGCGGTCGCCCAGGCTTCGATGTACGTCCGTTCGCGCGGCGAAACCGTCGTCTTGCGCCGCACCGCTTCCTTCAGGAACTCGAGGCCGCGCTTGGCCTCGGGAGAGTCGAGCTCGGGCTTGCTGAACCAATTCAGACTGGTCGCGGCGAGTCCCCAATACGCCATCGCGCATTCCGGATCGAGCTTGAGGCACCAACGGAACGAGCGCTCCGCTTCCTCGAACCAGAACGAGTGGAGAAGCGTGTTGCCTTGGTCGAACCACGCCTGCACCTCCGGCACCTTCGTGGTCACCGCGAAGTGCGTTCGGCCGATGCCTTCCATGCGCCACGGGCGCTGCCGCAGTCCGGTGTCGAACGCGGAGCCGTGCGCGGAGTGCCCGGGCCGGTCGCCTGCGATCGCGACGGAGGCGAGCGCGGCGAAGTGGACGGACGCGAGCGAGACGATCCAACCGACGGTGCGCAGCGATTTCATGGCGCGTCACGGTAATGCCGCATCGCGAAGCTCGCCCGACTCGCCGACGCTTTCGCTCGGCCGGCGCAGCCGAGCGCAGCCGGTGGAGTCGCGTTCGAGCGTAGTTTCGCCGGCTACGGCAACGCGGCCTCGCGCGGCAGCTCCAACTCGACCCGCTTGCCGTCGAGTTCGACCGTCACCTTCGACGACACGCGCTCCTCGTCGCGCAAGCGTGCGGACGCGAGCGCGAAGCTCGCGAGCGAGCCGTCCGCGAGGTCGAATTCGTCGACTGCGAGCACGCGCACGCCGGGCGCGAGCTTCGCACGCTCCGCCGCCGAGCCCGCGAGCACCGTCGCGACGCGCACTTCGCCGTCGACGTGCCGCACGGCGAGTCCGTGCGTGCGAAGCGCGACCCGACCGAGCAACTTCGGATCGGCGACGAAGAGCTTCTTCGCCGGCCAGTCGAGCACGAGCTTGGTGCGCTCGAAGAAACGATTGCCGACCTTCGCCGGACCGCTCGGGATCGACGAGACGACCATCTCGGGGAGCGC
>JADLBP010000336.1 GCA_020847695.1 Planctomycetota bacterium
CAGCAGTTTACAACCCGAAGGCCTTCATCCTGCACGCGGTGTCGCTCCGTCAGGCTTTCGCCCATTGCGGAAGATCCTCGACTGCAGCCTCCCGTAGGAGTCTGGGCAGTGTCTCAGTCCCAGTGTGCCCGACCATCCTCTCAGACCGGGTACCCGTCATAGCCTTGGTGGGCCATTACCCCGCCAACTAGCTGATAGGCCGCAACCTCCTCCCCGAGCAGCTTACGCCATTTACCCGCATCGAGATGCCTCGACGCAGGGCCATCTGGTATTAGCCCGCCTTTCAGCAGGTTATCCCAGTCTCAGGGGTAGATTGGTTACGTGTTACTCACCCTTTCGCCGCTTTACTCGGCTTGCGCCTTTCACGCACGACTTGCATGCCTAATCCACACCGCTAACGTTCGTTCTGAGCCAGGATCAAACCCTTCACTTGAGTTTGTCTGGTTCGTTGGAAAAAATTTGAGTCGCTACGCGCCTTGGGCGCGCGCGAACTCCGCTCGCACGGTTTCAAGGGCCACCCTTGTTTTCAAAGAGCACCAAGGCCGCCGACAAGCGCCGACCCCGGTTGTTTCGTTGTCCCCACACGTCCCGGAGGCCGTGTTTGGTGCGCGTCGGACGTCGATCCGTCGTTCACCAGGGGTCGCAGAGGATAGGGCCTGCAGGACGAGTGTCAACGCTCTCCCAAGAAAACTCACGGTTCCGGGCGCTGCTGGCGTAACGACCTGAGAAGCAACGAGTTACAAGCGGAAGAAACTCGCATCTGCTGGCGATTCCCGCGGAATTGGCCCGAACTTGGGGTCCTCAGGGGGGTGCGTCGTGCGGCTGCGCGCCGACGGTCGCCCGGTTCGAGTCTCGTGCTGGCCTTGGGGGCGCGTACCGCGCTGCTGACCTGGCCTCCGGGATGGTTGAGTTCGGTGACCAGCACATGCCGCGGGGGCCCGCCCGCGCGTGCGCGGCCGCCCCGGACGGCGCCGCCGTTGTGGTGTGCACGCGCGGTCCGCCGACCCTGGAGCCCGCTTCCGCGCGCGTTTGTCGGCAGCGCGCGCGGGCGTGGTGGCGGGCACCAGCTCGGATCCGCAGCTTGGAAGCTACGACGGCTTCTCTGCATCGAGATCCAAGCGCAGCGCCCGCGATCACGTGGGTGACCGCGGGCGCTCGGAGCGATTCCTGCCGGGCTTCGCAGCCCTCGCTACGGCTGGACTCGGATCTCCGACCCCTCGGGAAGGATGTCGAACAGGAGCTCCGCGTCGACGTTGCGCAACCTCACGCAGCCCTGGCTGACGCGACCGCCAACCCCGGCTTCCGCGTTGGTGCCATGGAAACCGACGTCCGTCTTCACGCCGTCGAGCATCCACGGGATCCACCGTGTGCCGAGCGGGTTCTCCGGGTCGCCGAACGGAACGGGCTTTCCGCCCTTCGGAAACCACATCGGCTCCTTCTGCTTCGGCCCGACGGTGTAGTTCCCGATCGGCGTGTCATGGCCGTCGCGTCCGACACCGATCTCGAACGCGGCGGCGACCTCGTCGCCATGCAAGTAGAGCATCCAACGGGACGAGACATCGACCACGACGCTGACGCGGTCGGTCGGCACACGCAGGACGTCGCCGGGACGCAGCGCGTTCTCGTCCTTGAGCTGGTTCGCGCGCGCGATCAGCCCCGTACAGATCAGCAGTCCTTTGTGCTCACCGATGACGCGCTTGCGCAGCACGGTCAGGCTGTCGCCCTTCTGCACCTTCGCTTCGACCGACGGCCACTTGCCGCGCACGCTCCAGCGATGCATCCGTTGCGCTTGGGATAGCGGCTGGTTCCAACGGGTCAACGTCGCCGGGTCGCCCTCCCACGGAGCGGCGAGCTCGTCGCGCATCAACGAGGAGAAGACGCGAGCCGCTCCGACGGCGTCGTTCGCGTTCAGCGCGGCGCGTCCATCGCGCTCGCGGAGCAGCATGTCCATCGCGAGGGCGAGCGGCTGATCCGCGCCAAACGTCGCTTGCGCGGCGCGGCGGCCCGGTCCGGCGAGCGCGGCTTGGAGCAACGCTTGCTCGCCGTCGGACAGCTCGTCTTCGTCGACGTCGTCCGCGACCTGCTTCGCTTCCGCGATCGCCCCCTGCGCACTGAGCGAGAGCGCCAACGCCAGATTGCGTCTATCCGCCGAATAGGCTGCGCCGTCGCGCGCCAACCAGGTTTTGAGATCGGCAGGCGCGAGGTGCACGAGAGCCGCGGCAAGAGCCACTTCTTCGGCACCTGCAGCTCGGACCTTGGCCTTGATGGGCGGCGCCGTGACCGGCGTGACGGGCGTCGCGACCGCGCTCTCGTTCGTCGCGGCGGGCTGAGCTGCCGGGGCGCCGCCGTCGTCCATCGCGACGAACCCCGCCGGACCTTCCGACACGTCGACCTCGCCGTCGCGGCTGCACGCCGCGGTCGCTGCCAACACCCACAAGTACGCACCCCAACGAAGCCGCGCCAACGTGCGCATCTGCCCCTCGCTCTTCTGTTGCTCGATTTGGACCCGGAGACTTCCCAGCGGAACGGCGCGGATCATACCGGTGGCTCGCGACCCGGACCGCAGCAATGTGGCAAACCGACCTCGTGGCCGCGCTCCGTTTGGCGCGCAGAGCTCGTTGCAAGCAGAGCTCGCTGCAGCGCATGGCACCGAGCCGTGCAGTCGACCGCGGGAGCCTCCTCGGCGCACACCGGACGGGAGGAAGGAAGAGAGCGGGGGGCCCCAGCGACGCCGTGCCGCGTGAATCCCGGAACCCGATGGGTCCAGGTGGGCCCGAGTAGGCAACGAGTGCCGTGAAGAATGGGCCCGAAGACTGCGTGTTAGGCTCCGGAGGATGGACGCCGGTACACCTGCGCCACCAGGGTTGCCCCCGAGGTTCGGAAGCTAACACCGTCGGTCCAGGACCACAACGCGCGGAGAGCGTAGGCCATGCGCTTTCGCACGGCGGTCGCACCGCTGCGACCGGTCGAAACGTTCGCGTGCGCCGAGCGCGGGCATCGGCATGGGACCCGCCGTTGCGCGTGCTTGGCGCGCGCGCACGATCGAGCGCCGTGCGCGAAGTCAGTGTGTGTCGGTAGTCCGATCGCCGTGCTGGGAGCGCAGATGGCATGTGCTGCGTTCGCGGGCGCGAGCGAGCGAACGCCCAGCGCGTGCTCGCCGCGACTCGGAAGGCGACCGCCCGCGCCCGGGGCGTCGATCGCGGGCGCTGTGCTCGCGCGCCAAGCAGCCGCCGTGACCTGCGCCAACGGACGCGCGGCGGTGGCTTCCGAGTCGCTCGGGAATCGCGCGGCCGACGTCGCCCCGCGAAGGCTCAGGTCGCTCGCTCGAGGCGCGCGACCAGCGTCCGACCCTCGCCGAGGTCCCAACTCGCGACGTCAGCGCCGGCGAGCTCGCTCTCCGCGAGCGAGAGCCCGGTCGCCAACGTCTCCGCCGCGACGAGCTCGCGGAAGCCGCCCGCCTGCCGCGTCTCCCCCACCGCCGCACGCACGTCGGCGTCGGGGCTGAACAGCGTCAGACGGATCCGATCCTCGACCTCGAGCTCGCGCTCCTTGCGCAAGCCGTTGATCCGGTTGACCGCTTCGCGCGCGAGGCCCTCGCGAACGAGCTCGCGATCGAGCGCCGTGTCGAGCCACACGACGAAGTGCCCGTCGGTCTCGACAGGGAAGTCCGCTCGGCTCTCGACGCTGACCAAGACGTCCTCGGAGACGAGCTCGAGCGGCGCGCCTTCGACGTCGACCGAGACCGGTCCGCCGGAGCGGAGCTTCGACAGCGCCGCGGCGTCCAACGCGCCGATCGCGACCGCAGCGGCCTTCATCCGGGCGCCGATCTTCTTGCCGAGCACCTTGAAGTTGGCCTTGCCGACCAGCTTGACCAGCTTCCCGTCGTCCGCCGCGAGGCTCCCGATCTGCTTGATGTTGAGCTCGTCGAGCACCTGCGCGGCCGCGAACGGCGTCGCGAGCAAGCGCAGCGCCTCGGAGTCGGACGCGCGCACGTGGATCGCTCGCAACGGCTGGCGCGTGCGCATGCCGGCCTTCTCGCGCAGCGCGCGACCCATGACGACCAATCGCTCGACCAGACGCATGGCGCCTTCGAGATCGCGGTCGACGAGCTCCGCGCGAGGCGTCGGGAAGAGCTGGACGTGCACCGAGCCCAGCCCCGGCGCGAGGCGCTGCCAGAGCATCTCGGAGAGGAACGGCGCGAACGGCGCGAGCACCAGCGCGGTCTTGGTCAGCGCATCGTGCAGCGTCGCGAAGGCGGCGAGCTTGTCCGCCCCGCTCTCGCCCTTCCAGAAACGCCGCCGATTGCGGCGGATGTACCAGTTCGACAGTTCGTCGACGACGAACGACTCGATCGCGCGCGTCGCCGCGGTCAGGTCGTAGCGCTCCATCGCAGCGCGCACGTCGGCGCAGACGCTCTGCGTCCGCGAGACCAGCCACCGATCGATCTCCGGCCTCGCCGCGACCGGCGGGATCGCCGGCGACGCCGGATCGAACGCGTCGATCCGCGCGTACTCGCGGAAGAACTGGTACGAGTTGACGAGCGCGCGGAAGAAGCGACCGCGGGTCTCGGCCAGCCCTTCGGGATCGAACTTCTTCGGGAGCCAGGGCGCCGCCGACGAGATCAGGTACCAACGCACCGCGTCGGTGCCGTGCTCCTCGATCACCTTCCACGGATCGACGACGTTGCCGAGCCGCTTCGACATCTTCACGCCGTCCTTGTCGAGCACGAGCCCGTTGACCAGGCACGTCCCGTACGCCGGCGCATCGGCGAGCCCGGCGTCGGAGAGCGTCGTCACGAACGCCCCGATCGCATGGAGCGTGTAGAACCACCCGCGCGTCTGATCGAGGCCTTCGCAGATGAAGCTCGCGGGGACCTGATCGGCGACGGTCGCGCGGCTCTCGCCGAACGGCCAGTGGTACTGCGCGAACGGCATCGCGCCCGAATCGAACCAGCAGTCGAGCACCGGCGCCGTGCGCCGCATCGAGCCGCCGCACTTCGCGCACGGGATGCGCGGCGCGTCGACCGCGGGCTTGTGGAGGTCGAAATCCTTCGGCAACGCGCCGGCGAGGCGCGCGAGCTCGGCGACGCTCTCGATCGCGGTCTCGTGATCGCAGCCGTCGCAGATCCAGAACGGCAGCGGCGTGCCCCAATAGCGATCGCGCGAGATGTTCCAGTCGACGTTGTTCTCGAGCCATTCGCCGAAGCGGCCCGTACCGACGTCTTCGGGCACCCAGCGGATGCGCTTGTTGAACGCGACCATGCGCTCCTTGAGCGCGGTCGTGCGGATGTACCAAGCCGGCGACGCGAAGTAGAAGAGCGCGGTGTTGCAGCGCCAGCAGTGCGGATAGCTGTGGCTCTCGCGCGACTTCTTGAACACGAGCCCGCGCGCCTTGAGGTCGTCCATCAGCGCGTCGTCGGCGTCCTTGAAGAACGTGCCCGCC
Source organism: Planctomycetota bacterium (assembly GCA_020847695.1). Taxonomy (GTDB): domain Bacteria; phylum Planctomycetota; class UBA1135; order UBA1135; genus JACRIN01. The sequence continues at coordinate 5,443 of JADLBP010000336.1, forward strand.
TTGACCGAGCCGACGTCGACGACGAACTTGCCTTCCGCGCCGACCGCTTGGAGCACCGGCAAGCGATAGCGCGCCGCGGTCGCCCAGTCGTCGGCGCCGTAGCTCGGCGCCTGGTGCACGATCCCGGTGCCGTCCTCGACGGTGACGTACTCGGCGCTGCAGACGCGCCAGCGCGCGTCCGGGTCCGGCTGCCAACCGCCCGGCTCGACCGCGGGGACGTCGGCGTCGAAGAGCGGCCGGTAGCGCACGCCCTCGAGCTCGCGCCCCTTCTTGCTCGCGAGCACTTCGTACCCCTCGCCGAGCACCGCCTTCGCGCGCTCCGCGACAACCCAGAGGATCTCGTGGCCGCGCGACCCCGCGGCCTCGCCCTTCGCGACCGCGAGCGGGACGCGCACCCGCACGTAGTCGCGCTCGGGATGCACGGCGAGTGCGATGTTCGAGGGCAACGTCCAAGGCGTCGTCGTCCACGCGAGCAGGCTCTCTCGTTCGGACGAGGGCGCGTCAACGAGCTCGAACCGCGCGTAGATGCTCGGATCGAGCAGATCGCGGTACACACCGGGCTGCCCGAGCTCGTGCGACGACAAGCCGGTGCCGCAGCGGCCGCAATACGGCAGCACGCGCTTGCCGCGATAGATCAACCCGGCGCGGTGGAATCGCGCGAGCAGGTACCACACCGACTCGACGTAGTCCGCCTCGTACGTGACGTACGGATCCGCGTAGTCGAGCCAATACCCGATGCGCGCGGAGAGCTTCTCCCACTCCTCGCGGTACTTCCAGACCGACTCGCGGCACTTCTGGTTGAACGCGGCGACGCCGTACTTCTCGATCTCCGGCTTGCCGCTGATGCCGAGCGCCTTCTCGACCTCGAGCTCGACCGGCAGTCCGTGGGTGTCCCAGCCCGCCTTGCGCTCGACGCGGTGACCCAACATCGTCTGGAAGCGACACACCGTGTCCTTCAACGTCCGCGCGAGCACGTGGTGGATCCCCGGACGCCCGTTCGCGGTCGGCGGCCCTTCCCAGAAGACGAACGCGGGCTTGCCGCGGCGCGATTCCTGGAGTCGCTCGAACGTCTTCTCGCGCTCCCAGAAGTCGAGGATCTCGAGCTCGGCCTTCGACGGCGCGGAGGTGATCGTCTCGGAGAGGGGCGCGAAGCGCTGGGTCGGCGGAACGGCGTGGGACATCGTCCCGATGTTCTACCAAGCGCCGCCGGAGCTTTCGCGTCCGGCGCCTTGCTGCCCTGCGGCGCCGCGCGGCACTGCAGGACGCCGCGAGTCGCAGCGGGGAGCGACGCGGCCGCTCTCCGCGCGCAACGCCGCCGCGCGCAACGCCGGCGACGCGGGCCGGCGGCGCGGCGCCACGGAACTCACCACGTCTGCGAGCGGATCGCAGTCGAGATGCGCTCGGCGAGCGTCAGAGCCGCCAGCCCGTCGGCTCCGGAAACTTCCGGCGTCGCGCCGGTCTGGACGCAGCGCAGGAACGAGTCGAGCTCGGCCTGCAGCGGACGCTCGGAGTCGCCGAGCTCGAGCTCCTGGACCTCGATCATGTCGCTCTTGACCAGGTCGGGGCGCTCCGCGAGCACCGCCGGATCGAGATGCTTGAGCTCCGCCCGGCCGGCGTCGAAGCGCGGCCCCTTCTTGACCATCAGGCCGTAGTTCTTCGTGAAGTCGAGGCTGACGTAGCTCTCGCTCGAGAACATCCGGAAGCGGCGCATCGGCGAGAGCGACACGCGGCTCGCGGTGACGTTGGCGCGCGCGCCGTCTTGGAACACCAGACGCACCGACGCGAGGTCTTCGCGCTCGGTCAGGATCGCGCCGCCGGCGGCATCGAAGCTCTCCACCGCGCTCGGCACGAGGTGCAGGATCAGATCGAGGTCGTGGATCATCAGGTCGTGGACGACGCCGATGTCCATCGAGCGGAACGAGAACGGCGCGAGGCGGTGGCACTCGATGAAGCGCGGCTTCAGGCCGAGCGCCGCGATCTTGCGCAGACCCGGTTGGAAGCGCTCGACGTGCCCGATCGCGAGCACCGCGTCGCCCTGCATCGCGGCCGCGAGCATCTGTGCACCTTCGGTCGGCGTCGCCGCGATCGGCTTCTCGACCAGGCAGGCGAGCCCGCGCTCGAGCAACGGCACCGCGACCGCCGCGTGGTAGATCGTCGGCACCGCGATCGACACGGCGTCGAGCTCGCGCGGCAGCTCCGCGGGGCTCGAGAACGCCGGCACGCCGAGCTCCTTCGCGAGCGCGCCGACGCGGTTCGAATCGGTGTCGACGAGCCCGACGAGCTCGGCGCGCGGATTCTCCTTGTAGATGCGTGCGTGGAACTTCCCGAGGTGACCGCAGCCGATCACCGCGACCCGGAGACGCTCGCGCGGACGTGCCGTGGCCATCAGACCTTCACCTCGCCGAGGATGCGCTCCGCGCCGAGCTTCGCGAACGTCTCGCGCAGGCTCTCGCGGTGACGGCCCTTGCGGCCAGCCTCGGTGTGCTCGAGCGCTTCGACGAGCTCGAGGACGACCGGCCGCGTCGCTGCGTCGGCGCGCACTTGCTCCAGCGTGCGGCTGCGCGGCTCGCCCGAGCGATAGATGACGCGGAACGCGTGCTTCAACGCCTCGATGTCGTCTCGCGTGAAGCCCGCGCGCTCGAGTCCGACCTGGTTGACGTTGCGGACGCGCGCTTGGTGGCCTTCGTAGACCATGAACGGCGGCACGTCCTGGTTGATGCGCGTCATCCCGCCGATGTACGAGTACGCGCCGATCGTCACGAAGTGGTGAGCGGCGCACGCGCCGGAGACGTTCGCGCCCTTGCCGACGAAGACGTGGCCGGCGAGCAACGCGCAGTTGGCTAGGATCACCTTGTCCTGCACGTCGCAGTCGTGCGCGACGTGACAGCACGCCATCAACAAGCAGTCGTTGCCGATCCGCGTGATGCCGCCGCCCTTGATCGTGCCGCGGTTGATCGTCACGAACTCGCGGATCGTGTTGCGGTCGCCGATCTCGAGGCGCGTCGGCTGGCCCTTGTACGAGAGGTCCTGAGGCGGACCACCGAGGTTCGCCTGGCCGACGATCAGGTTCTCCGCGCCGATGCGCGTGACCCCGTCGACGACGACGTGCGGGCCGAGCCGCGTCCGATCGCCGATCTTCACGTGGGCGCCGACGAAGCAGTACGGGCCGATCTCGACGTCGAGCCCGAGCTCTGCGCCCGGCTCGATCACCGCCGAGGGATGGATGTGACTCGCCATGGTGGATTCCGATCCGTGTCCGACGCGTCAGGCGTCGATCAGAGTGAACATGAGCTGCGCTTCGCACACCACGCGGCCGGCGACCGTGCCGACGCCGCGGACTTGACCCGTCGAGCCCTTCAGCCGCACCGTCTCGACCTCCAGGCGCAACTGATCGCCCGGCACGACCGCGCCGCGGAGCTTGACCTTGTCGATCGCCCAGAGCACCGCGAGCTTGCCGGTGTTCTCGAGCTTGCGCAGCAGCAGCACGCCGGCGAGCTGCGCCATCGCCTCGAGCTGCAGGACGCCGGGCATCAGCGGCTGATCGGGGAAGTGACCCTGGAAGTACGGCTCGTTGATCGAGACGTTCTTGATCGCGACCGCGCGCTGGTAGCCCTCGATCTCGATCACGCGATCGATCAACAGGAACGGATAGCGGTGCGGCAGCATCCGCAGGATCTCGCGCACGTCGAGGCCGGAATCGCGCGTGACCAGCCCGCCGGTCTCCGCCTGCTGCATCAAGTCGAGCAGCCGCCGGACGAGCTCGGCGTTGGTCGCGTGCCCCGAGCGCGTCGCGATGATGTGCGCGTGGAGGTCGGCGCCGAGCAACGAGAGGTCGCCGAGCAGGTCGAGCATCTTGTGCCGCACGGGCTCGCCCTGCATGCGCATCACGGTCGCCGGGTCGCCGAGCACGACGGTGTTCTCGCGCGTCGCGCCCTTGCCGAAGCCCGCTTGTTGGAGCTTCTCGACCTGCGACGCGAGACAGAAGGTCCTCGCCGGAGCGATGTCGCGCGCGAACGTGTCCTGATCGATCTCGAGCTGCACCGAGCCGCCTTCGACGCCCGGCTCGTCGAACGACGCGATGTACTGCAGCGTCAGCATCGGGTTCTCGCTCGGCAACGCGACCAGGGTCGCCTTGCCCTCGCGCACGTAGACCGGCTGGTCGAGGCGGAAGACCTTCGCCGTCGCGCGTTGCTCGACCACGCCGGCGCGCTGGAAGAGCTCGAGGAACTCCTTCGCCGAGCCGTCCATGCCCGGCATCTCCTGGCCGTTCATCTCGACGGTCAGGTTGTCGATCCCCATCGCCGAGCAGACCGCGAGCAAGTGCTCGACGGTGTCGACCTGCGCGCCGCCGCGCTCGAGCCGCGTGCGCAGGTCGACCGGGACGCGGTATTGGATCCGCGCGGGGATCGGTGGCGCGTCGGCGAGGTCGGTGCGCACGAACTCGATGCCATTGTCCTGCGGCGCCGGCAGGATCCGGATCTTGGTCTCGGTGCCGGAGTGGAGGCCGACGCCGGTGAACTCGACCGCGGTGCGGAGCGTGCGTTGATTGCGCGTCATGCGCCGTGTTCCTTCTGCGTGGGGGTCCGCTCGCGCTCGAGCGCGGCGAGTCGCGCTTCGAGCTCCGCGATGCGTTCGAGGAGCTTCGGCAGCCTTTCGACCGCCGCGAAATGCTTGAGGGCCTCGCGCTTCGGCCGCGCGGGCGTGCCGAACAGCTCGACTCCGCCGGGGACCTCGCCGATCACGCCCGACTGGCCGCCGATCCGCAGGCCGTCGCCGAGCACCAGGTGCCCGCCGATGCCGGCCTGACCGCCGATCATCGCGGAGCGACCGATGCGCGTCGAGCCGGCGACGCCGACCTGCGCCGCGAACATCGAGCCCGCGCCGATCTCGCAGTTGTGCGCGATGTGGATCAGGTTGTCGAGCTTGGTCCCGCGGCCGATCCGCGTGATGCCGAAGCGCGCGCGGTCGATCGTCGTGTTCGCACCGATCTCGACCTCGTCCTCGACGACGACGGTGCCGGACTGCGGGATCTTGGTCCACGGCTCGCCGAGTCGCCGCGGCGGCTCGAAGCCGAAGCCATCGGCGCCGAGCACCGCGCCCGCGTGCACCAGACAGCGCGCGCCGAGCTCGACGCCGGCGTACAGCACCGCGATCGGATGGATCTCGGTTCCCTCCCCGATCACGCAGCCGGGCCCGATCACGGCGCCCGGGTGCAGCACGACGCCCGCGCCGAGGCGCGCGCGCGAACCGACCACGGCGAGCTCGCCGATCGCGCACCCCGCGCCGAGCACGGCGTCGCCGGCGACCGCGGCGCGCGGATGCACGCCGACATCAGGACGCGGCCGCTCGGTCGCGAACAGCGCGCAGACCTTGGTGAACGCGCGGTTGGGGTCGTCGCTGACCAGCAGCGCGAGATCCGGACGCACCAGTTCCGGGCGCGCAAGTTCCGGGCGCACGAGCTCGAGGCCGCGCGGCACAACCGCGGCGGCGGCGCGGGTCGCGAGCAGCGCGTCGACGTACTTCGCGTCGACGCAGAACGTGACGTGCGACGGACCGGCGTCGCCGAGCGCGGCGGTGCCGTCGACCGTGCGCGACGGATCGCCCTGCAAGAGGGCTCCCGCGACTTGTGCGAGCTCGGAAAGAGTGTGTTGGGCCATCGGTGCATGCCCGAAAGTTCGGGCTCAGGCGTCCTACGGAGCGAACCGGCCTGCGACACCCCTGGCGAGGGCGTCCGGAGCGCGGATGGTGTAACGGGGCCCGGCCGGGCTGTCAAACGCGCGACGGCGCGGGCGCGCGCAGCCGAGGCTCGCCGTTAGCCGACGCTACGCGGATCTCAACGCAAGCCGATCGAGAACGAGAACGTGCGCCGCACGTCGCCGTCCTGCGAGTCGACCGGGAAGCCGAAGTTCAGCGTCAACGGCAGCGGATACGCGAGACCGATGCCGAAGCCGACCGAGGTCCGCAGCTCGCCGAGGTCGAGGCTGTACGCATCGGGATCGAGCACGCCCCAGTCGAGGAAGAACGTCGCGCGCAGCGTCTCGATCTGGCGATACGTGCCCGGCTGCGTGATCGAGTAGAGCGGGTACTGGTACTCGAACGTGCCCGCGAGATAGGTCTCGCCGCCGAGCGGGAAACCCGACGCCTTGTCGACCGGCCCGACACCGCGGAACTCGAACCCGCGCAGCGTGTTGGTGCCGCCGAGGTGGTAGCGCTCGGTGTACGGCACCTCGGCGCTCGAACCGAACTCGTCCGAGAAGCCGAAGTCGAGCCCGAGGTGAAAGCCCGGCACCACCTCGATTGCCGGATCGCCGAGCGGGAAGTAGCCGTCCGCGGAGAACTCGGTCTGGACGAAGTCGCCGTCGCCGCCGAACGCGCCGCCGTACCACTCGGAGTTCGCGCGCAGCCAATAGCCCTTGCGCGGGTTCAGCAGGTTGTCGACCGAACGCCAACCGGCGTCCATCACCAGGCCTTGGAACGCTTGCTCGCCCTGCGCTTCCTGCGCGACGAGCAACGGCGGGACGCCGTCGGAGTCGAGGTCGCTGACCTCGACCTGGTTGTACTTCACGCCGAGCCCGACCGAGACGTCGTGCGTGAAGCGCCGGCGCAGCTTGATCGCGCCCTCGAAGCGATCCTCGTCGTGCGTGTCGTAGATGCGGATGCGCTTCTGGAAGTCGATGTCGAGCCCGATCGGCTGCTTGTAGAGGTTGAAGATGTCGGGCTCGTAGAAGTTCACGCCGTACCGCTGCACGACGGTGCCCGGCGAGAGCTCGAGCGAGAGGCGCTGGCCGGCGCCGTGGAACGCTTCCTTCGAGTAGGTCTCGGTGATGAAGCGCCACGGCTTCGACGGCGTGTCCGCCAAGTCGAAGTTGCGCATCGTCAACTGCAAGAGCCCGAACAGACCTTCGTTCGAGTCGACGCCGCCGGTGATGTTGAAGTTCACCACACGGCCTTCCTCGACGATGAACTCGAGGTCCCAGAGCTCCAGCTCTCCCGGCACCGCCCGGAAGCGGAACGTCGGGTCGCGGTGCTGCTCGGGATTCATGTCGTCGCTGAAGAAGCCGGTGCCTTGGATGCGCGAGAGCGAGCGCTGGATCTCCTCGAGGTTCGCGACGTCGCCGGGGAAGACCGAGAGCTCGGTGCGCAGCACGCGATCGCGCGTGTGCGACGTGCCGGCGAAGCGGATCTCGTTGATGCGCACCGGCAGACCCTGGACGATCCGGTACGTCACCGCGACGGTCTTGGTCGCTTGGTCGAAGACCAGGTCGGGCTCGAGGAAGTCCCACTTCACCTTGCGCGAGAGCGAAGAGTGGTCGATGCGTCCGGTCGCGCCGTAGCGCTTGCGCAGCTCGCTGCGGTCGTGCGAGCGCACGCGCTCCTGCCAGACCTTGCCCGGACGGGCGTCGCAGAGCTCGAGCAGCTCGTCCTCGGGCAGCACGAGCTCGACCGGCACGAGCTTGCCGCCGTCGGATTCCGGTGATTCCCACTCGTACGCGCGCAACGCGAGCGACGCGACGCGCCAGCGCGGGCCTTCGTCGACCCAGACGTGCACGGTGACGCGGTCGCGCTCGGCGTTGAAGTCGAGCTTCGCCTCGACGACCGCGTCGAGCCAGCCTCGATCGCGATAG
>JADLBP010000337.1 GCA_020847695.1 Planctomycetota bacterium
GACGTTGGAGGAGCTCGGGCTCACCTCGCGCGTGCGCGTGCTCGTCGCCGAGCAGGATCGGATCGGCGAGAGCCTGGAGGTCTGAAGCTCACTCGACCGCGCGGACGACGCCGGCCTCGAGGAACCAGACCTCGGCCGAGATCGCGCTCGCGTCGAGCTCCAGGATCCGCGCCAACGCCGCGCGGTAGGCCAAGAGCTGCGGCGCGTGGTGCTGCACGCGCTCGGCGATCCGCGCCTCGCCGTCGAGCCCGGCGTCCGACTTGAAGTCGACGATCCGCGCGCGCACGGCGCGGCCGGCGACGCGCTCGATCACGACGCGGTCGAACGCGCCGCGCTCCGGCTCCCCGATCTCCCCCGCCGCGCCGGGATCGGTCGGCAAGAGATAGCGTCGCTCGCGCCACGCTTCGCAGTCGCCCGCGGGACGCGCTAGCACCGCGCGCGCCGCGGCGCTCGCGAGCAGCCGTCGGAAGTCCGCGAGATCACGCTCGAGGCCCTCACCCGCGAGGTCGCGCGCGAGCGCGAGGTCCTGCAGCTCCGCGTCGCTCGCGCGGAACGATTCGAGCCACTCGACTTGCTCCAGCCACCCGTGCAGCCGCGAACCGCGCAAACGCGCAGGTCCGGAGTCGGCGAACAGCAGCCGCAACGGCGTGTTCCGCGCCGCGGCGGCGCGCGACGGACTCGTCGGAACGCGCCCCGAGCTCGCGCGTCCGAACTCGATGCGGGCCGCCGCCACGGGCCGCGGCGCTTCGACGTCCGGTGCCTCGGCGCGGAAAGCGTCGACCCAGTCGGGGTCGCTGCCTTCGGCGAGCCAATCCGGCGAGCCGGGCGCACGATCGGCGAGCCCGAGCGCCATCGCGACGATCCCTCCGCCGGAGAACGTCGGTTTCGCGCTCGAGATCGGACCGAGGACCAGCACGAGCTCGCGCCGTGCGCGCGTCAGCGCGACGTAGAGCGCGCAGAGCTCGTCGTAGAACCCGCGGGTGCGCGTCGCGCCGTGCAGTTCCTCGAGCAGAGGCTCGCCTGCGTACGCGAGCGCCGCCCGCAGCTCCTTCGCCGAGCCTCGGGAGATCGCCTCGCTCTCGCGCGTCGGATCCTCGCCCGCGCGCCGCCACACGAGCGGCGACGGCACGCGCCCGAACTCGTGGACGAGCTCCGGCAGCACCACCGCGTCGAACTCGAGGCCTTTCGCCGCGTGGATCGTCATCACCTTGATCGCGGCCGAGCTCGGATCCTCGACCCGCTCGTCGCGCACGCGCGCCACGAACTCGCCGGGCGAGAGCGCGGGCTCGCTCTCCCACGCGATCGCGAGCTCGATCAGGCGCTCGAAGCGCCGTCGCTCCCACTCGCCGAGCTCGGCGCACGCGGGCCGGAAGCCCTCCAGCGTCGCGGCGAAGCCACGCTCGACGAGCTCCCGGCGCAGCGCGCGCGCGCGACGCACTACAGCCGCGTCTTCCGCACCGGGCGCGAGACCGACGTGCGCCCCGAGAGTCGAATGCGCGACGTGGAAGCGCGCGGCGGTGTCCGCCGGGTGCTCCGCGAGGTGCAAGAGCGACAACACGACCTGCACGAAACTCGCATCGGTCAGCGGATGGCCCGACTCGCCGCGCGCGGCGAGCCCGCTCTGTCGCAACAGGTACACCAGCGTGCCGACCTGCGCCTTGCGACGGACCAGCACGCCGATCGTCGCGCGCGGGGCGCGCTGCGAGAGCTCGACCACGCGCTCGACCGCGGCCTCGAGGCACGCGCGTCGCTGCGCGTCGGCGTCGGCGCCGTCCGGCACGCGCGCGAACACCGCGCGGACGACGCCGCGGAGCTCCGGCTTCGCCGAGCTGTGACGCTCGAAGACGAAGGCGTGCGCGGCGGCCGCGCGTTCGGGCTCGGCGACGAACACGGGATGCGTCGCGAGCGACTCGAACACCGCGTTGACCGCAGCGAGCACGACCGGCGCCGAGCGCCACGACTGCGTCAGGCTCCGCTTCTCCACCGTCGGCCAGCGCGCGACGCCCTCGAGCAAGCGCGGGTCGCCGCCGCGCCAGCCGTAGATCGATTGCTTGGTGTCGCCGACGCAGAAGAAGCTCTTCTCGCCGCTGCCGTCGGATGCGAGCTCTTCCGCGAACGGAGCGAGCACGCGCCACTGCGCGGGCGAGGTGTCTTGGAACTCGTCGAGCAGGAGGTGATCGAGCTCGGAGTCGAGCCGCCAAGCCAGTTCCGCGAGCCGCTCCGCGCTCGACTCGGGCCCGTTGGCTCCGTCCTTGCTACGCGCGAGCACCCTCGGCAAGTCCGCGAAGCGCAGCAAGCCGCGCTCGTCGAGCAGTTGCCGCAGCTCGCGATCGAAGTCCGAGATCAGCGCGTGCGTCGCGTGGTTCTGTCGCTCGACGAGCGCACCGAGCACGGCGGCGGCCTGGCAGATCAAGCCAGCGAACACCTCGCGGACCGCGCCGGAGATCGGCGCGCGGTTGAACGCCTCGGCGTCGGAGAGGATCGCTTTCGCGAGGCCGCCTTCGCCGAAGTCGGGCCAATCGCCGGTCGCGAGCCGCCGCGCGGCATCGGCGTACGAATTCCCCCAGTGCTGCACCGGCTTGCCCGTCGACTTGGTCAGCGGAACTGGGAGCTCGGCGAGCTTCCTCGCGAGCGACTCGCGCTCGGCATCGGGGAGCTGCGCGGGCGCGCGCAACGCCGACCACGCGCTCTCGGGGGCTTCGAGGAAGAGCTCGTGGGCATCGCGCACCCGCACGACCAACGTCGCGTGCACCGCGCGCTTCGCGTGGGCGCGCTCGAGCTCGCGCAGGAGCAGGATCCACCGCTCGGTCGTGCCCTGCTCGAGCGCGCGCCCGACGGCGGTCTCCCGCGCGCGCCCCTCGTGGAACTCGTCGGCGATCCCCCAATCGGCCGGCACGCCGAGCTCGGCAGCGAGAGCCCGCGCGAGCACGACGAAGAACGCATCGATCGTCATCACCCGGCAGCGATCGACGCGCCGCGCGAGCGCGACGACCAGATCGGCGGCCGCGTCGCGCGTCGCGAGGCCGCCTTCGAGGGCGCGTTCGAGCTCCGCACGCGCGCTCTCGTCGCGCGCCGCGCCGACCAGTCGCGCGAAGATGCGATCGAGGATCTCGCCCGCCGCCTTGCGCGTGAACGTGGTCGCGAGGCAGCGCTCCGGCGGAACGCCCGCGGCGACCAGCCGCAGGAAGTGCGTCGTCAACGACCACGTCTTGCCGGTGCCGGCGGACGCGAGCACGACCAGCGCACCCTGCGGACGGCTCACGATTGCGGCTCCGCGTCTTGACCGTCGCTCTGCGCGGCGAGGCCGAAGCCGCACAACGCGGCGAGGATCGGATTCTGGGGCTCGTCGTCGCCGATCCGCTCGAAGCGCCCGGCGAGCACGCCCGCGACGACGCTCTCGGCGGTCGCGTCGGCGTCCGCGAGTTGCTCCGCGCTCCAGCCGGCGGGCAGGAAGAGCTCCTCGCCGACGCCGGCGTCGAGCGCGACGTAGCCGAGCTCGATCGGCGCATCGCCGCAGAGCTCGCGCACGAGCCGGCGGTACAACGGCAGCTGGAGGTCGATCCACTCGGTCTTCCGGCGCAGGTGCGTCTCCTTGGGCGTCTTGCCGGAGTCGGAGGTCTTGTAGTCGATCACGCGCCAGCGCCCGGTGGTCGCGTGCTGGTCGATGCGATCGACCCGGCCGACGAGCTGCAGCGCGCCCGCCGCGCACGCGATCTCGACACGCTGCTTGGGCTGGAACTCGACATGCCGGATGCGCCAACCCTCGAGCGTCGTGCGCGCTTGCCAGTCCGCGAAGCGCGCGAGACGCGCTCGCAGCTGCTCGACCTGGACGAGCACCGCGGCGTGGACCTTCGGATCCAACGTGCGGCTCACGGTGGCGGACAACCGCTCGGAGAGGAAACCCGCGATCGCGCTCGCGTCGGTCGAGCCCGCGAGCTCGCTCTCGCCGAAGTCCTGCAACACCGAGTGAGCGAGCGTGCCGAAACGCAGCGGGTCGAGCTCGAGCACGCGCTCCTCGATCGTCTCGAGCCGCAGCACGTAGCGCAGGTAGAAGAGGTACGGCGACGCGAGGTATTGCTTGAACGCCGTGACCCCGATGCGCTCGATCCGCCCGATGTGTCCGGCGCGCTCGTCGTCGAGCAGCATCGGCCGGAACGGCTGGGCGGCTCCCGCCGGCGGCACCGACGACCGTGACGCGTGGACGAATGCGCGCGCCGCGCGCTCGACCACTTCGTCGCGCGTCGTGCGGAACACCAAGCGGCTCGGCACGCGCGGATCGCCCGCGAGGCTCTTCTTCGAGCTGATCCACGTCGTTCTGCGAGAACGACAGAGCACGCTCGCGGCCCAGACGTCGCGCGCGAGCCGCCGCGCCGCGTGCCCGAGTCCGAGCTCGGCTCGCAAGCGCTCCGGCAACCACGCGCTCTCCGTCGCGGGGCTCGGCACGCAGCCCTCGTCGAAACCCGCGACCACCGCGTACGGCGCGGGATCGAGCGGCAGCTCGAGCCAGCCGAAGAGCTCGAGCGCCGGCGCGGCGCCCGCGCGCGGCGGCGGAGGCAGCGCGATCGAGCCGATGCGCTCGAGCACCAACTCCAACGCATCGCGCGCGCGAAACCCGCGCTCGCCGAGACACGGATCGCGCAGCTCATTGAGCAGCTCGCCGAACGCGACGAAGCTCTGCGCGCGGCTCCAGCCGGGCTCGTCGGTCGCCGCGAGGTCGACCTCTTCGAACACGGCGCCGACGAAACGCGCGAGCTCGCCGGCCCAGCGCGCGAGCGGCGCCGAGCGTTCGCCCGCGAGCTCGCCGAGCAACGCGCTCAGCGCGTCGCGCGCGGCCGAGAGCTCGTCGGTGTGCTCCGCGCTCGGCGCGAAACGCGCGCCGACGCGCGCGGGCACGCAGTCGGCGGCGTAGGCGTCGAGCTGCGAGCCGAGCGGCCCGAGCGACGTGCCGAGGTCGCGCTCGAGCGCCGCTTCGACGTCAGGGTGCACCAGGAGCTCGCGGAAGTCGTCGAAGCGCCCGTCGGCGAGGAAGCGCTCGACCAACGCGAGCAACCGCGCCACCGCGCTCGACGCGAGCGGCCGACCCGCCGCCCAACGCGGCTCGAGCCCGGCCGCCGACAACCGTCGCTCGAGGAAGGGTCGCACTTCGGAGTCGAGCACGCCGACGGTGACGTCGCGCGGCCCGCAGGTCGGCGCGAGGCGCACGAGCTCGTCGTGCACCGCGCGCGCCTGGTCGTCCGGGCCGGCAACGACGCGCCAGTGCTCGGTCGCGAGCGGCAGGTCGCGGTCCGCCCAACGCTCGACGACCAACCCGCCGTGCGCGTCGAAATCGTCGCGTTCCGCGTCAGGCGCGTAGATCCAAGCCCTCGCCGCGCGCGGCAGCGCGTCGAGCAGTGCGCGCGCGGAGTGCGGCAGGTCGACGCAGCCGACGAGCTCGACCGCGAGATCGTCGCGAAGCAAACCGCGCGCGAGCACGTGCCGCGCCGCATCGGCGGGGTCGACCACTCCGGCGCTCTCGAGCCGTGCCCGATACGCCTCCACCGCGTGACCGAACGCGCGCCA
>JADLBP010000338.1 GCA_020847695.1 Planctomycetota bacterium
GCTGGTCGCCACCATCGGGATCCAGAGCTTGGGATCGAGCGCGCCGCGCTGGTACACGTCGATGTAGGTCGGCACGTCGCTCATCCGGAACAGCGACCACCGCGTCGCGGTCTCGACCATGTAGAGCGCGAACTCCAGCAAGCCGCCGAACAGCACCGCGCCGGCGACCAGCCACGGATTGCGCGCGAGGCACGAGCCCAGGAACCCGAGCGAGTAGATCGCGAGCAGGAAGAGCGACTGGTGCAACGCGCAGAGCGCGAGCGGGGCTTGGTCGAGGCTCTCGCCGACGCGTTCGACCAGCGGCGGGATCGTCAGCGTGGTCAGGAACACCGGCGCGCACAACGCGAACGCGCCGAGCAGCCAGCGCTCGAGCAGCATCCGCGGACGCGAGATCGGGCGGGCGAGCACGAGCTCGAGCGTCCCGCGCATCGCGTGTCCCGCGACCGCCGGCGCCGCGAGCAGCGCCGCCGCGAGCACGCCGAGCGAGCTGCAGACCTTGAAGAAGTGCTGCGCGAGCACGTAGCCCGACACGCCGGTCTGCTCGATGTACGAGAGCTGGTCCTTGAGCACCTGGATCGGCGCCATCGAGCTCAAGACCTCGAGCTTGTCCTCGAAGCGCGGCCAGAACAGGATCGCCGGGACGAGCAGGATCTCGATCACGAGCGAGATCACCAGCGTCGCGCCGAGCGTCAGACGGAGCTCGCGGCGCATCAGCACGCCTCCACGCCGTAGAGATCGCGGTAGAGCTCCTCGAGCGAGAGTTCGCCGTAGTCGAGCGCTCGCGGTGCGGGCGCGTCGGGCAGCGTCGCGAGCGCGGCGACGAATGGGCGCGGGTCGTTGCCTTCGTACTCGAACACCAACGCGCTCCCTTGCGCTTGCCGGCGGCTCGCCGGCAGCGTCTGGGACCGCGCCTCGAAGCGCGCGCGCTCGGCGTCGTCTTGGAAGAGCACCCGCACGCGGTGCGCAGCGCGCGCGCGCACGTCCGCGGACGAGCCGCGGTAGATCACCTTGCCGCGGTGGAGGAAGACCAGCTCCTTGCAGGCGCGGTCGACCTCGCCGAGGTGGTGCGAGGAGAGCAGGATCGCGGTGCCCTCGCGCGCGTCGCGCTCGAGCACGGCGACCAGCGCGCCGCGTCTGTGCGGGTCGAGGCCCTCGGACGCTTCGTCGAGGATGCGCACCGGCACGCGCGGCGCCATCGTCGCGGCGAAGAGCAGTTGGCGCTTCATCCCGTGACTGAACGTGCGCACGCGCGCGGCGAGCGGCAACTCGAGCTCGCGCGCGATCGAGCGCGCGCGGTCGAGCGTGTCGCGCGGCCGGCCGCGCACGAGCCACGCCAGGTGCTCGTCGGCTCTCAGCTCGCCGAACAGCGACAGTTCGCCCGGCGCGTACGCGCACACCTTGCGGACCGCGAGCCCGTCGCCCGCGAGCGTCACGCCTGCGATCGACACCCGGCCGGCATCGGCGCGCGTGATGCCGACCAAGCAGCGCATCAGCGTGCTCTTGCCCGAACCGTTGGGGCCGAGCAGTCCGGTGATCTCGCCGGGCCGCGCGTCGAGATCGACCGGCTCGAGCGCGAGCTTTGCGCCGAAGCGACGCGTCACGCCGCGCGCGACGATGCCTTCCGTCGATGTCGGGGCGACCATGGGTGGCGAGAGCTTTCCGGGTGGCGCACGCGGTGTCAATCGCTGCATTCGACGAGCTTCCCGTCGTCGTCGAAGCGCACCAGCGCTTCGCTCCACGTCGGGCCGGCGGTCTTCGCGCTCGGCGCGTGCAGGATCGCTCCCGGAACGAGCTGGTAACGCGCGTCCATCAGGTGCACCGAGCGTCCGTGCGCGTCGTTCTCGACCGCGGCGTGTGGGAACCGCGCGAACGAGCGCCACGCGGCCGTGCAGTCGACCGCGAGCGCGCGCTCGACGAACGCGTCGTCGTCGCCGCGGTCCAGCCGGACGTATTCACCGGCTCCGTCGCCGAGCCGCCAGTCGACGACGTGCACGAAGCGTTGCGTCATCAGGAACACGCGCCACGCACGCGGATCGAGCGCCTCGGGGTTCGCGGCGTCGTCGACGTGCGTTTCGTCGGGCTCGAGCCGCTCGGCGAGCCACGCGGCGCCGTGCTCGCGGGCGTCCTCGGACGCGATGCGCAGCGAGACCAGATAGACCGCGACCAGGCCCGCGGCGCTCGCGAGCACGAGCTGCTTGCGATCGAGCCCGACGCCGAGCCGCCGCGCGACGGCGAGGCCGGCGAGCGCGGCGAGCCACGCGCCGGTGATCGAGACGCTCCGGGTGTACGCCGCGAGCGCGGCGGTCGTGCCGAGCGCCGCGAGGCCGAGCCAGCGCGAGCCGACCGCCGAGCGCTCGCCGGCGAGCGCGACCGCGCCTCCGAGCACGAGCCAGAGCCACGGATCGACGATGAAGACGAGGTCGCCGTAGTACCACGTCGCGTCGAACGGCAGGAACGGCCGCACGCCGTAGCTGTTGAGCGCGTCGAGCAATGGATGGCTCGCGAGCACCGCGAACGCGAGCTTCAGTGCGTCGACGAAACGGCCGCCGTGGCGGCGCTCGGCGAGCGAGTGCAGCCACGCGACCAGCGGCACGCACGCGAGCACGCCGACGATCGAGTGCGTGATCCCACGGTGGTCGCTCAGGTACGCGCCGGGACCGCCGTAGAGGCGCGCGACGATGTCGGCGTCCGGCAGGTTCGCCGCGAGCACGGCGGCGATCGATGCGTGGCGCAATCGCGCGCCGAGCGCGGTCTTGGCGAGCGCCGCCCCGACCAGAGCGTGCGTCAGGTTGTCCACGCGCTCACACGCGGATCGCGCCCTGGAGGTACGTGTGCGCGCGGCCGAGCAGCACGACGCGGTCGCCGGCGAGCTCGCACCCGAGTTCGCCGATCCGCTTCGAGACCTGGAGCGCGGTCAGGCGCGTCTTGCCGAGCCGTTCGGCCCAATAGGGGACCAACGTCGAGTGCGCGGAGCCGGTCACCGGATCCTCGTCGATGCCCGCGGCGGGGGCGAAGAAGCGCGACACGAAGTCGACTTTGCCGCGGCCAGGCGCGGTGACGATCACGCCGACCGGATGGAGCTTCGCGACGCGCGCGAGATCCGGCGTGAGCGCGCGCACCTCGCGCTCGTCGTCGAACACCGCGAGCGCGAAGATGCCCTCGAGCAGAGCTTTGGGCTTCGCGCCGAGCGCGCGGGCGAAGCGCGGGTCCAGCTTGCGACGCTGCGGCGCGCGCACCGGCAGGTCGAGCGCGAGACGAGTGCCTCGGCGCGTGACCCGCAGCTCCCCGCTCTTCGTGCGGAAGCGAAACGTCGGCGCGCGCTCGTCGAAGTGCTCGTAGAGCACGTGACCGCTCGCGAGCGTCGCGTGGCCGCACATCGCGACCTCGCAAGCCGGCGTGAACCAGCGCAGGTCCCACGCGGCGCCGCGTCGGACCAGGAACGCGGTCTCCGAGAGGTTGTTCTCGGACGCGATCGCTTGGAGCTTCGCGTCCGGGAGCCAGCGCGTCAGCGGACAGACCGCCGCGGGGTTGCCCTGGAAGCGGCGGGCGGCGAAGGCATCGACGACGAAGATCGGGAGCTGCATGCACCGCATCCTAGGGTCGCGCGGCTCGGCCGCCGAGCCCTGGTCGCCGAGAGCGCCGCATGGCCGCGGCGTGTGGGTCGCGCGGCTGCCGCGCTTTCGGATCGGCGCCGCCCGAGACTAGACTCGCGCTCGATGGCCGAGTGCGCGACCGAACGGACGCTCAAACGCGATGCGCTCGGGCGCGTCGAGCTGTTGCGGCGCGGCGAGGAGCTCCGGATCCGCCGCGTCGCGTGCGGTTCGCGCGTCCCGCTCACGCGCGCGATCGCGCGGGTGCTCGCCGAGCGCGAGCGCAAGGCTTTGGCGGCGCTCGCCGGCCGCGTCGCGGCGCCGCGGCTCGAACTCGAGCCCGTCTGGAGCGCCACGCCGAGCCTCGACGGCGCCGTTCCGCGCGCGGACTCCGTCTTGGTGCGTGAGTTCGTCGCCGGCGTCGCGCTCTCCGCCGCCGACGCGCTGCCGCGGAACTTCTTCGAGCTGTTGGAGGCCGAAGTGCGCCGCATGCACGCGCTCGGTGTGTGCCACAACGACCTGCACAAGGAGCAGAACGTCCTGGTGCGGCCCGACGGCAGGCCGGCACTCGTCGACTTCCAGCTCGCGAGCGTGCACCGACCGGGCTCGTTCACCTGGCGCGCGCGCGTCGCCGAGGACCTGCGGCACGTCGAGAAGCATCGCCGCCGGTACATGCGCGTCGGCCGCGGGCCCGCGGGCGCGGAGATCGACGTGCTCGCGGTCGCGAAGCCGCGGCGCGGACCGCTCGCGTTCGTCTGGCGGCGCGCGGGCAAGCCGCTCTACAACTTCGTGACGCGCAAGCTGTTCCGCACGCGCGACGGCGCGGAAGAGCGACGGCCTTCGAGCGGACCGTGGCCGCGTTGGACCGAGCCGGTCGCGTGAACGGCGAGCGCGCGATGGAATCGGTCAACCGATTCGCACGCGAGTCATCGAGCTCGTCGTGTGACTCGCACGCGGCTCAGCGAACCGGCCGCGTGACTTGCACGCGACTCAGCAAACCGGCCGCGTGACCCGCAGCGCGCCTACAGGATGTCGTCGCGGTAGATCCAGCGCGGCTTGTGCGGCAGGTCGCGCCGGTACGTGACCAAGCGCCACAGGTCGTCGGGTCCGACGACCGTCAGGTAGCGTTGCGTCGCGCCGTCCGCGTCGGTGAGCTCGAGCACGCCCGACACCAATCCGACCAAGCGGGTCGTGCCCGCTTCCTCGTTGACGTAGTAGACGCCGGCGCCGACTTGATCGGCGCTCTTCGCGAGCGAGCTCGTCGGCGCGAGCAAGATGCCTTGCACGCGCGCGTCGCCGACGACCTCGGTCTTGTCGTCCCACAACTCTTCGCCGCGACGGCCCTTGACCCACACTTCGTCGCCGGCCTTCGGCACGCGGAACGAGAGCGGCACCGCCGGGACTCGGATCTCGGGCTCGGCGGTGAAGAGTCCCTGGCCGATCGGCTCGACCACCGCGAGCTCGACCGACGGACCGTCGCCGTACCACGCGATCACCTCGATCTCACCCATCTGCGCGGTCCGACCGAGGAACACGATGCCGTAGTCGGTCGCGACGCCGAGCTCGCTGCCGGTCGGCGTTCGGATCTCCAGGATCGGGTCGGCGAGTTCGCGCGTGCCGGAGCAGGCCGAGAGGCCGAGCGCGAGGCACAGGACGATCGTACGGAGGCTCATGGGCGTCGTGGGGCGAGGGAAGACGAGGGCGCGAGCGTGACGCGCGGCGCGGGTGAAGTCGAGCTTCTTTTCGGCGCAGAGTGGGTGTGCGCCCAAGCCCGCGGCGGGGGAGGTCAGAGCTCCTTGTCCAGGTACGCCTTCCACGCCGCGGTCAGCTCGTCGAAATCGACGCCGGCGAAGGCGGTGTCGACGGCCTTGGTCAGGTCCCCGGTGACCGCCAGAGTGTCGAGGTACGTCGGCAGGATCGAGCTCCACTCCGGCTTCCACCCGGTGAACTTGCCCGGCGCCGTGCGCAGGAAGTAGATGAACGACCAGCCCTGCGCGTA
>JADLBP010000339.1 GCA_020847695.1 Planctomycetota bacterium
CCCCGAAAACGCACAACCCCGCGCCAGTTGCGAAACTGTGCGCGGGGTTGCGACTTCAAAAGTGGCGAGGGTGACGGGACTTGAACCCGCGACCTCTAGCGTGACAGGCTAGCGCTCTAAACCAACTGAGCTACACCCCCGCACGTCGTTCGATCGCGCGGAAGGGCGGAGATCCTAGCGGGGGCGAGACGGAAGAAAAGAGGGGAGATTCGCTGGTTCCGAACCTGCCTTTTCGGTGGTTCGGCGCCGCGATGGACGCGGGTGCGGCGGGCTCGGGCGGGAGTTCAGCCCGCGAGCGGCAGGCTGACGACGACGCGGCGGCTGCCGCGCTTGTCGCGTTCGACCGAGAACGTGGCGTCGTGCTCCGACAGGATCGGACGGATCGAGCGCAACAGTGCCGTCTGGCGGCGCAAGTCGGGGAAGATGCCGGCCGCGCGCGACGCCTCGCCCTCGATCACGATGCGCAACTGCAGGCCGACCAGCGCGAACTGGATGCCGGTACAGGGGCTGTCCGACTCGGCCAGCAGCAGCACGCCCGAGAGGACGAGCTGCGCGATGCCGACCGGGTCGACTTGGACGAGGCGCGTGCCTTCGTGGTCGCGCTGCAGTCGATGCTGCGCACGCACCGGCGCGGTCGCGACTTTGCCGGCGTGTCGGCGCACGCGCCGCACGACGTCGGCGGCGAGCACGCGCGTGGTCATGAAGCGCCGGCGGCTGCCCGGCTCGGGCGTCGTCCGCTGCAGCGGTTGCTCGTCGGTGACGAACAGCGCCTCACGATCGTCGCCGAGCGCGCGGGCGCTCGCCGTGATGCGCGCCTTCGGTTCGCGTTCGACGAGGACGAGGTACGAGGTCTTGGCGTCCGGCTCGCGATCGCCATCGCCGACGAGACGCGTCAGCGTCAGCGCGGCGAGCGACGTCGCCTCGTCGAGCGCGAGCGCCGCTCGCGCGGCGCCGTTCGCGTACACCACGCGACCACTCGCGTGACGCACGAACACCGCGCACGGAGCGTGGTCGAGCAACGCGCGCGCGTCGTGCGCGGCGAACTCGTCGGGCAGGGTCGAAATCGGCTGAGTCATGCGATTGGAGCAACTCGTCGGGGAGAGAGACCGCGCGCGCAGAGAGCGTTCGGAGTTGGGGCGCTCTGCGACACCTTCCGCCGTGGACGATGTCGGCGCTTGCACTCCGCCGTCTTGAGCTTGGACTCCCGTCGTTTCGTCGCATGACCCGACTGTTTCAATCGCGGTGCCCGATGCCAGCGAGTCGATCGCCCCCGGGCGACTCCGGGGGCGTCGCTCCTGCCGTCACAGATCCTCGTAGTGGAACGTGCGCGTGACCCCGTCGAACGGTTTGCCGTCGAGCTCGGCGTACGGGTAGATGAAGAAGTTCAGCGGCGGGCCCTGCTGCGGCGGCACCAACACGAGGTCGCGGCCACGCGAGAACGCGACGCGGTCGGCGGTCAACGAACCGAAGTAGTAGTCGGCGAGCTCAGGATGCTTGTCGGCCTCCGACGCATCGACCGGGACCCACCCCACGCCGTCGACGTAGAACTCGGCCCAGCAGTGGTAGCCCTTCACTTCGCCGGTACCGCGCGTCTCGGGCAGCGGGAAGCCCATGATGAAGCGCGCCGGGATGCCGCGCGAACGTGCCATGGCGATGAACAACGCGTGGAAGTCGGTGCAGTTGCCGAAGCCGGCCGAGCATGCGTGCGCGACGTCGCCACGGCCCCAACCCGTTCCGTCCTTCGAGTAGCGCATGTGGTCGAGGACGGCGCGGTACATCTTCTCGCCGGCCTCGAGGCGATCGGTGGTCGTGCCCGCGGCCTTCTCGGCCATCGCGGCTGGTCCCGCGTTCCACGGTGCGAGCGCGTCGGGCGCGAGGTCGCGCGGCTTCGGCGCGTCCGTGAATGACGAGCGCTCGTCGTCGCGCTTGCGCTCGATCGACTGCACGCGCAACTTCATGGCGATCGAGGTCTCGCGCAGCGCGTCATCGGAAAAGCGCAGGTGGATCATGCGCGTGCCGGTCTCGGGATCGGTCGCGATCGCGTAGGGGACGGTCGCCGCGACGTCCTCGATCGTCACGCGTTGCGCGGCGGTCGACGTCGGCAACGGCAGCCACACATCGAGCCGCTGCGCGCCCGCCGGCGCTTTCGGCACGTTGGCGACGTAGGTGAAGCGGAACTCGCGCTGCGTCGCGCCATCCTTGATCACGAGTTCGGGCTCGGCATCGCCGCGCAGCCAATCACCGATCGAGCAACCCGTGGCGCATCCGGCGAGAGCGACGGCGGTGAAGATTCGAGACAGCATGTTCATCGAGAGAGTCTCCCTTCGAGTTCCATCGCACGCGACGCGTGCGGAACGAGATGTGGATCGAGGAGTCCGCGGTCTTCGGTCATTCAGCGGACTCGCACCAGACGTGCACGTTCGGTGGCGGACAGCGCTCCTTCGCGTTCGAGATCCTCGAGGAAGCGCAGTCCGTCGGTGTAGTACCCCGCGGTCCTCGTCAAGTGCGGCACGCGCGCGACGAACCAGCGGTTCAGCGCCTCCACGAACAACTCGCGGAGGTACTTGGCCAGGATCGACGCCAAGGCGACTTCGAACGCGAGCGCTTCGGCGCCGATCGCGTACTCGATCTCGAACGCGTCGGCGCCGCGACCGACGGCGTACGCCGAACGCGGCTTCGATTCGAGCTTCGTCGTCACGCCGCGCAACGGGAACGCGAGCTGCAGCAGGTCGCCGTAGTGCTGGCGTCCGCCGTGGCGATCGCACAGCACGCGGAAACGCTCGCCGCGGGTTCGCGCGAGCAGGGCTTCGAGCACGTCGACGTTCGCCGCGAACAACACACGCGCCTTGGAGCCCAGCCGCTCGCACTGGTCGTTGTAGTCGTTCTCGAGCACGGGGCGCAGCGCGAGGACGACGGGCTCGATGCGTTCGCGCGCCGCGGCCTCGCGGAGTCTTCGCGTCGACGTCGCGATGCGTTCACGCGATGCGACGAGCGGCAGCTCGAAGCGCTCGAGCGCTTGCGCGTACCACGGCAGCGCGTCGACGCGCGGCGCGGTGCCGACGGCATGGCGGCGCAACAGTTCACTCGCGGTCGCAGGGATGGAGCCGCCGTTCGCCAGCGCCAGGAACGCGAGTGCGGTGGTCTCGATCGCGGCCATGCCGTGGCCGGCACGATGCACGAGCTTCGAGTCGGCGACGGCGACGCGATCGGAGTCGATCGGCACGGGCTCGCGCGCAACGACGTCGTCGAGGGCGTCCCAGACGTCGATCCCTCGCGGCGAGCGGAACGCGGTCAATGCCGTCACGAGCGGACCGAGCAGCGGTCCGTAGCCGGCTTCGTCGATTCCCGCCTGGATCACGCGAATTGGCCCTCAAGACACCCCACCTGCGAGCCGAGAGGAGAACGATTGTCCTCGTCGCTGTCGAGGTGTCTCCATGCGTTGTCTCGTCGCGCTCGATGATCCCGATGTCCGCGACCCGGTGGTCGCGGCGCTGCGCGCGTTCGGCGGCATCGACATCGATTCGACCTCGGTCGACGACGGCCGCACGATGCTGCGTCGGCGGCGCTACGACTTCGGCTTGGTCCCGATCGAAAGCGGCCAGCGCTCGGTCGACGTGCTGTGGGAAGACATCGAGCGCCTCGCCGCCGACTTGCCGCTGATCGCGTTCTCGCAGAACTCGAACGTCGCGCTGCGCCGCGTCGAAGGGCGTCGGGCCGGCGTGTTCGCTCAATTGTCGGTGCCGCTCGATGCGATCGAGCTGTTCAAGACGCTGCGTCGCCTGCTCGACCGCTTCCGGCGCTTGCGCCCCGAGCGGCGCGAGGCGCGGGCATCGCCGCGCTGACGTGCGTCGGGCGCGACGGCGTCAGCCGCGCCGCGATCCGCGCACGTACTGGATCAGGCCGAGCAGGAACACGGGCATCAGCGTCCACTGCGCCGTCGACAGGCCGTACCAAATGCCGCGTTCGGCTTCGTCGCCGCGGTAGATCTCGCAGATCCAACGGCCGATCGGATACAGCATCATCGCGACGTACAGCACCTGACCCGCGAAGCGACGGCGGCGCGCGACCCACGCCAGCACCAGGAAGATCAGGAACGCCTTGATCAGCATGTAGAGCTGCGTCGGATGGAGTGCGACGCCCTGCCAGCGCTCCGGCAGCAGCGAGTCCGGATTCTTCGGGAACGTCACCGCCCACGGCAGATCGGGCGCGGGGCGGCCGTAGTCGTCCCCGACGAGGAAACAGCCGATGCGGCCGATCGCCTGGCCGAGCAGTGCGCCCGGCATGCAGACGTCGGCGAGATCGAGGAACGACACTTTGTTCTTCTTGCAGAAGATCCAGCCGAAGAAGAACGCGCCGAAGAACCCGCCGACCGAGACGATGCCGCCCTTCCAGATCTGCAAGACGCGGAGCGGTTCGTCGGCGAAGTCCTTCTCCCAGTGGATCGCGCAATA
>JADLBP010000340.1 GCA_020847695.1 Planctomycetota bacterium
GCAGCACGCGCTCCAACGCCGCGATGCGCTCGCGCGTCGCGCTCGCACTGGCGAGCACGCCGAGCGCTCCGACGATCAGCACGGCGAGCAACAGTCCGACGCCCGGAAAGCGCAAGCTCTCGGGGAGCACCCATTGGAACCACCCGTCGATCGCGACGAGCATCCACCACGCGAGCCCGAACGTCACGCCGAGCGGTACTGCGATGGTGAGACCGGCGAGGAACTTCCGGATGAAGTAGCGTTGCATCGAGTCGTCTCCATGACGTCGGCCCGCGCACGTTGGGAGCAACGCACGTCGCCGACGGGGATCGACTCCCGGGCAACTCGCGATCCGTTCCGCGGCGCGACGATGACGCGACCGCTCAGGGTAGTCGCGGGAATGCGATGCTGAGTCGCGCGGCGGCGCCCGGTCGGCCCCAGAGTTCGAAGGCGCCTCCGTGCAGACGGATCAGGTCCTCGGCGAGGCTGAGCGCGAAGCCGCCGTCGAGCGTCGGACGATTGGAGGGTTGTCGCGCGAACGCCGTCGCGCGCAACGGTTCGCCCGGCGGCCCGGCGGCCGCTTCAGAACGGAGCTCGAGCGCGCCCGATCGCAGTTCGACGCACGTCCCAGCGACGGACGGTTCGACGTGGAGCTCGAGCTCGAGCAACTCTCGCGCGGACGACTCCGCCTGCAACCGCAGGAACGCGCGCCACGCGTACCCGAGCAGCGCCGCATCGAGCGTGCAGCGCGCCGAAGACCCTGCGTCGTCGCCGAGATACGTCGCGCGGATGCCGGTGCTCGCGAGCAGCTCGCGCAGCAAGCCCGCCGGATCGACCTCCGCCGGAAGCGACGGTGCGGAGGCGAGCTTCCACGCCTCCGCCAGTTCGTCGAGCATCGCGCTCAGGCGCATCGCGCTCGCTCGGATCCGACCGCCGAAGACGCGCGCTTCCTCGGACTCGCCGTGATCGTAGTACTCGAGGATCGTCGCGTAGTTCGCGATCGTGCCGAGCGGAGTGCGGAGGTCGTGAGCGAGCGCTTTGCGTACACGCTCGCGGAACGCTTCGACGCGCTCGGCGTTCGGTGAGGTCGCGAACTCTCTTTCGACGTTCATCGGGGCACCCATCGGTTTGGCGCAGCTGCAGGTAGGTCGCGCCGTGCGCGCGGAGCGGCTTCGCGGCCGCTCCGCGGCTCGGTCAGGGTGTCGGCGTGCGCTTGCCGGTGACCAGCGACGCGATCAGCGAGAGCAGTAAGAGCACGACGAAGACCCAGAAGAGCAGCACGGCGATGCTCGACGCCGCGCCCGCGATCTCGCCGAACCCGAGCAGCGCGGCGAGGAGCGCGATGATCAGGAAAGTCATGGCCCAACGCAGCATGAAGCACCTCCATGGTCTCGTTCCAGCGAGCCGGCCGACGGAGTGTCGTCCGCGCAGCCCCTGCCTCGCACTCGCCGTGCCACCGCGCGGAACCGAGCCCGCGCCGCCCTCGCGTCTGCAAATGGTGCAAATTGCACCCGAGCGCGCGAGGAGCCAGCGGACTCATGACTTGGCCGCGTCGTATACGTTCAGACGGTTGTAGAGGGTCTTCAGGCTGATCCCGAGGATCGCCGCCGCGCCCGCCTTGTCGCCTCGGGTGTGCTCGAGCGTCGCGTGGATGAGCTCGCGCTCCGCATCCGCGATCGACGCGCCGACTTGGATCGCGAGCGTTCCGGTCGGCGCGCGCGAGTCCGCCGGCCGCGCGACGGTCGTGTCCTCGGCCCGCAGCAGGTCGTCGGCGAGGATGTAGGCGCGCTGCACGCCGTTCTTGAGCTCGCGGACATTGCCGCGCCATTCTCGGTCGGCGAGCGCGACCAGCGCATCGGGATGCCAACGCTTGTCGGTGCGATGATGCTGGTTCAGCGCATCGAGGAAGTGCTGCGCGAGCAGCTCGACGTCGCCGATGCGCTCGCGCAGCGGCGGCAGCCGCATCGGGAACACCGCGAGTCGGAAGTAGAGGTCCTCGCGCAGCTTGCCCGCCTTGATCGCGGCGTCGGGCGAGCGATTGGTCGCCGCGAGCACGCGGACGTCGGTCTGCACCGGCACGCTGCTGCCGACTCGGTGCACCACGCCGGTCTCCAGCACACGCAGGAGCTTCACCTGGAGCTGCGCCGGCATCTCCGTGATCTCGTCCAGGAAGAGCGTGCCGCCGTCCGCGCGCTCGAAGAAGCCGCGATGCTGGCGGTCGGCGCCGGTGAAGCTGCCGCGCTCGTGCCCGAAGAGCTCGCTCTCGATCAGACTCTCCGGGATCGCGCCGCAATTGACCGGCAGGAGCGGTTTGTCGCTGCGCCGGCTCTGCGCGTGGATCGTCTCGGCGACCACTTCCGTGCCGGTGCCGCTCTCGCCTTGGATCAGCACGCTCGCTTCGGTCGGCGCGACGCGTTGGATCAGGTCGAAGACGGGCTGCATCGCGCTCGAGCGACCGACGATCGAGCCGAAGCGGCCGCGCGCGCGGACCTCCTCGCGCAGATCGACGAGCTCGCGTTTGAGGGCCCGCGTCCGCCGCAGCGTCGCGAGCGTAGTCTGCAGCTTCGTCGGATCGATCGGCTTGGTGAGGAAGTCCATCGCTCCGCCTTTGAGCGCCGCGACAGCGTCGTCGATCGTCGCCGTGCCCGTGATGAAGACGAACTCGGGCGCCACACCGTCGACCGGTACGCGCAAGAGCTCCTTGCCCTGGCCGTCGGGCAGATCCTGATCGACCAGGACGGCGTCGAACGCGCGCGACTTGAGGAGCTCGCACGCCGCACCGAGCGACTCCGCTTCGACGACCTCGAAACCCTGTCGGGCGAGCATCAGCGCGAGACTCGTGCGAAACGGCGCGTCGTCATCGAGCAACAGCAGCGTCAGCGGAATCGTGGACGTCGGCATCGGAAGCTCGGTTTGGGGTCGTCGGGGGCGGCGCGCTCTCTTGCCGCGCCGGAAACTGTGCCGTCACTTAGGGCATGGTGACGATTCGGGAACCCGCTCGATCGTCGGATGTCGAACACGTCACGGCGCTTCTTCGTTCGAAGGCAGACGTTGGAACAATCTCCACGTCGACTCTCGGCGCGCGGATCGAGGAAACCCGTGCCAGCACCGATCGCTCGTCGGCACGCGCATTGCCCCCGAGGTCCGTCGACGCAGGTTCGGGAACCAGACGCGCAACGGATACGCGAGCTCTCGACCCCGGTCGTTCGCGCTTCGAGCTCGGCAGATCTCTCGATCGCGCTGTCGTTCGATCACGCAACCAGTCACACAGGAGCACCTCCATGAAGAACCAATCGTTGTCGCTCGGTCTCGCGATTCTCGCGCTCGGATCGATTTCGTTCGCGCAAGCGACCAAACCGCAAGGCAAGCCCACGCCCAAGCCGACCGCGACCGAGGCGGTGGACCAACAAGTGCACGTCTACAAGCTCGCGCACATCGTCGGGCTCGAGCTTTCCAACGACGCGAAGAAGTCGGTCGGCGAGATCAACGACGTCGTGATCGATGCGAGCACCGGCAAGCTCGTGTACGCGGTCGTGGGCCAGGGCGGAGCGCTCGGCGTCGGCGAGAAGCAGCACCTCGTGCCGTGGGAGAGCTTGCGCTTCATGCGCAAGGACAGCGCGAGCACCGAGTGCGTCGCGAGCACGACGCTCTCGGGGGATCAGATCGCGAGTTCGCCCGAGTACAAGAAAGGCGAACCGATCGCCGGCGCCGTCGGCAGTCGCACGAATCCGACCACGGACAAGGGCACCGTCGCCGAGCCGGCGAACGCGCGTTTGGTCTCCGCCGACGAGCTCACCGGAACGAAGCTGCAAGCGAGCGACAAGTCCGAGTACGGCGAGATCGAAGACGTCGTGATCGCGCCGGAGCAAGGCTGTGTCGCGTACACGGTCCTCGCATCGGGCGGCGTGCTCGGCCTCGGCGAGAAGCGGATCGCGATGCCGTGGAAGGCCACCGAGATCTCGCGCGATCCGAACGACAAGCAAGCGCTCGTCGCGCGCACCGTCGCCACCAAGGCGCAGCTCGAGAAGGCTCCTGAGTTCGTTTCGAACGACTGGAACAAGATGGCGAGCCGCGAGTGGATGACCGACCTCTGCGCGTACTACTCGGCGGAACCGTTCTGGAATCACGCTCGCGCGGCGTCGGCGCCGAAGGCTCCGTAGCCCGTTCGAGCGGGTCGAACCCCTCTCTCCTCGGCGGCCCCCACGCTCGTGGTGGGGGCCGCTTTGCGTTTCGCACGGACGTTCGCGGAGGCACGGTGGTTGCCCCGCGAGTTCGAGAGTCGAGCGAACGGCGCCCGGCCATCACCTGACCCCGAACGCGGAGGCAGCCCATGAATTGGGATCGCATCGAAGGCAACTGGAAGCAGCTCTACGGCAAGGTGCAGGAGCGCTGGGGCAAGCTCACGCACGACGACCTCGACCAGATCCGCGGCAAGCGCGAGCAACTCGAGGGCAAGCTCCAAGAGCTCTACGGCTTGGGCCGCGAGCAAGCGAAGAAGGAGATCGACTCGTTCTGCGAGTCGATGTAGCCGCGGTGGAGGGAGGCGTGGTGGGGAAGCGCAGCGAGCGGCGAGACGTGGCGCTCGCCCCGCCGACTGCGCAAGCGACCGATCGAACCGCCGAGCACGGCGGCACCACCGCGACGGCGCGACGCCATCGCGCGCGCAGTCGAGTCGGTGACTCGTTCGACCGGCCGCTGAGCGTGTGGAGCACGCGCGTCCGCGACCTCGCGGCGCGCGTGCTCGACCGCGCGCTCGCGCGCGTCGCGCGACGTGGGCGACTTGGACGAATCGGGCGAATCGAGCTCGACGAGCGCGACCGCAGCGCGGCGCCGAACAGCCCTCCTGTTGCGCACGTCACACCGCGCTCGGCATCGCGGGCTTGGATCGGCGCGGGATCGGGAGTCTTGCTCGCGTTCGCGCTGGAGTCGCGAGGACGAGCCGCCCCGCGCGCCGCGTGCGCGTTTCCACATTCGACTTCGCACGAGCACTCGAGCGCGTCCGCCATGCGGCGCTCCGCTCGGGCGTGAGACGCCGCGGCGAGCGCGCGACCGATCGACGGCGGTGCACGTCTGGGAACTCGCGCGCGCTTCGTGATCCGAACGGATCGTCACGGCGACAAGGAACGTCAATTGCCGCTTCCGCTTGGAGGGTGTTTGCCCCTTCACGATCACGAGCATGCGCCCCAGCCGGAGCAGCACCGCCATGGTCCAGACGTCACCCTCGATCGATCGCGCGCTCGCCGTCCACGGCGCGCGCGCGTCCTTGCGCTCGAGCCTTAGCGCGATCTCCGCGGCCACGCCCGAAACGCGGGCGCGCCGGGCGTCGACGGAACGCGAGCCGCGCCCGTGAAAGAGGAGGAAGAAGTGAAGTCCCAGCTCTATCCGCCGCTGTTCGCGCTGCTCGTCGTCCCCGAAACCGGCGTCGATCGCAACGCACCGCGCGAGCCCGAGCAGGTGCAGGCGGCTGCGCACGAGCCGACGGGAACCACGAACGAGGCTTCCGACCCCGCCGCGCAGAGCGCCACCGAACGGACCGAAGCGCACGCGCGTGCCCTGCTGCGCGCGGCGGACGAAGCCGCGAATCCGACCGCGACGCCGGAACGAAGCGGCGACGGCGACGGCGCGCTGATCGTCACGCTGGTCGTCTTGCTGCTCGTGATCGTCTTCTGAGCGACGCGAGCTTCGGCCGGCAGAGCTTTGAAGAAACTCGCGGCGTCGAGCGGCATCACGCCGGCCCGCGTGCGACCCGTCGAGGGCACGCCAGTTGAGATCGCCGAGCGTCGCGCGACACCGTGTCGTCGACACCGACCCGAAACCACCGACACCACGAGGACGCCCATGCATCGACGCGATCCCGACCAACGCCGAAACCGAGTCACGCGCTCGACCGTCGAGGGTGTCGAGCCGCGCGCGTCGAGCGATCGGCGCGAGCACTCTTCTCGTGCGCAGCGACGCGATCCCTTCGGCGAACGCGATTACGCCCGCGGAAGCTACGCGCAACGCTACGGCTTCGCGGGCGATCCGGAGGTCGACGCGCCGGGCCTGCACGACGCGGAGCCGCGCATCCGGCACGACCCGGCCGACGAGCACGGCGACGCGACGTCCGCCGAGCACGACCGCATGTCCGACGACGGCGCGGAAGCGTCGGACAGGAGCTGGACCGCCGACGCGCAGCCTCCGGATCCCGAGGACCGTGGGGTCGCGCGCTCGCTCGCGCTCGAGGCGCGCTTCGAGCGACGCCACACGCGCTTCTCGCTCGCGGAATACGAGCCGCCCAACTACGAGCATGCGAGACCGGAAGTCGCTCACCGCAACGCCTCGGGCGATGCGAGCGCGCCCGCCGCCGACGCCGACTCGGTGAGCAGCCTGCCACGAGTCCGCCGAATCCCATCCGAGCCGCGCGCGCCGGCGAGCGACGACACGCTCGACGAACGCACGGAGTCCGAGCCTGGCTGAGGATTTCGCTCTCCGCGGCAAACGCACCGGTCGCCCGCGCTCGAACAGCTTCCGCTCGGCGCCCTGCACGACGCTGGCGAGGTCCGAGGCTGCGCGTAGCGCGGGCGACCGTATCTCCGAGGCGTGCGGCGCGTCGCGCCCTCGACGTGGCTCGCTCCGCGGTCGCGACATCGGCTCGTCGTCCTCGCGCCACGAGTTCGACGCGGCGCGCGAGCGTCCTACGCAGTTCGACCGCTCCCAGTCGTTCGTCGCGAGCGGCCCGTCGGCGGCGCGTGTCATCCGCTC
The DNA here is from genome assembly GCA_020847695.1 of Planctomycetota bacterium. GTDB lineage: Bacteria > Planctomycetota > UBA1135 > UBA1135 > JACRIN01. The sequence goes on from JADLBP010000340.1 coordinate 6,721, forward strand.
CGAGCCGAGACGGTAGCCCGCGTGCTACGCTCGTCGTCCGCGGTGCCGATGCGAACCAGATCCATCGAGCGAGCGCTCGGACCGACGCTTCGATCGCCCGGAGCGAAGCCGCGCGGACGCGCGCTGCTCGTGGCGCTCGTGCTCGCGCTCTTCCTCGGCGCGGCGTGCACCTCGCCGGTCCGGCGCAAGGACTGGTCGAGCTACGAGGGCCCCGGCGCGAGCTACCTCCAGCGCGAGGAAGTCGTCTTCCCCCACTTCGACGATCCGATCGAGCCCGCGAACCGGGTGCTCGCGTTCGCCGATCTGCAGCTCACGCGCTACGTGTTCGCGCCGCTGGCGAGCTTCTACCGCTTGATCGTGCCGCAGACCGTGCGCGTGCACCTCGCGAAGGCCGGCGACAACGTCCTGTTCCCGACGCGGTTCGTGAACAACTTGCTGCAGGGCAAGTGGAGCGCGACGTGCGAGGAAACGTCGCGGTTCGCGCTCAACACCACGGTCGGCCTGCTCGGGCTGTTCGATCCGGCGACGCAGGTCGGACTGCACCCGCATCCGGAGGACTTCGGCCAGACGCTCGCGACGTGGGGTTGGCGCCGCAGCCTCTACCTCTACCTGCCGATCCTCGGCCCGAGCAGTCTCCGCGACGGGCTCGGCCAGATCCCCGACGCGTACACCGATCCGACGACGTACTACCCGGCGGCGTCGCTCGGCCGGCGCTTCATCGGGATCAGCGACCAAGTCGACGACGCGCTGCGCATGGTCGAGATCAACTACGACGCGTACGAGCTCGCGCGCACCGTCAGCACGCTCAACCGCGAAGTCGACGCGTCGAACTTCTCGTGGGACTCCGACGTCAGCGGCGCGACGCAGTCGCTCGAAGCGATCTTCCTGACGCCGAAGGACTTCGCGTTCCCCAGCGACGGCTCGACCGAGTCGATCCCGATCGAGTGGACCGGCGAAGCGTTGCCGTACACGCTGTGGCTGCAACCGGAGCCCGCGCCGTTGGTGTACCTCCTGCCCGGGCTCGGCGGGCACCGGCTCGGCGACGCGACGCTCGCGCTCGCGGAGATGCTCTACCGCAACGGGAACTCGGTGGTCACGATCTCGAACCCGACCAACTGGGAGTTCATCAAGTTCGCGTCGAGCGTCGACCTGCCCGGCTACGCGCCGATCGACTCGCTGGACGTGCATCGCGTGTTGTCCGCGATCGACGCGCGGCTCGAGAGCCTCCATCCGGACGCGTTCCGCTCCAAGCGGCTCGCCGGGATCTCGCTGGGAGCGTTCTTGACGCTCTTCATCGCCGCGAACGAGCGCGAGCGCGTCGCCGACGGGCTCTTGCGATTCGACGTCTACGTGGCGCTCGACCCCGCGGTCGACTTCGAGCACGCGCTGGAGCAGCTCGATCGCTTCTACAACGCGCCGCTGGTGTTCCCGGCAGAGGAGCGCGACGCCAAGATCGACGAGATCTTCGCCAAGGTGCTCTATCTCAGCCATGGCGAGCTCGAGCCCGGCGTCGCCTTGCCGTTCACGCGTCTCGAAGCGGAATTCCTGATCGGCCTCTCGTTCCGCATGGACCTCCAGTTCCTGTTGCTGCAGACGCAGGAGCGCAACGATCTCGGCGTGCTGCAGACCCCGCGCTCCCGTCTGCGGCGCGCGCCGGCGTTCTGCGAAGCGTCGGAGTACTCGTACATGGAGTACTTCTACGCCTTCGTGCTGCCGTACCTCGCGACCAAGGACCTCGGCATCTCCTTCGACGAAGCGGGCGCGCAGACGATCTTCGAGCGCTGCAACCTGCGCGCGATCGAAGCGGGTCTCGCGAGCAACGACCGCGTGCGCGTCTTCGCGAACGAGAACGACTTCCTCTTGCGCCCCGAGGACATCGAGTGGCTGAAGTCGGTGCTCGGCGAGCGCGCGCACTTCTTCCCCGCCGGCGGCCACCTCGGCAACCTGCATCGCAAGTCGATCCAGGCCGCGATCCGCAGCGTCGTCGAGAACGCGGACGACGAGAAGCCCTGAACGCGGCGCGAGAGCTCGCCGAGCAGTGCGTCTCAGAACGCGTGCTGGAGCCCGGCGGGAAGCGTCGCCCCGCCGCGACTCAACGCTTGCGCGCGGGGGTGCCTCGGGGCGCGCGTTTCGCGCTCACGGAGGATCCCTGCCGCCCGAGGTCGTCGAGCAGCGTCGCGACCAGCGCGGTCCAGCCGGTCTGGTGGCTCGCGCCGAGACCGTGGCCGTCGTCGCCGTGGAAGTACTCGTGGAAGAGCACGAGCTCGTTCCAGTGCGGATCGTTCGCGAAGCGCGCGTCGGCACCGTGGCACGGACGCGCGCCCTTCGCGTCGGGCAGGAAGAGCCGCGCGAGGCGGCGCGAGAGCTCCTCGGCGACCTGACGCAGATCGAGCCAGTTCCCCGAGCCGGTCGGGCACTCGACCGTGAGCTCGCTGCCGTAGAAGTGGTGATAGCGCTCGAGCGCTTCGATCAAGAGATAGTTGACCGGGAACCACACCGGGCCGCGCCAGTTCGAGTTGCCGCCGAACAGCGTCGACGTCGAATCGCCCGGCGCGTAGCGCACCGCATAGTGCGTCCCGTCGATCTCAAGCCGATACGGCTCGTCGGCGTACACGCGCGACAGCGAACGGATGCCGTACGGCGACAGGAACTCGGTCTCGTCGAGCATGTAGCGCAAGACGCGGACGAGGCGCTCCTTCGACGGGATCGCGAGCAGACGCTTCTGCGCGTCGCCGTGCGCGGTCGCGTACGCGATGTGCCGCGCGAGGTCGGGTCGGTTCTCGAGGAACCACGTCATCCGCTTCTTGAAGCCCGGCAGACGATCGATCGTCTCCTGCTCCAGGACTTCGACCGCGATCAGCGGGATCAGTCCGACCATCGAGCGCATCCGCAGCGGCGTGCCCTCGCCGTCCTTGTGGATCTCGTCGTAGTAGAAGCCGTCGCGGTCGTCCCAGAGCCCGCGCTCGCCGAACGAGTTCATCGCCTCGGCGATCGCGACGAAGTGCTCGAAGAACTTCGACGCCATGTCCTCGTACGCGGGCTCGTACTTCGCGAGCTCGAGCGCGATCGACAGCATCGTGCCGCAGTAGAACGCCATCCACGCGGTGCCATCGGCCTGCTCGAGGTGCCCGCCGTTCGGCATCGGCTGCGAGCGATCGAACACACCGATGTTGTCGAGCCCGAGGAAGCCGCCGGAGAAGATGTGCTTGCCGTGCGCGTCCTTGCGGTTGACCCACCACGTGAAGTTGAGCAGCAGCTTCTGGAACGCGCTCGCGAGGAACGCTCGGTCGCGCGCTCCGGGCCGGCCCGACTTCTTGTAGACGCGCCAACAGGCCCACGCGTGAACCGGCGGGTTGACGTCGCCCAACGCCCACTCGTACGCCGGGATCTGCCCGTTCGGGTGCATGTACCACTCGCGCAGGAACAGCGAGAGCTGCGACTTCGCGAACTCGATGTCGACGCGCGCGAACGGGATCATGTGGAAGGCGAGATCCCACGCGGCGTACCACGGGTACTCCCACTTGTCCGGCATCGAGATGATGTCGCGGTTGTAGAGGTGGTCCCACGCGGCGTTGCGGCCCGACGCGCGCTCGCCCGGCGGCGTCGGCTGCGCGGGATCGCCTTCGAGCCACTCGCGCACGACGTAGTAGTAGAACTGCTTCGACCACAGCAGGCCGGCGTACGACGCGCGAGCGACCGCGAGCTCCTCCGGCGAGAGCCCCGGCGCGACGCGCTGCGCGTAGAAGAGGTCGGCTTCGCGCGCGCGAGCGGCGAAGAGCTCGTCGAAGCCCGGCCCGAGCGGCTGCTTCGGCTCGTCGTCGACGGCGAAGAGCCGCAGCCGCAACGTCACCTCGCTGCGCGCGGGCACGACGAAGCGTTGGACCGCCGCCGCCTTGGTGCCGGTGCCGCCCGAGTGCACCGCGTCGGCGTCACCGTCGACGACGTACGCGTGGAAGCCATCCTTGACGAACGCGCTCGCGTTCGGCGACTGGTACAGCCGCTCGGTGTTGGTCTCGTTCTCGGTCAAGAGCCACTGGAGCGCCTGCTTGCCCGCGCTTCCGACCAGCGCGTAGCGCCCGAGCGCCGGATGCTCGGCGATCAGCCGACCGCGGCGATCGACGGAGAGCGTCGGCCGCTCGCCGAAGCCCTCGCCGCTGCGACCCCAGCTCCACGTGTTGCGGAACCACAGCGTCGGCAGCAACGTCAGCTCGGCCGCCTCGTTCGCGCGGTTCTTCGCGGTGATCAGGATGCAGATGTCCTCGGGCGAGCGCTTCGCGTACTCGACGAACACGTCGAAGTAGCGGTCTTCGTCGAAGATGCCGGTGTCGACGAGCTCGAACTCGGGCTCGAGCTTCGAGCGCTCGCGATTCCGGAGCACGAGCTCGTCGTACGGGAACGCGCGCTGCGGATATTTGTAGAGCGCCCGCATGTACGAATGCGTCGGCGTGGCGTCGAGGTAGAAGTAGCACTCCTTCACGTCCTCGCCGTGGTTGCCTTCGGGGCCGGTCAGTCCGAAGAGGCGCTCCTTCAGGATCGGATCGCGACCGTTCCAGAGCGCGAGCGCGAAGCACAACCGCGCTTGGCGATCGCAGAAGCCGAAGAGCCCATCCTCGCCCCACCGGTACGCCCGGCTGCGCGCTTGGTCGTGCGTGAAGTAGTCCCACGACGAGCCGTCGGCGGAGTAGTCCTCGCGCACCGTCCCCCACTGGCGCTCCGCGAGGTACGGCCCCCAGCGCTTCCAGTTCGCGTCGCGCGCCGCGTCCTCGTCGAGGCGGCGTGATTCGGGGTCGTCGAACTTCGGGCGCGAGGGCATGGGGACGCGGGCGAGGGGCTCTTTTCGGACCTCGCTCGCGTGCGCGTGGAGCGCGGCGGCCTCTTTTGCCGACGAAGCGTGCGCGGCGCGGCCGGAAGCGCTTTCCGACGCCGTCGCGCCAGGCTTGACAGCGTTGCCCGTCCGCGAAACCCTTCTCCCCCCTCGCTTCTCGCGCTCGCGTCCCATTCGCCTACCTCATACTCCTCCGCGCTCGAGCTCCCCGTGACCACCAACCGCGTCGCCGCCGTCGAGTCGAACCTCGACGCGTTCCTCGAGCAAGCCGCCGCGGCCCCCGAGCGCGCCGCGTCGGCGCGCCTGGATGGAGACGCGCCGCTCCGCGAGGGTAGCCGTTTGAGCGCTCGAGCGGCGGTCGCACTCTTCGAATGCCAGCTCGAGAGCCGCGCCCTCGACGTCGCCGCCCGCGAGCTCAAGCGCACCGGACGCAGCTTCTACACGATCGGCAGCGCCGGCCACGAGAACAACGCGTGCCTCGGCGCTCTGCTCCGCCTCGACGATCCTTGTGTGCTTCACTACCGCTCCGGCGGTTTGATGATGGCGCGCGGCCGGAAATTACCGGGCTCGACGCCGGTGTTCGACACGCTGCTGTCGTTGGTCGCGTCGAAGGACGATCCGATCTCGCACGGCCGCCACAAGGTCTGGGGCTCGCGCGAGCTGTGGGTCCCGCCGCAGACGTCGACGATCGCGTCGCACCTGCCCAAGGCGAGCGGCATCGCGGTCGCGATCGGCCTCGCGCGGCGCTTGGGCGTCGCGAACGACCTGGCGGCCGATTCGATCGTCTGCTGCAGCTTCGGCGACGCTTCGTTCAACCACGCGACCGCGCTCGCGGGCATCCACTCCGCGCGCTGGGCGAAGCGCCGCGGCGCGCCGGTGCCCGTGCTCTTCGTGTGCGAGGACAACGGCATCGGCATCTCGGTCGAGACGCCGAAGGGCTGGATCGCCGACACCGCCGCGCGCTTGCCGTACCTCGACTACTTCCACGCCGCGGGCGAGCTCGACGAGATCTACGACGCGACCGCCGAGGCGATCGAGAGCTGTCGTCGCACTCGCACGCCGACGTTCCTGCACCTCGAGACCGTGCGCCTGTGGGGTCACGCCGGCAGCGACGTCGAGACCACCTATCACACGCACGAGGAGATCGAGGCGGTCGAAGCGCGCGACCCGGTGCTCCAGAACGCGAAGCGACTGATCGAGCGCGGCGCGGCGACGGCCGACGAGCTCCGCGCGCTGGTCGCCGACGTCCGAGCGCGCGTGATGGCCGCCGCCGAGGAAGCGGCGCGCCGTCCGAAGCTCGTCACGCGCGAGGAGATCGTCGCGCCGCTCGCGCCCTACGACGCCGAACGCTGCGCGCGCGCCGCGGCGATCCCGCGCGACCCCGAGAAGCGCCGGCGAGCGTTCGAAGTGCTGCCCGAGCTCGTCACCAGCGCCACGAAGAAGACGATGGCCGCGCACGTCAACGCGGCGCTCGCGGACGAGCTCGCCGCGCGGCCGGAACTGGTGCTGTTCGGCGAGGACGTCGGCAAGAAGGGCGGCGTCTACGGCATCACCGCGGGCCTGCAGAAGCGCTTTGGCGTCGCGCGCGTGTTCGATTCGTTGCTCGACGAGACGTCGATCCTCGGGCTCGCCCAAGGGCTCGCGCACGTCGGCATCCTGCCGGTGCCGGAGATCCAGTACCTCGCGTACATCCACAACGCGCTCGATCAACTGCGCGGCGAGGCGTGCTCGCTCTCGTATTTCTCGGCCGGCCAGTTCACCAACCCGATGGTCGTGCGCGTGCAAGGGCTCGGCTACCAGAAGGGTTTCGGCGGCCACTTCCACAACGACAACTCGATCGGCGCGCTCCGCGACATCCCCGGCTTGATCCTCGCGACGCCGTCGCGCGGCGACGACGCCGCGAAGATGCTGCGCGGCGCGCTGACCGTCGCGAAGGAATGCGGCCGCGTCGTGTGCTTCCTCGAGCCGATCGCTCTCTACCACGAGCGCGACCTCTACGCCGACGGCGACCACCAGTGGCTGTTCGAGTACCCGCCGCCCGAGCAAGCGATCCTGCCCGGCGAAGTCGGCGTGTACCACGCAGACCACTTCCAATTGCTGCTGGTCTCCTACGCGAACGGCCTGCGGCTCTCGCTGCGCGCCGCGAAGCGCTTGAAGGAGGAGTTCGGGATCCAAGCGCGCGTGCTCGACCTGCGTTGGCTGAACCCGTTGCCGATGGAAGCGATCGCGACGCACCTCGCGGCGTGCGAGCACCTGCTCGTCGTCGACGAATGCCGCGCCACCGGCGGCGGCATCGCCGACGCGATCGTCGCGGGGCTCGCGGAGGCCGGATTCAACGGCGTCGCGGGCTCGGTGCGCGCGGCGGACTGCTACGTGCCGCTCGGTTCCGCAACTTCGGCGGTGCTGGTCGGCGAGGACGAGATCGTCGCGATGGCTCGCAAGGTGTGCGCATGA
>JADLBP010000341.1 GCA_020847695.1 Planctomycetota bacterium
GCCGCGCTCAGGGCTCAGAAGAGCCCGACGATCGAGCCGTCGGGTTCCATCCGGATCTTCTCGGCGGACGGGACCTTCGGCAGGCCCGGCATCGTCATGATGTCGCCCGCCTTGGCGACCACGAAGCCCGCGCCGGCGGACGGCGTGACCTCGTTGATCGTGATGCGGAAGCCGCGCGGCTTGCAGAGCTTGGTCGGGTCGTCGGAGAGCGAGTACTGCGTCTTCGCGATGCACACCGGCGTCTTGCCCAGGCCGATCGACTCGAGGTAGTCGATCGAACGCTCCGCCGCCGGCGCGTAGTCGACGCCGTCGCCGCCGTAGACCTTCTTCACCACCGTCTCGATCTTCTCGCGGATCGGCAGGTCGGCGGAGTAGAGCGGCTGGAAGTTCGCCTTCTTCTGCTCGAGCAGCCCGAGCACTTCGCGCGCCAGCTCTTCGCCGCCCGCGCCGCCCTTCGCCCACACTTCGCAGAGCACGACCTTGAAGCCGCGCTTCTCGGCGTGCTCGCGCAGCATCTTGATCTCCGCGTCGGTGTCGGCACTGAAGCGGTTGATCGCGAGCACCACCGGCACGCCGAACTGTTTGACGTTCGCGACGTGGTGGTCGACGTGCTCGAGTCCCTTCTGCAGCGCCGCCAGGTTCTCGACCCCGAGCGCCTTCTTGTCCGCGCCGCCCTGCATCTTCAGCGAGCGGATCGTCGCGACGAGCACCGCCGCCTCCGGCTTGAGCCCGCCCGCGCGGCACTTGATGTCGAAGAACTTCTCCGCGCCGAGGTCGGAGCCGAAGCCGGCTTCCGTGACGACGACGTCGGCGAGCGCGAGCCCCGCCTTGGTCGCCATGATCGAGTTGCAGCCGTGCGCGATGTTGCCGAACGGGCCGCAGTGGACCAGCGCGGGCCCGCCCTCGAGCGTCTGCACGAGGTTCGGCCGCAGCGCGTCCTTCAAGAGCATCGACATCGCGCCCGCGACGTTGAGTTGGCTCGCGCGCACCGGCTTCTTGTCCTTGCCGTAGGTCGAGCCGACGACGATGCGGTTCAGGCGCGCTTCGAGGTCCTCGCGCGAGCTCGAGAGCGAGAGGATCGCCATGATCTCGCTCGCCGGGATGATCACCCAGTGCTCCTCGCGCACGACGCCTTCCGCCGGACCGCCGAGACCGATCACCGCGTTGCGCAGCGCGCGGTCGTTCATGTCGATCGTGCGCGGCCACGTGATGCGGCGCGGATCGATGCCGAGCTCGTTCCCTTGCTGCAGGTGGTTGTCGAGCACCGCGGACAGCAGCGAGTGCGCGCTCGAGATCGCGTGGAAGTCGCCGGTGAAGTGGAGGTTGATGTCCTCCATCGGGATCACCTGCGCGTAGCCGCCGCCCGCCGCGCCGCCCTTGACGCCGAACACGGGGCCGAGGCTCGGCTCGCGCATGCAGAGGATCGCGTTGACGCCGATCTTCCGGAACGCTTGCGTCAGGCCGACGCTGACCGTGCTCTTGCCTTCACCCGCCGGCGTCGGATTGATCGCGGTGACCAGCACCAGTCGACCCTTCGCCTTGCGCGCGCTGAGCTCGAGCGGGAGCTTCGCCTTGTACTTGCCGTAGAGATCGATGTCGTCGGCGGTCAAGCCGATGTCGCGCGCGACGTCGACGATCGGACGAGGCTTGGCGCGTTGGGCGATCTCGATGTCGGACGGAACGGTGGGCTGGGGAGCTTGGGTCATGACGGCTTTCATGGCGACCTCGGGTGTTCGGGGAACCGCACAGGGATATGCGGACTCCGACACCCGGGGGAATGCGACGGTCGGCCGAGTCGGGGTGGACTTCGGACGTAGGGCGCGCGCAGATTACTCGCGCGGCTGCACGAAGCGCCAGCCGAAGCGGCCCTTGATGCAGAGGTTGCCGAGCGTGATCCGGTTGTCGAGCGGCGACGTCGCCTTGACGATCTTCCCGTCCTGCACGTGCAAGCGCAGCGTGCAGCCGACGCCGCAGTAGGGGCAGATCGTGTCGGCGGTCGTCTCCTTCCGCTCGTCGTACTTGCCGGCCGCGCGGAGGTCGAACTCGTCCTTGGCCATCAGCGCGCCGGTCGGGCACACCGCGATGCAGTTGCCGCAGTAGACGCACGCGGAGTCGGGGAGCGCGACGTCGAACTCGGTCGAGATGCGCGCGTCGAAGCCGCGGCCGGCGACGCCGATCGCGAACGTGTTCTGGTGGTCGTCGCCGCAGGCTTCGACGCACTTGTAGCAGAGCACGCACTTCGCGTAGTCGCGTACGTACAGGTCGTTGTCGATCTTGACCGGTTGCGCGACGGTCGCGGCGAACGCGGGCTCGGCGGCGGCTTGGTGGCCGGCGTGCGCGTGGTCGCGATCGTGCGCGGGCTGCGGCGTGCCGTAGCGCGCGGGCTCGGCCTCGTACTCGACGAGCAGCTCCGCGAGCCCCGGCGCGGTCGAGAGGTCGACCGACGACGCGAGCATCTCGAGCACCATCTTGCGCGAGTGCCGCACCCGCGGCGACTGCGTGTGGATCTTCATGCCGGGCTCGACGGCGCGCGAGCAGCTCGGCGCGAGCACGCGCCCGCCCTCGAGCTCGACGACGCAGAGGCGACAGGCGTTCGCGGGGGTCAAGGTCTCGAGGTAGCAGAGCGTCGGCACTTCGATGCCGTGCTCGCGGCAGGTCTGCAGGATCGTGGCGCCGGGCTTCGCTACGATCGCGCGGCCGTCGATCAGTACGGAGCCTGGCTCCACCCCCGCTGCTTCGCCCTGTGGCGAAACAGCGGGTTGGGAGGGAGCTGCGGGGCGAAGCAGCGGGGGTGGAGCCAGGCTCCGGAAGAGGTCCAAACGCTTGATCGCCGACTCGACCGCCGAGTACGCGGTCTGGCCGAGCCCGCAGATCGACGCGTCCTTCATCCCGGCGCCGACGTGGTCGAGCAGCGCGAGCTCGTCCTGCGTGTTGCCGTGCGTCTTGCCGCACGCGATGCGCGTCAGAGCTTCCTCCTGGCGCACGGTGCCGACGCGACACGGCACGCACTGGCCGCACGATTCCTCGCGGAAGAACCGGGCGATGCGTGCGACGACGCCGGTGAGCTCGACGGAATCGTCGAACAGCATCACCACGCCCGAACCGAGCGTCGAGCCCGCCGCGCGCGCGGCTTCGAGCGAGAGCTCGAGGTCGAGCTCGTCCGGCCGCACGAATCCGCCCGCGGCGCCGCCGAGCAGGATCGCGCGCAGCTCGCGGCCTGCGGGCACGCCGCCCGCGAGCTCGACCAACGCGCGCAGCTTGGTCCCCGACGGCACCTCGTACACGCCGGGCTTGCGCACGTTGCCGCTGAGGCAGAAGAGTCGCGTGCCGGTCGACTGCGCGGTGCCGACCTTCGCGTACTCCGCGCCGCCCGAGAGCACGATGTCGAGCACGTTGACCAACGTCTCGACGTTGTTGACGACCGTCGGCTTGCCGAAGAGACCCGACTGCACCGGGAACGGCGGCTTCGAGCGCGGCTCGCCGCGACGGCCTTCGATCGACTCGAAGAGCGCGGTCTCCTCTCCGCAGATGTACGCGCCCGCGCCGCGGCGGACCTCGATGTCGAAATCGAAGCCGCGGCCGCGGATGTTCGCGCCGAGCAAGGTCGCGGCGCGCGCGGCGGCGAGCGCGTGCTCGATGCGCTCCGCGGCCAGCGGATACTCGGCGCGCACGTAGAGGAATCCCTTCGAGCAGTTCGCCGCGTACGCCGCGATCGTCATCGACTCGACGACCGCGAACGGATCGCCGCAGAGCAGCACGCGGTCCTTGAAGGTGCCCGGCTCGGACTCGTCGGCGTTGCAGACGAGGTAACGCGGCGTCGCGGGCTCCTTGCGCACCGCTTCCCACTTGCGCCCGGTCGGGAACGCGGCGCCGCCGCGGCCGACGAGCTTCGAAGCGTGCACTTCGCGCAGCACGGCGTCCGGCCCGAGCTCGAGCGCGCGCTCGAGCGCCCGATAGCCGCCCGCCGCGCGGTACGCGTCGAGGCTCTCGGGATCGACCACACCGACGCGCGCGAGCAGTCGCAGCGACCGATCGCCTCGTTGCGGCAGCGGCGGCAGCTCCGCGGCGTCGCGTTCGGAGAGCGGCGCGGCGAGCAGACGCTTCACGCGCTCGACGGTGACTTCGCCGGCGAGCTGCTCGATCGGTTCGACGCCGGCTTCGGTCGCCAGCGCCGCGGGTGCGCGATCGCAGAGCCCGAGGCACGGCGAGCGCATCCACGTCGGCCGCTCGGGGTCGTGCGCGCGCTGCTCGCCTTCGTGCGCGCCGTGCGAGGCGGAGAACGCGGGTCCGACCTCGCGCTCGAGGTCCTCGCAGAGCTTGGCGGCGCCCTTCGCGCGGCAGCCGATGTCGTCGCACACGTGCACGACGCGGCGCGGCCGGGGCTCGGTCGCGAGCAGCGCGTAGAACGTCGCGACCGACCACGCTTCGGCGGGCGGGACGCCGAGGCGTTCGCAGACGTAGCCGAGGCCGCCTTCGCTGATCCAGCCGACGCGCGCTTGCAGTGCGTGCAAGCACGGCAGGAGTCGATGTCGCTCGCCGCGTTGCTCCGCACCGCCGAACGCGACGCGGCCGTCGCGCTCGCTCTTCGTCTCGCCGCCCGACCAGGAAGAGCTCGGAGGTCCGAGCAACCGATCGATCGCGTCGCGTTCCTCGGCGCTGGCTTCTGCGTCCGGCAGGCGAATGTCCATCGTGTCTATCTCGCGGCAGCGGGTCTCGCCGCCGGTTCGACGCGCACCGAGCACGCCTTGAACTCGGCGGTGCCCGACTTCGGATCGGAGGCGTCGATCGTCAACAGGTTCGTGTTGACCTGATCGGGGAAGTGGAGGGTCATGAACACCAAGCCCGGGCGCAGCGCGCGGTCGATCCGCGCTTCGACGGTCAGGCTCCCGCGTCGCGAGTGGACGTCGACCAGCGAACCGTCGGCGATGCCCAGGCGCTCGGCGTCCTCGCCGGAGAGCTCGAGCCGCTCGCCCGTGTGCAACGGCGACTGATATCCGCCGGTCTGCACGCCGGTGTTGTAGGACTCGAGCCTGCGCCCGGTGGTCAACAGCAGCGGGTAGTCCGCGTCCGGTTGCTCGACCGGTCCTTCGTGGTGCACGACGGAGAACGGCGCGGCGCGTCCGCCGCGCGGCTCGGCCCACAAGCGGCCGTGCAGGAACGGCGTGCCAGGATGCGACTCGTCGGGGCACGGCCATTGGATGCCGCCGAGCTCGGCGAGGCGCGCGTAGCTCATCCCGCCCGCGAACTCCGGCGCGACGACGCGGAATTCGTTCCACACGTCTTCCGCGGTCGGATGGCCGAAGTCGACGCCCATGCGGCGCGCGAGCTCGCAGAGGATCCAGAGCTCGTCCTTCGCGCCCGCCGGCGGCTCGACCGCCTTGCGCACGCGTTGGACGCGCCGCTCGCTGTTGGTCACCGTGCCGTCGCCTTCGCACCACGTCGCCGCGGCGGGCAGCACGACGTGCGCGAGCTGCGCGGTCTTGGTCAGGAAGATCTCCTGCACGACCAGGTGGTCGAGCCCGCGCAGCAACTCCTCGACGTGGCCCGAGTCCGCATCGGACTGCGCCGGGTTCTCGCCGATGACGAAGAGCGACGTCAGCTGCTTGCGCCCCATCGCCTGGAGCATCTGCGTCAGGTTCCAACCGTAGCGCGGCGCGAGCGGCACGTTCCAGTGGCGCTCGAAACGCTCGCGGATCGCGGGGTCGAGGATGTCCTGGAAGCCCGGCAACCGGTTGGGGATCGCGCCCATGTCGCCGCCGCCTTGCACGTTGTTCTGACCGCGCAGCGGATTGCAGCCCGAGCCCCATTTGCCGACGTGGCCGGTCAGGAGGCAGAGGTTGATCAGCGAGAGCACGTTGTCGACCGCGTTGTGGTGCTCGGTGATGCCGAGCGTCCAACAGATCATCGCGTTCTTCGCCTTGGCGAACGCGTGCGCCGCTTCGCGGATCACGTCGGCGGGGACGCCGGTCAGTTGCTCGCCGCGCTCGAGCGTGTAGCTCTCGACCGCCGCGCGATACGCGTCGAAGCCTTCGGTCGCGTGCGCGACGAACTTCCGGTCGTGCAGCCCGGCGTGGATGATCTCGCGCGCCATCGTGTTCGAGAGCGCGATGTCGCTGCCGACGTCGAGGCCGAGCCACACGTCGGCCCACTGCGCCGACGGCGTGCGACGCGGATCCATCACGTAGAGGCGCGCGCCGTTGCGGACGCCCTTCAAGAGATGGTGGAACCAGATCGGGTGCGCTTCGCGCGCGTTCGAGCCCCATAGGAAGACGACGTCCGCCTCCTCCACTTCGCGGTAGGAGTTCGTGCCGCCACCTGCACCGAAGACAGTCGCCAGACCGACGACGCTAGGGGCGTGTCATGTCCGGTTGCAGCTGTCGATGTTGTGGGTGCGGAACGCGATGCGCGCGAGCTTCTGCGCGAGGAAGTTCACCTCGTTGGTGGACTTCGAGCAGCTGAAGATGCCGAGCGCGTCGCCGCCGCGAGCCGCCACGTTGCGCTTGAAGCCGTCCGCGGCGCGATCGAGCGCCTCGTCCCACGTCGCGGGACGAAGGACGCCGTTCTCGCGAACGAGCGGTTGGGTCAAGCGGGCGTAGCCGCGCGTAGCCGTGCGTGTCTTCACGATCGTCTTCCTTTCGACCGCCGAGCGGTCGCCACCAGGATGGGGCGTCGTCTCCTCGGTGGCAAGCGATGGGCGGAGAGCTGAGCTAGACTCGCCTCCGATTCCCATGCGCTCGAAGTCGAAGGTTTGGCCGGCCGTCGTGCTGCTCGCGGCGTGCGCGCCCGAAGCGAGGCCGACCCCACCGGTTGAAGCGGTCGCCGCACGCAATTCGGCTTCGCTCGAAACGATCACCTCGGTCGACGGTGGCTTCCTGCGCATGACTCACGGCACGTTCTTGGAAGCGCCAGGCGTCGTCGTCCAATGGGCTCTCGACGGAGCGGGTCTGCGGGAGTACGAAGCGACTCAGAAGTTCCCGACCGAGTTCCAGCCGCTCGACGTCGCTACGGCGGGTGCGCTCGATCTGGTCGTAGCGGGTCGTGGAAAGGGCTCGATCGAGATCGAGCTGTGGAGTTTCGATCCGTTGGACGCAGCCGGCGCGTCGGCGCCGTGCTTCGACGCCGGCACGTGGCGACTCCCGCGTCGTTCACGGGTCGACCGCGTATGGCACGAGGCCGAGAACGGTCCGCGCGGCGCGCCTCGGGCTCTCGTCGCGACGCGCTCTCAGCCGCGGCGTCTGCTCGCGTGGTTCGAGCGGTCGCGCGAGATCGTGAGCTTCGACCTCTCTGGGGGCGCCGAGCGCTTGGTCGCGAGTCCGAGCTCGTGTGCGGTCTTGAGTCGCGATCACGAGGAGCTGCTCGCCTTCGACGACGAACGCGGCCACGTGTATCTGCTGCTCGGCGAAGTCGGCTCCAGCTCCGCCGCTACTCCCGTCGTCTTGCTCGACGCCGATCGCGACGGCGTGCCCGAGCGCGTGCTCGCGCCACGACTCGAGGAGTGGGAGAGCGAAGGCTGGGGCCGCTTGTCGCCCTACTGCTTGCTCACGGAGTGACGCGTCCGCCTGCGTGCAGGGCCAAGCCGCTCGTGGAATCGCGCTTCACTCCGCACGCGCCGCCGGATCAGTTCTGGGGGTCCGGCCCGTCGAAGAGCGCATCGAGATCGCGTGCTCCGTGCACCACCGAGACGATCGTGAGCTCGTCGCCGCTCGCGCGGTAGAAGACCAGCCAGTTGTCGAACCCTTTCACTCGCCACGATCGAACGTCGCGGAGCTGGTGGTGCTCGAAGCTCCGGCGTCGACCGAGCCAAGGGCGTTCCGAGAGTCGTCCAAACGTCGACGCCGCGCTCGCGATGAATCGCAGTGCGAGTCCGACGCCCTCAGCGACAGCGAGACGGTCCGCCGCTGAATCGAGCTCGCGTTCCTCGGCCGGTGTGAGCACGATGCGCCGCGGCGCCACGGGTCACTCGGCCTTGCGCCGTTTGGTGCCGTGGCGCTTCTCGAGCCGGGAGCGCTTGCGCTTCCAGAACTTCGCGTCGGCCCTGATTCCGGAGCCCGAGCCGAGCGATTGCAGCAGCTTGAGCTCGAACTCCTCCTTGTCGCGGGCCCGCTGCGCCCGGCGGATCAGCTCGCGGATGAACTCGCTCGCCGATCCGAAGTGCTCCCGTGCAACCGCGTCGTCGACGAAGGCACGCATCTCGCTCGGCAGCGAGACGCTGAGCGAGGTTCCCGACGTGTCGGAACTCTGGCGGGCGCGGTCGGACATGGAGCACAGGATCGAACGTGTGGCGGGAGCCGTCAAGGCGACCCACGTCGGCAGCGTGGAGGGCGCAGGTGGATGGCCGAAATCGGATCGACGTGCGCGGTTGTCGTGCGCTCGAACGTCCTGACGCGCGGGGGCCACGCTTGCCATCTCGGATGGATCCGACCGACGAGGCTCGACCACCAGCGAAGGTGGTGCCGTCACTTCGGCGGCGAGCGCAGCGTCTCGAGCTCTTCCCAACGCGCGTAGAGCTTCGGCAGCTCGGCGCCCAGCGTCGCGCGGCGTTGGTTGACCTTCTCCAGCTCCGCTTTCGGTCCGGTGTAGAGCGCGGGATCGGCGAGGCGCGTGTCGAGCTCCGCGAGCTCGGCTTCGTGGCGCGCGATGTCGGCTTCGACGCGCTCGAGCTCCTTCAGCTCCCACGGCGCGATGCGCCTCGTCTTCGGCGCGGCAGCCGGCGCGGCGGGCTTCGGCGTCGACGCAGCGGTCGCCATCGCCGCGGCGGATGCCGACGCGCTCGCGCTGCGACGCTCCTCGGCGAGCTTCTCGAGCAGGCTCGAGAGATCGCCGAAGTGCGTGCGCGCGTGGCCGTGGCCGTCGAGGTAGAGGATCTGCGTCGCGACACGATCCAGGAACCAACGATCGTGGCTGACGACGATCGCCGCGCCCGGGAACGCGATCAGCGCCTCCTCGAGCGCACGCAACGTCGCGAGGTCGAGGTCGTTGGTCGGCTCGTCGAGCACGAGCACGTTGCCGCCTTCGAGCAACAGCTTCGCGAGCAGCACGCGATTGCGTTCGCCGCCCGAGAGCTGCGCGACGCTGGAGCGCTGCACGCTGACCGGGAAGCCGAAGCGATCGAGGAAGCTCTCGATGCGCACCGTGCGATCGCCGATCTTGACGACGTCGCTGCGACCGGCGATCTCCTCGGTCACCGTGTGCGACGGATCGAGATCGGTGCGCATCTGGTCGATCGACGCGAAACGCACCGTCTCGCCGACTTCGCGCACGCCCGCGTCGAGCGCGAGCTCGCCGAGCA
>JADLBP010000342.1 GCA_020847695.1 Planctomycetota bacterium
TCGGGCTCGTTCGTCAGCGGCTCGGGCCTGGTGATGACCAACCACCACGTCGGCTCGGACATGCTCGCGAAGCTCTCGACGCCGGAGCGCGACCTGCTCGCGACCGGCTACGTCGCGAAGGGCCAGGAACAGGAGCTCGCGTGCCCCGACCTCGAGCTCGACTGCCTGTGGTCGATCGAGGACGTCACCGCGCAGGTCAACGCGGACGTCAAGCCGGAGATGAGCACGGGCCAAGCGCTCGCCGCTCGCCGCGCCGCGATGAGCGCGATCGAATCCGCCGCGCGCGAGAAGACCGGCCTCAAGCCCGAGGTCGTGACGCTCTACCAAGGCGGCGCGTACCACCTGTACCTCTACAAGAACTACAAGGACGTGCGGCTCGTCTTCGCGCCCGAGAAGCAAGCGGCGTTCTTCGGCGGCGATCCGGACAACTTCGAGTTCCCGCGCTTCAACCTCGACTGCACCTTCTTCCGCGTCTACGACGACGGCAAGCCGATCACGCCGCGCCACTGGCTGAAGTGGAACGAGAAGGGCGTCGACGAAGGCGAGCTCGTGTTCGTCGCGGGCCACCCCGGCAGCACCGAGCGCGCGTTCACCATGTCGCACCTCGAGTTCTTGCGCGACGTGCGCCTGCCGTTCGGCCTCGCCGGGCTGTGGCGCACCGAGATCTGGCTGAAGACCTTCAGCGACCGCAGCGAGGAATGGCGTCGCATCGCCGAGGACGACCTCTTCGGCGTGCAGAACAGCCGCAAGGCTCTGACCGGCCGCCTGGCCGGCCTGCAGGATCCCGAGCTGATGAAGCGCAAGGCCGACGCGGAAGCGAAGCTGCGCGCGGCCATCGCGGCGAATCCCGAGTGGCAGAAGCAGTGGGGCGGCGCGTGGGACGAGATCGCCTCGGCGCAAGCGGCCTACCGCGGCTTCTACCATCGCTTCAGCGCGCTCGGCGGCGGCTCGCTGTCGCTTGGTTCCGAGCTCGCCGGCGTCGCGAAGACGCTGGTGCGCGTCGCGGACGAGAAGCAGAAGCCGAACGGCGAGCGTTTGCGCGAGTACTCGGACTCGGCGCTCGAGAGCCTCGAGTTCCAACTGCTCTCGCCGGCGCCGGTCTACCCGGACCTCGAGATCCAGCGCTTGACGATGCGCCTGTCGTACATGGCCGAAGTGCTCGGCGCGTCCGATCCGGCGGTCGTCGCCGCGCTCGCGGGCAAGTCGCCGCGCGCGCGCGCCGAGGAGCTGATCCGCAACACCAAGCTCGCCGACGTCGCGGAGCGCAAGCGCCTCTACGAAGGCGGCAAGGCGGCGGTCGACGCGTCGAAGGATCCGTTGATCGCGCTGGTCAAGGCGCTCGACGGTGAGAACCGCACGCTGCGCAAGCGCTGGGAAGACGAAGTGCAATCGGTCGAGCGTTCGGCGTACGCCAAGATCGCGGCGGCCAACTTCGCGGTGTACGGCGACAGCGTCTACCCCGACGCGACGTTCACGCTGCGCCTGTCGTACGGCAAGGTCGTCGGCTACGAGGAACTCGGCCGCAAGGTGCCGGCGTTCACCAAGCTCGGCGGTCTGTTCGAGCGCGCGCGGGAGCGCCGCGAGGCGTATCCGTTCGAGATCCCGGCGAGCTGGGCGACCGCGAAGAAGAAGCTCGACCTCGACGTGCCGTTCAACTTCGTCTCGACGTGCGACATCATCGGCGGCAACTCGGGCTCGCCGACGGTCGACCGCAACGGCGCGGTCGTCGGATTGATCTTCGACGGCAACATCCAGAGCCTGGTCTGGGACATCGCGTTCGACGAGGTCCAAGGCCGCGCGGTGTCCGTCGACGCGCGCGCGATGATCGAGACGTTCCGCAAGGTCTACGGCGCGAACGCGCTCGCCGACGAGCTCGTGCGCAAGGGCCCGCACGGCTCTTGACGCCGCGCCGGCGCGACGCCGGTGCGTGAGCACGACGACGGGCTCGGCCGCATGGCCGGGCCCGTCTTTTCGTTCAGTCGGGAGCGAGCAACGTCCGCGTCGAGAGTCCGTGCGAGGCGAGCAGTGCGTCGACCCGCCGCGCCTCGTCGATGTCGGTCGCGACGCGCTCGGCGAGGCCGAACGGCCGCAGCTCGTCGCCGTCGCGTCGCGCGATCACCGGCGCGCCGGGGGCGTTCGAGAGGCTCCATTCCTCCCGCGCGAGTCCGCTCGCGAGCGCGCACTCGAGCAGCTCGCGCGCCGCGCGGACTTCCGCCGGCCGCGGCCGCTTCGCGTCGCTCGGATCCAACTTCTTCGCGAGCGGCTCGATCTCGCGGGCTCGGGCCACCCAGTCGCCGAAGGTGAGCTCCGCGAGCAGCGCCGCGTGCCGCGTGGCGACGTCGCGCCACCGCGGGACCCAGACGCGCGCGCAGACGTCGGGCCACGCGATCCGCGGCCAGGCGCGGACGTCGTGCCCGGGCAGCGCGAACTCGAGCCACGCGAGCTCCGCGTCGGCGGGATCCTCGAGCAGCTCGCGCGTCGGCGTTCCGCTTGCTCGACGCGATCGAGTTGCGCCGCGACTTCGGGCTCGAGGACGAAGCGCTCGAAGCCCGAGAGCAACGGCGGACGGAGCTTCGCCTCGAGCACCGGCGCGCAGACGGAGTGGACGAACACGTCGAACGCGGGAGCGAGGCGCGTCAACTTCCCCAGGCTCGACGCGAGCGGCGCGGAGCCCGCGCACTCCGCGGCGAGGCGGTCGGCGGCGAGCTCCTGCTCGCGCGAGATCCCCTTCGTCACGCGCAGGAAGAACCCGGCGTAGAGCTCGAAGGGCTTGCGCAGGATCGCGTGGTCGCCGCGCTCCAGGTTCGTCA
>JADLBP010000343.1 GCA_020847695.1 Planctomycetota bacterium
GACGCCGCCCACGCCAGGAACCCGACGCCCAGGAGGGCATCGAAGGCACCTGCGACGAGCAGCGGTTTCGCGAGGGCCGGGTTCACAGGATCTTCGGCTCCTTGTAGACGCCGAACTCGGCGCGCAGGACGTCGGCGATCTCGCCCAGCGTGCAGTACGCGTGCGCCGCGCTGACGAAACGCTCGAGCAGGTTGTCCGTCGAGCGGCACGCGGCGCGGATGGCGTCGAGCTCGCGCTTCACCCGCGTCGCGTCGCGGCGCTTGCGCAGGCTCGCGAGCCGCGCGCATTGCTCGCGCTCGACCGCGGGGCCGATCCGGTGGAGTTCGATCTCGGGCTTGCCGTCGCCCTCCTCGACGTAGCAGTTGACGCCGACGACCTTCTTCTCCTTCTGCTCGATCGCGCGTTGGTAGAGCACCGCCGAGCGGTGGATCTCCTTCTGGATGTAGCCCGCGTCGATGCAGGGCACGATCCCGCCGCGGCGATCGATCTCGGCGAAGTACTTCTCCGCTTCGGCTTCGAGGCGATTCGTCTCGGCTTCGACGAAGTACGAGCCCGCGAGCGGGTCGATCACGTGCGCGACCTCGCTCTCCTCCGCGATGATCTGCTGCGTGCGCAACGCGATCTTCACCGCCTTCTCGGTCGGCAGCGAGAGCGTCTCGTCCATCGAGTTCGTGTGCAGCGATTGCGTGCCGCCGAGCACCGCCGCGAGCGCCTCGAACGCGGTGCGCACGATGTTGTTCTCGGGCTGTTGAGCGGTCAGGGACACGCCCGCGGTCTGCGTGTGGAAGCGCAGCATCCACGAGCGCGGGTTCTTCGCGCCGAAGACGTCGCGCATCTTGCGAGCCCAGATGCGTCGCGCCGCGCGGAACTTGGCGATCTCCTCGAAGAAGTCGAGATGGCTGTCGAAGAAGAACGAGAGCCGCGGCGCGAAGTCGTCGACGTCCATGCCGGCCGCGATGCCGCGCTTCACGTACTCCATCCCGTTCGCGAGCGTGAACGCGAGCTCCTGCGCCGCCGTCGAGCCCGCCTCGCGGATGTGGTAGCCGCTGATCGAGATCGTGTTGAACTGCGGGACGTGCTTCGCGCAATGCGACATCACGTCGGTGATCATCCGCAGCGCGGGTTCGGGCGGCACGAGCCACGCGTGTTGCGCCTGGAACTCCTTCAGGATGTCGTTCTGCACCGTGCCGCGGATGTCGCGCGGGCTGACGCCTTGGTTCTCGGCGGCGGCGATGTAGAACGCGAGCACGATCGGCGCCGGCCCGTTGATCGTCATCGAGGTCGACACCTCGCCGAGCGGGATCCCGGAGAACAACGTCTCCATGTCCTCGAGGCTCGAGATCGCGACGCCGACCTGCCCGACCTCGCCCTGCGAGTGCGCGTGGTCGGAGTCGTAGCCCATCAACGTCGGGAAGTCGAAAGCGGTCGACAGCCCGGTCTGCCCGTGCGCGAGCAGGAACTTGAAGCGCTCGTTGGTCTGCTGCGCGGTGCCGAAGCCCGCGAACTGGCGCATCGTCCACAGGCGGCCGCGATACATCGTCGGGTGCACGCCGCGCGTGAACGGGAACGAGCCCGGGTAGCCGAGATCGCGCTGGTAGTCGACCGGCGCGTGCTCGGGGCCGTACAGCGGCGCGAGCTTCGAGCCCGACAGCGTCGTGAACTCCACGTCGCGCAGCTTCGACTCGGCGAACGCCGCCGCCCACGCGGCTTCGGCGTCGACCGTCCGCACGTTCGACGCTTGTTTGGCGCCTTGCTTCGCGCCGTGATCGTTGGACGAGATCGTCATGACTTGGCCACTCCGCGTTCGGTGCGAGCGTCGGCGAGACCCGCGGAGAGTTCCGCGAGCACGCCGGCGGCGACTTCGTAGGGCGAGATCGAGCGCGCGAGCTCGCGCTCGACGTGCGCACGCCAACCGTGGTCGCGCCAGATCGCGATCCGCAGGCGTTCGTTGACGACGTTTTCGACGTGCTGCACGCGCTTCTCGCGGCGCGCGTCGACGAGGTTCGAGCTCGCGAGGTGCGTGAAGTGCTTCTCGACCTCTTGCAGCAGCTCGACGATGCCGAACTCGGTCGACGCACTGACCGCGACGATCGGCGGCGTCCACGCGCGCTTGGTGAAACGCACGTGCACGGCCTCGCTGAGGTCGTTCTGCAGGCGATCGGCGCCGGGGAGGTCACACTTGTTCACGACGAGGAAGTCCGCGACTTCGAGCAGGCCGGCCTTCATCGCCTGGATGCCGTCGCCCGCGCCCGGGCAGAGCACCACGAGGACCGAATCGGCCGCGCCGACGACATCGTACTCGGCTTGGCCGACGCCGACGGTCTCGAGCAGGATCACGTCGAAGCCGAACGCGTCCATCGCGTCGCAGGCGTCGACCGCGGCGCGCGCGAGGCCGCCGTGGCTGTCGCGGCTCGCCATCGAGCGGATGAACACGCCGGGGTCGAGCGTGCGCCCTTCCATCCGGATCCGATCGCCGAGCAGCGCGCCGCCCGAGATCGGGCTCGTCGGATCGACCGCGAGGATCCCGACGGTCTTACCCTGCTCGCGCAGCACGCGCGCGAGCTCGTTGACCAACGTCGACTTGCCGGCGCCCGGCGGTCCGGTGATGCCGATGCGCCGCGCGCGCCCGACCCGCGGGTAGAAGACGGCGTGCTCCGCGCGGAAGCGCGGATCGCCGTTCTCGGCCCACGAGATCAACCGCGCGAGCGCCGTACGGTCGCCCGCGAGCAGTCGATCGGCGATGCGAGCGACTTCGGACAAGGAAGAGCTCAGGCTCCGGTGGTCAGGAGGCTGCGCGCGATCACCAGGCGCTGGATGTCGGTCGCGCCTTCGTAGATCTCGGTGATGCGCGCGTCGCGGAAGAGTCGCTCGACCGTGAAGTGGTCGGTATAGCCGGCTCCACCGTGGATCTGGAGACATTCGTCGGCGGCGTAGTTGCACGCTTGGCTCGCGAGCAGCTTCGCCATCGCCGCCTCACGGCCGCACGGCCGACCATGGTCGCGCAACCACGCGGCGCGGTGCACGAGCAGGCGCGCGGCGTCGAGCTTGGCCGCCATGTCGGCGAGCTTCCACTGCACCGCCTGGAACTCGGCGATCGGCTTCTTGAACTGCTCGCGCTCCTTCGAGTACTTGATCGAAGCCTCGAGGCAAGCGCGCCCGATGCCGATCGCTTGGCTCGCGATGCCGATGCGACCGCCGTCGAGCGTGTCGAGCGCGATCGGGAAGCCGCGGTGCACTTCGGCGAGCACGGCGTCGGCGCCGAGCTTGACGTTCTCGAAGATGATCTCGACCGCGGGCGAGCCGCGGATACCGCACTTCAGCTCCTTCTTGCCGATCGTCACGCCCGGCGTGCTCGTCGGCACGATGAACGCGGTGATGCCCTTCGCCTTGTGCACGGTCGGGTCGGTGCGCGCGTAGACGATCAGGACTCCGGCGAGCGAGCCGGTGGTCACCCACACCTTCGTCCCGTTGAGCACCCAGTCGCTGCCGACCTTCTCCGCGCGCGTCTTCAACGCCGCAGCGTCCGAGCCCGAGTTCGGCTCGGTCAGGCAGTACGCGCCGAGGATCTCGCCCGACGCGAGCTTCGGCAGCCAGCGCTTCTTCTGCTCCGCCGTGCCGTACTTCGTGATCGGCGAGCACACGAGCGAGTTGTGCACCGACACCGTCACGCCGGTCGCCGCGCAGCCCCAGTTGAGTTCCTCGAGCACGATCGACAACGCGAGGTTGCCCAGCGCCGCGCCGCCGTACTCCTCGGGCACCGTCAGGCCCCAGAAGCCGAGCTCGGCCATCTTCTGGAACACCGCGGGCTCGATGTGCGCGTCGCGGTCGTGTTGCGTCGCGCGCGGCAGGAGCTCGTGCTCGGCGAACTCGTGCGCGGTCGCCTTCACGGCTTCCAGTTCTTCGGTCAGGGCGAAATCCATCGAACTTCCTCGAGTGCTTTCGGGGGTCTCTGCGGGGGACGGACGAGAGGGCGCGTGGGATCAGGCGTAGTCGTAGAAGCCCTTGCCGACCTTGCGGCCGAGCCGGCCGGCGGCGACGTAGCGCTTCAGCAGCGGGCACGGACGGTACTTCGGGTCACCGAGTCCGTCGTGCAGCACGTTCAGGATGTCGAGGCACACGTCGAGGCCGATCAAGTCGGCGAGCGCGAGCGGCCCCATCGGGTGGTTCATGCCGAGCTTCATCACGGTGTCGATGCCTTCGCGGGTGCTGACGCCTTCCATCAGGCAGAACACCGCTTCGTTGATCATCGGCATCAACACGCGGTTCGACACGAAGCCCGGGTAGTCGTTCGCCTCGACCGGCACCTTGCCCAGCGCCTCGGTGCACGCGGTGATCTTCGCGCACGTCTCGCTGGACGTTTCCTGGCCGCGGATGATCTCGACGAGCTTCATCAGCGGCACCGGATTCATGAAGTGCATGCCGATCACCTTGTCGGCGCGCTTCGTCGACGCGGCGATCTGCGTGATCGAGATCGACGACGTGTTGGTCGCGAGGATCGTCGTCGGCGCGCAGAGCTTGTCGAGCTCGCCGAAGATCTTCGTCTTGACGTCCGCGCGCTCGACGACCGCTTCGACGACGAGCTCGCAGTCCTTCGCGCGCGCGAGCTCGCCGGAGCCGGCGATGCGCTTGCGCGTCGCGTCGGCGGCCGCTTGGTCGAGCCCGCCCTTCTTGACGATCCGCGCGAGCGAGCCCTCGATGTTGGCGAGGCCCTTCTCGAGCGCCGGAGCGCTGACGTCGATCAGCTCGACCTGGCTGCCCGCACCCGCGAACACCTGGGCGATGCCGTTGCCCATCGTGCCCGCACCGATCACCGCGATGCGCTGGAAGAGGCCGGCCATGGTCAGAGCGCCTCCACCGCGAGCGACACGGCGTTGCCGCCGCCGAGGCACAAGGACGCCATGCCGGTCTTCGCCTTGCGCTGCGCCATCGCGTGGAGCAGCGTCGTGAAGATCCGCGCGCCGCTCGCGCCGATCGGGTGACCGATCGCGACCGCGCCGCCGTTGACGTTGATGCGGTTCGGGTCGAGCTCGAGCACGCGCGTCAGCGCGAGAGCGGCCGCCGAGAACGCTTCGTTGATCTCGTGCAGGTCGAAGTCGGTCGGCTTCCTGCCGGCCTTCGCCGCGCACGCCTTGATCGAGCCTTCCGGCGCCATCATCACCCATTCGGGCGCGCAGCCCGCGGTCGCGTACGAGAGCACGCGAGCGAGCGGCTTGATCCCGAGCGCCTTCGCCTTCTCCGCGCTCATCACGACGACCGCCGACGCGCCGTCGTTGATCGACGAAGCGTTGGCCGCGGTCACCGAGCCGTTCGGATCGAACGCCGGGCGCATCTTCGCGATGCCGTCGGCTGTGGTGTCGCCGCGGATGCCCTCGTCGGTCTTGAACGCGATCGGATCACCCTTCTTCTGCGGGAGCATCACCGCGAACTTCTCGGCGTCCAGGCGCCCGGCGGCGGTCGCTTCGGCGGCCTTCTTGTGGCTGTTGGCGGCGAACTCGTCCTGGGCGCGGCGCGTGATCTCGTACTTCTTCGCGACCATCTCGGCGGTGATGCCCATGTGGAAGTTGTTGTAGATGTCCCACAGGCCGTCCCAGACCATCGAGTCGAGCATCTGCACGTGGCCGAGCCGCGCACCGGCGCGTGCGTCGGGCAGCAGGTACGGCGCGTTGGTCATCGACTCCATGCCGCCCGCGACGATCACGTCGGCGTCGCCGGCGCGGATCGCCTGCGCGGCGAGCATGATCGACTTCAGGCCCGAGCCGCAGACCTTGTTGACCGTGAAGGCTCCGACCGTGTTCGGCACGCCGGCGCCGAGCGCCGCCTGACGGGCCGGGTTCTGCCCGAGGCCCGCGGCGAGCACGCATCCCATGATGACTTCCTCGACCTGGCTCGGTTGCAGGTTCGCGCGCTTGCACGCCTCGGCGATAGCGAGCGCGCCGAGCTGCGGCGCTTTAAAGGAGGCAAGGCTGCCCTGGAACTTGCCCACCGGCGTGCGGCAGGCGCTGGCGATCACGACTTCCTTCATGGTGCACCCAGGTCTCTTGGAGGACGCGGTCACGCGAGCCTCGGACTCGCGTTCGGCACGCCGGCCGCCGTCGGCCCGCTGGGGGCCTCGCGACGATCCGCACGCGCCGTGGAAAAGGCGCCCAGCTTAGCCCGCGCCCGCCGATCGGGCCACCCCGCGCGGCACCCTGATGCAGCCCAACTTCCCCCCATCCGACCTCGGCTCGGCCGGCCTGCGCAGATCGGCGGGGTAGCGCCAATGCGGAGTTGGATGAACCGTTTGCGGCCGCCCGCGCGATTCGCGTTCGGAGACGATCCACCAACCCTGCCAGAGACCACTTCCCATGCGCACGCTGCTGCTCGCCGTACTCTCGCTATCCACGCCCGCTTTCGCTGGAACCTACATCGTCGACGCCGCGGGCGGCGGAGACTTCACCGACATCGCGCCCGCGATCGCCTTCGCGTCGCCGGGCGACGTGCTCTTGATCCAGCCGGGCACGTACGGCGCCTTCACCCTCGACAAGCGGTTGGTATTGCTCGGCCAGGGTACCGGTCCGAAACGCGTTACCGGGCTGGCCCTCGTCGAGAACGTCCACACCGGCAACTGCGCCGTACTGGCGGGCCTCACGTTCGAGTCGTGGCTCGCCGTCCGAAACTGCACCCGCCCGATCGTGTTCGACCGCGTCACCTCGCCGACCGGACTCGGGATAGACACGGTCAGCGATTTGCGCTGCTACGGCTCGTCGATCAGCGGTGGCGTCACGCCGCTGTTCTGGTCGTCGGTCAAAGCAGCGGTCGCTGTGCGCGAGGCCCGCGCGGAGTTCGTCGAGAGTCAGATCGCCGGTTTCAAGGGCCTGGACATCTACGAATGGGGAACGCCGGGAGACGGCGGCGACGGTGTCTACACCGCCGCAAACGCGCACCTTCACTTCGCCCGCAGCAGCGTGTGGGGCGGCGCCGCCGGGTTCGACCTCGCAGGTGCTCAGGGAAGCGGGGACGGAGGCACCGCCGTCTCTGTCCACGCACTCGCGACCGCGCTGATCTCCGGCACGAGCACGGACATGTTCACGGGCGGAAGCGACGACAGCTGGAGCGGGTCATCGCTCAGCGCGGCCGGGTCCGTACGTCACTCCGCCGTCAACTTCGCGACGTGGTACTGGGCTCCAGCGCTACAGACCGCGACTCCCGACGATCCGACGCTCTACTTCGTCGGTGTACCCGTGCCCGGCGTGACGACGACCTTCCGCGTCGCCGCGCCTCCGGGGTCACTGGTCGAGCTGCGGATGGGGCGCAACCCGATCGTCAGCGACGTTCCGGGGCTCGCCGAGGACGTGCTCGTGACCCCGCAGCGCAAGTTCGACCTGGGCCAGGTCGGCGGCA
>JADLBP010000344.1 GCA_020847695.1 Planctomycetota bacterium
TCCCGTCGTTGCCGATGAAGCGCGGCTCGAGGTCCGCGGGCAGCTCGACGACCTCGAGCTTGAGCTCGACGCCGTCCGGGACTTCGCGCGCCGCGACCGTCGCGCGGACGCGGAACGACTGCCAGAGCGTCTTGATCCCGCGGTCGACCGTCATCCGATCGAGCGGCTCGCCGACGCGCTGGCCGAGCGCCTCGATCAATCGCTCCGGCGTGTAGCGCTTCGCGCCGACGACCTCGATCTTGCGCACGATCGCGGCGCCCTGCGCGGCGGGCACCGGAGGTCCCTGTCCGGCCTGCGCCCGCGCGGGCAGCACCGCGGACCACACGGCGAGCAGGACGAGCGCGAGCCGGAGCCAGATTCGTCGCGTCACTCTCGCCTCAACCGAGGATCGGCTCGGAGATCGTCATCGCCGGGTTCTCGAAGCGCGTGTACTCCGAGAAGTAGTGCAGCTGGACCTCGCCGGTCGGTCCGTTGCGGTGCTTGGCGATGATCACGAAGGCCTTGTTCTTGAGCTCGGGGTTGTTGCGGTCGTAGTACTCGGGCCGGTGGAGCAACAGGATGACGTCCGCGTCCTGCTCGATCGAGCCCGATTCGCGCAAGTCCGACATCTGCGGGATCTTGTCCTCGCGGAGCTCGACCTGGCGCGAGAGCTGGGAGAGCGCGACCACGGGCACCCCGAGCTCGCGCGCGAGCGCCTTGAGCGACCGCGAGATCGCGCTGATCTCCATCTGTCGGCTCTCGGCCTTCGGGTGGGTCATCAGCTGGAGGTAGTCGACGACGACCATGTCCAGGCCGATCTGCGCCTTGATCCGCCGCGCACGGCCGCGGATCGTCATCGCCGAGAGGCCCGGCGAGTCGTCGATGAAGATGTTGGTCTGGTTGAACTCCCCCGCCACCTCGTTCAGCGCCCCGTAGTCCTGGTCGGGGATGTTGCCGGTGCGCATCCGGAACGAGTCGACGCGCGCGCGGCTGAACAGCATCCGGCTCGCGATCTGTTGACGGCCCATTTCGAGGCTGAAGAACAGGATCGAGGGCTTGCGGCCGAGCCCGTCGGGTTCGCTGAACGCCGCGGCTTCGATCATGTTCAGCGCGAGCGCGGTCTTGCCCATCGACGGACGCGCGGCGAGCACGATCAGGTCGCCCGGGTTGAGCCCGAACAAGAGCCGATCCATCTCGGTGAAGCCGGTGGTCAGCCCGGTGATGCCGCGGCGGTGCGACTGGCTCTCGATGTGCTTGAAGGTCTCGACCAGCACGCTGCGGATCGGTTCCGCCTGCTCGGTCGAGCCCTGGCGCGCGACCTGGAAGATGCGGTTCTCCGATTCGTCGAGCAAGAGGCGCATCGCGTCGGGGTCGGCGCGCGTTTGCTGCGCTTCCTCGACGATCGCGGTCGCTTCCTCGATCAGCCGCCGGCGCGTCGCTTCTTGCTGGACGATCCGCGCGTGGTGCGCGAGGTGCGCGGTGGTCGTCACCGCGTTCGAGACGTCGAGCAAGTAGTCGTTGCCGCCGAACGCCTCGAACTTGCCCTCGGCTTCGAGCGCTTGCCCGACCGTCAGGTAGTCGACCGGCAGGCCCTTGTTGGAGATCGAGACCAACACCTCGAACAGCATCCGGTGCCGCTTCGAGTAGAAGGAGTCGGGGTTGACGATCTCCGCGATCTCGGGGATGCGGTCGGGCGCGAGCAGCAGGCCGCCCAGGACGGCGCGTTCCGCTTCCTCGTTGTGCGGCGGCCGACGCTCGATCCCTTTCTCGTCCGACATGTCCTCCTCCTCCTCGCGCGCAGAGGATACACGATGCGCGACGCCGGAAGGAGGCCGAGCGAGCGCTCGCCGAGCGCGTCCGCGGCGGGAGCGAGCTCGACGGTTGCGCGCGCGTCGAACCCGAGCTCGGTGGGCGCGAGCGCGATGAAGCCGCGCGCGGAGAACGCAACGAGCCCGCGCGACTTCGAAGGGTCGCGCGGGCTCGCGTGGGATCTCTCGGAGCGACTAGCTCGCTTCGCCGAGCTCGGCTTCGACGACGACGGTGACGTCGGCGGTGCGCTCACCGTGGACGTGCACCTTCACCGCGTGCTTGCCGACGGTCTTGAGCGGCGCGTCGAGACGCACGTGCTTCTCCTCGGTCGGGTGACCCGACTTGGTGAGCAGCTCGGCGATCTGACCGGCGTTGACCGAGCCGTACAGGTGACCCTGCGCGTCGGCCTTCGCCTTCGTGGTCACCGTGACCGCCGCGAGCACCGCGACGAGCTTGTCGAGCTCGGCCGTGCGCGCCGCGTCTTCGGCGTCGAGGCGCGCGCGACGGCGCGCCATCTGCTTCTTGTTGTCGTCGTTGGCGACGGTCGCGAGGCTGCGCGGGAACAGGTAGTTGCGCGCGTAGCCCGCGGCGACGTTGACGACGTCCCCGCACTTGCCCAGGTACTGGACGTGCTCGCGGAGGAGCACTTCGACTTTGTTGGCCATGGGTGCGGTCCTCTCAGTTCACGAAGGGCATGAGGGCCATGTGACGAGCGCGCTTGATCGCTTCCTTGAGCTGGCGCTGGCACTGGGTGCAGAAGCCGCTGCGCTTGCGCGAGAGGATCTGCGCTTGCGGAGTCAGGAACTTGTGCAGGTAGACCGTCTCCTTGTAGTCGATGCGCGGGTCGTCGCAGTTGCGAGTCGCGATCGGCGGCGGAGGAGTACGGGACGACTTGGAGTATTCAGCCATGGCTCAAGCCTCCGTTCCGGCTTCGCTGGGGACTTCTTCGACGATTTCGGCCGGCGCGTCTTCGACGACGGCGATGGGCTCCTCGACCGGCAGCGGCTCGTCATCCGACGGCGGCGGCGGGACGGTGTAGCCCTCGACGAGCTCGGCCTTGGCGAGCTCGACTTCGGTCTCGGGCAGCGACTCGACGCGCAGCACCAGGTAGCGCAGCACGCGCTCCTCGAGCTCGAAGTCGTGGCGGATCGCGGTGATCGCTTCCGGCGCGGCCTTGAAGTAGGTCAGGTAGTAGGTTCCGCGACGACGACCGCGGATCGCGTACGCGAGGCGGCGTTCGTCCCAGCGACGGATCGTCGAGATCTCGCCGCCGTTCTTCTTGACGAGGTCGGCGACGAGGTTCTTCGCCGACTTCCAGTCCGCACGGACCACCTGGTTGTCCAGGAGGAACATGCCTTCGTAGAGGTTCATGAGTTGTCGTTGTCTCCTGGCTCAGGAGGTTTGAGAGGACCCTTGGGAGTCCTGGTTCCAGCGGCTGTGGAACCGCGTCATCGTCCCGGCGAGGTCGCCGCGAGCGAGCCAGTCGAGCAGGGCGTCGGCCGCATTCGCAGCCGCGATCTCCGCTTCGACCCGCGCGTTCTCGTCGA
>JADLBP010000345.1 GCA_020847695.1 Planctomycetota bacterium
CGGAGATCCGCGTCGGCGAGCGCGCGCCGGTGACGGTCGACCTACCGCGCGCGCTGCCGGCGAGCGGCTACGTCGGCATCTACGCGAAGGACGCGAGCTTGGTGCTCGAGGACTTCGTCGTCGAGCTGTTCCCGTGAGCATGTCGGCAAGCCATTGATCGCGCTCGGCGCGCTCCCAATCGTCGATTCCGAGAGCGACCCATGGCGAGATCTCGACCGGGTCGCGATGCGACGGGCCTGCGACGTCCTGGGAACTCAGTGATTGCCGGCGGGGAGCGGTGCGCGCGTCGAGACTCGGCGACCGACGCGGAACATCGCCTTCGTTGGTTCCCACAGATCTGCCGCACGCCGAAACTCGACGACCGCACGATCGCGTTCGACCTGCACGACGCGCCCATCCCAACCCGCGGCGTCCGACCAGTGCTCCTCGCCATCGGGAATCAGATGGAGCGCCATGCCCATCGAGACGCGTTGCGCCGAGCCGACCGGGACAGTCGCCTGCACTTGCTTGACGTAGCGGTCGGCTCGTTCGCTCGTCGCAACCAGCGGAAGCTCGCGCACCTCGCTGATCGTGCTCTCCACCGGAGTCTCGAGAAGCCAATCTCGATACTCGGCAGGCACGAGGGGAATACCAGCCGGAACTTGGTCGGACGCTCCAACGCCCGTTCGGCACGGATACTCCCTTCCAGCACGAACCAGACCGGAGTTCACATCGTTGCAGAAGCTCCGCATGCGCTCTCGCTGGATCAGGAACTTGAGTTCCCCCCAGTGCACCTTCACCAACCGCGACGAGAGCTGCGGCTCGCCCCAAGGCGTCTGCCAGCAAGTTGAACGCATCGGATCGACGATCCATTCGACATCGAGTCCGTCGTCTTCCTCGCGAAGCACGCGGCCCGAGTTCGAACCACTCTCCCCGTCGCACAGCTTCCACACGCACCCGGACTCCCGCGCGTAGGCGAACGACTCGGAGTCTTCCTTGGTCCGCAGGCCGGTGTAGTAGCCGAACCAGTCGTCCGGCGTCGGCGCCGACTGCGCGAGTTCGGCCTGGATGCGCGCGAGTCGATCCGCGTGAGCTGCGAGCACCTCGGCGTCTTGCGCGGCCTCGAACGGTGCTGGAACGTCCCCAACAGGCGGAGACTCCTGCCGGCAGCCGAACACGAGCGCGAGCACGAAAGCCGTTGCGTCGGCGTTCACCGACAGCAGTCGCCGCCCAAGCCCCGTCCGCGCCCCTCTGCATGTCCGACTGAGTACCGTCACACAGTCGAATCCTCACATGCGTTTCGTTCTGGCGGAAGGCGTACGCATCCATCGGCGAATCAACTCGGCAACCCAGCCCGCAGTCCACCTACCACCGCTTCCGTAGGGTTGGGGCAGCTGCGCAACCGGAGGATGGCGCCGTCGAAGCGTCGAGCTAGGACACCGAGCCCGCCGATCGGCGAGGACGAGAACCCCGAGATAGCGGTGCAAGTGCTTCCGGACGGCTGCGCCAGATCCGCCTCGGCGAGCGGCTACCTCGGCATCTACGCGAAGGACGCGAGCTTGGTGCTCGAGGACTTCGTCGTCGAGCTGTTCCCCTGAGTACTCCTGCGCGGCCGAGGGCCACCGGGGCTGGACGCGCGGCCGTGTGAGGGACTACGGGGCGTCGAGCGCCGGCTGGTCCGGACCATACCGCGACGTCTCCCCCATCCACTCGCTGGCGTCGCGCCAGAACAGTCGGCGTGCGGAGACAAACGTGGACTCGCTCTCGACCAGCTCACCGTGCTCGCCGCCCGGATCGGGCCTCCACAGCCAACCACCGTCGAGCGGCCTCAGCGTCGCTTCGAAGATCAGCCCGACGCAGTCGGGCTTGGGTGGGACGAGCTGAAAGCGTCTGACGCCCACGAAGAGCAGTTCGATCGCGGAGAGCGGGCTCCGCTGGCGCTGCACCAAGACGCGAACGGTCGTGCGGCGTCCAAAACCCATCCCGTGACGCTCACTGACGTAGTCGCCGGTCCAAACGTGCATCTCGTGGATACACCCGTCGTGGAACTCGCCGAAGCGACGCATCAAGTCCCCGGCGTCGCTGCTCGTCCGTAGTTCGTTCCACTGCGCCGTCATGTCGTCGAAGTCTGCCATCGGCTCCGACGCCATCCAATTCGGTCCGGGCGGACGCACGCCGGAGGCGCGCGGTCACCTCACACCGCGAGCGCACCGTTCGCTCCGCAGTCGCGCGATCGCCACGTCGGGGGCATCGGGACGGTCATCGACGAAGTGCACGGCTCCGCCGGGCCCTTCCGCGTCGCGGCGTTCAGCGAAACACTCCGGCGACGTCGCGCAGCCACGCGTCGACGTCGCCGATGCTCTCGACGACGGTCGCCCGGCCTTCGCGGTAGACGACCAGCACGTTGCGATGGCGCACGGCGTCGTCGAGCGGCAACACGTCGCGGCTCCCGTACACGCAGAAGGTCCCACCGATCGTCGGGCCCCGCTCGAGCGGTGAGGCGCGCAGAGCGTCTTCGACCTCCGCCTCCGTCATCCCGAGGTCCAAGCGCGCGGCGTCGAACTGCTTGCGCAGCGCGGCGTTGCGCGCGTAGTCGTCGGCGGTCGGAGAACGGTGGGTTCGATCGGAGAGAAATGGGCTCAACACGAGGTAAGCGACGGTCAGCCCCCAGTCGACGTGCTCGACGCGCCCGGCCAACGAGCGCGCGCGCTCCTCCAGCTCCGCGGCGTCGAGCGCGGGCCACTCCAGCGCTCGCGCGAGCCACGCGCAGTCGTCGACCGTCGCCGGTCCCGGCTCGTCGTACGGACGCTCGACGAGCTTGACGAACCGATCGTCCTC
>JADLBP010000346.1 GCA_020847695.1 Planctomycetota bacterium
CGTCCGTCGAGCGCCGCCAGCACCGCGCGGTCGCGGCCGAACGGCTCGGCCGCGTTCAGCGACTGCCACGCGAAGGCCAACGCGAGCGCGGCGAACGCCACGAGGGCGAGGCGGCGGAGGTTCGTCGGCATCGGCCTCGGATTCTAGTGTTCGGCCGTCGCGGACCCAGCAAGTCTTCGCGGCGCGAGCTCGAGCTTGCCGCGGCTTCGCCGGTTCGCGTACAAGGACGCGGCCCAAGGAGCCCCACGCGATGATCGAGACCTTCCGCCCCCTGTTGAAC
Source organism: Planctomycetota bacterium (assembly GCA_020847695.1). Lineage (GTDB taxonomy): Bacteria > Planctomycetota > UBA1135 > UBA1135 > JACRIN01. Next base: position 281 of record JADLBP010000346.1, read on the forward strand.
GCCGCCAAGGACCTGGACCTCGCGGATCCCGCCGCGGCCCAGCGCGAACTCTCGCGCCGCTTCGATCCGGCGTCGCCGGCGGCGGCGGAGCTCGGGCGCGAGCTCGTCCGCCTGCTCGAGGAAGGCAAGATCGCCAACCGCGGCGCCCTGCCGGTGCGCTTCGGCCGCGTCGCGAAGGCGGGCCCGGAGACCGCGGAGTTCTCGATCGACGTCGTCCACATGAACGGCCCCGGTCCGCGGCACCGCCATCCGCGCGGCGAGGTGAACTACTGCATCGCCCTCGACGGCCGGCCGACGTTCGATGGCCATCCGCCGGGTTGGGTGGTCGAGCCGGTCGACTCGACGCACGTGCCGACGGTCGCCGGAGGGACGATGCTGATCGTCTACCTGCTGCCGAAGGGCGAGATCGAGTTCCTGCAGTGACCGAAGGAGCCCGGGGAGCTCCCGCGGACCGTCGATCCGGGCGCGAGGCCGACTGAGAGTCGCCGGGGTGCTGCGCGAACGACGGCTCGCCGCTACACTCTTGCGCCTTCGAATCCGACGGAGACGCGATCCATGCAACAGCTCAGCGCCCTGGACCTGCGGAAAGGCTACTTGGTCGAGTACCAAGGCCGCATCTGCACCGTGACCGACTGGACCATCCTGCGCAACGACCGCCGACAGAACGTGCGGTTGCAGCTCAAGGACGTGCGCACCGGGCGCACGTACGAGGTCCCGAAGGAAGCGACCGACGCCAAGTACAACGTGCTCGAGTACCAGAACGTCGACCTCACCCACTCGTACCGCGAAGGCGGCGAAGAGGTCTTCTACGACGCCGAGGGCGCGGAGTACCGCTGCCCGGCCGAGGCGGCGAAGGACGCGCTGCTCTGGACCTGCGATGCCTACAAGGGCTTCCTGGTCGACGGCGCGTTGATCCAGGTCTCGACGCCGGTCTCGGTCACCGCGGTGATCAAGGACTGCGCGCCGCCGATGAAGGGCGGGAGCTCGGGCACCAAGGACGCGATGCTCGAGAACGGCATCAAGGTGCGCGTCAGCCAGCTCTGCCAGACCGGCGACAAGATCCGGCTCGATCCGGAGACCCTCGAGTTCCGCGAGCGCTGCTAGAGCGCTCGGACCGAAGCGAACGAACGCGCCCGAGCTCCCCGCCGCTGCGGAGAGCTCGGGCGCTTTTCCGTCGCTCGCGCGACGCGCGCGTCCGCGGTCGAGCCCCGGGCTAGTCGCAGAACGTGACGCTCAGGCCGTCCGAGAGGCTGACGGTGAACGGATCGGCCGGATCGCGCGACCACCACTGGTAGTGACGCGTCACGCCGACCATCGCGAGATCCACCGGGATCGCGATCGAGGTCGAGCCCGAAGCGTTGGTCGTCTTCAAGGTCAGGCGCAACAGCGGCGGCTTGATGCACAGCGTGCCGCCGTTGAACGGCGCGCCGTTCTGCTGCACGCCCCAGAACGCGAGCGCCGTCTTGTTCGGCAGCGCGCTCGAGAGCGTCAACGCGAAGTCGTTCGCCGTCACTCCCGGCGTGCCGGTCGAGCCGATCGTCGGGAAGTTCCCTTGCGAGTTCTGCTTCGACGTGCAGTAGGTCGACGTCGTGCCGTACACGGAGAGCACCGCGTCGGGCTCGACCGAACCGCAGGCGCCGGTGACCAGCACCGAGTACGTGCCCGCATCCGCCGCGCCGACGCTCGCGAGCGTCAGCGTGCTCGCGACCTCGCCCGGCAGCGCGATGCCGTCCTTCTTCCACTGGAAGGCGAACGGACCGTCGCCGCTCGCGACCGTCGACAGCACGACCGACTCGCCCGCGCACGCGGTTTCGTCGACGGGCTCGGTCGCGGACACCGGAGTCGGCACGGTCAGCGTCGCGGCGGGCTCGAGCGTCCCGCACGCGCCGGTGACCAGCACCGAGTAGGTTCCGGCGTCGCTCGCTTGCACGTTCGACAGCGAGAGCGTGCTCGCCGTCTCACCCGACAGCGCGACGCCGTCCTTCTTCCATTGGTAGGTGAACGGCCCCGCGCCGCTCGCCGTCGTCGCGAAGCTCGCGGAACCGCCCGGGCAGGCGATCTGTCCGTTCGGCGTCGTCGCGGCGAGCGCAGCGTCGACCGAGAGCTGCGCCGAGGGTTCGCTCGAGCCGCACGCGCCGGTGACCAGCACCGAGTACGTGCCGGCGTCGCCGAGCGACGCGCTCGTGAGCAAGAGCGAGCTCGACGTCGCGCCGCCGATCGGCGTGCCGTCCTTCTTCCACTGGAACGTGAACGGTCCGGTGCCGCTCGCGGTCGTCGAGAAGCTCGCGGGCGAGCCTTCGCAGACCGTCTGGTCGAGCGGGGTGCTCGCGCCGGTCGCGGCGTTCACCGAGAGGCTCGCGCCGACTTCGACGAAGCCGCACGCGCCGGTGACGACGACCGAGTAATCGCCGACGTCGGTCGACTGGGCGCTCGCGAGCGAGTACGAGCTCGCCGTCGCGCCGCCGATCGGGGTGCCGTCCTTCTTCCACTGGAACGTGAACGGGCCGGTGCCGCTCGGCGTCGTCGCGAAGCTCGCGGGCGAGCCTTCGCAGACGGTTTGCGCGACCGGCGTGCTCGCCGTCGTCGCCGCATTGACCGCTAGCGTCGCCGCCGGCTCGCTCGAGCCGCACGCGCCGGTGACCAGCACCGAGTACGTGCCCGCGTCGGACGCTTGCGCGTTCGAGAGCGAGAACGAGCTCGCGTTCGCGCCGCCGATCGCGACGCCGTCCTTCTTCCACTGATACGCGAACGGACCGGTCCCGCCCGCGGTCGTCGAGAAGCTTGCCGAGCCGCCCGGGCAGACCGTTTGGCTCGCGGGCGTGCTCGCGCTGGTCGGCGTGTTGACCGTCAGCGTCGCGCTCGGCTCGATCGAGCCGCACGCGCCGTTGACCACGACCGAGTACGTGCCGGCGTCGGAGGCCTGGACGTTCGAGAGCGAGAGCGAGCTCGTGTTCGCGCCGCCGATCGCGACGCCGTCCTTCTCCCACTGGTACGTGAACGGACCGGTCCCGCCCGCGGTCGTCGAGAAGCTCGCCGAGCCGCCCGGGCACGCGGTCTGGTTCGCGAGCGAGCTCGCGGTCGTCGTCGCGCCGACCGTCAGGACGGCGGCCGCGGTCTCGTAGGGACCGCACGCGTTGGTGACGACGCAGGTGTAGCTCGCCGCGTCGCCGGAGCCGACCGACGGGATCGAGAACAGGCTCGAGTTCGCGCCGCCGATCGGCGCGCCGTTCTTCTCCCACTGGTACGAGAACGGACCGGTGCCGCTCGCGGTCGTGCTGAAGCTGGCGGGCGAGCCCGGGCACGCGCTGGTGCTCGTCGGATTGGTCGCGCTCGGCACCGCGCAGGACGCCGCGAGGCCGACGATCTTGACGTCGTCGATGTTCCAGCCGCCGTAGGTGAGTCCGACGTCGGACGTCAGCGAGAACTCGAGCTGCACGCTCGCGTTGTTGTCCGCGAGCGCGGAGATGTCGAGGTCGACGATCTGCCACGACGTGTCGATGTGGTCGATGAACGTGTCGTTGATCCACACCGTGGTGCCGTTGACCTTGATCCGAGCCTGGTCGTATTGGCTCGACTCGGCGGTCAGCCACCGCGCGAGCTTCAACGTGCAGCCGATCTTGCCCGACAGGTTGATCGTCGGCGAGCGCAGCCACTCGTTGCAGTTGTCGGTGTACGCGCCGTTCCACGTCGCGGTGAAGCCGAGGTCCGTGCCCCAGATGTTGGTGCCCGCGTACGCGGACGACGGGTCCATCGACTCGCCGGCCGCGCCGTTGCCGCCGAACTGGCTCGAGAGCTGCCAGTCGTCCGTGCCGGTCGACTTGCCGTGGGTCCACCCGTTGGTGCCGCTCTCGAAGCCTTCGGACCAGTACACGACCTCGGTGCCGACCTTGAACGAGAGCAGGCTGGTCGGTGCGTTGGCCGGATACGTCGCGGTGTGCGCCGCGGAGTCGGTCGCGGTCACGTAGTACTCGACCTTGGCCGGCGACGCGATGCCCGGGATCGAGCCCGCCCACGTGTTGCCGGACACGAAGCTCATCCCGACGGTGCTGAACGCACCGCCGTTGACGCGGTACTTGACCTGCGCGACGGTGAGCGGCGGGTTGGTGTTCGCCCAGACGTTTGCGTTGACGACGTACGGGCCGACCGAGCTCTGCGTGTCGGGGAGCTGCGTCACGCCCGACACCGAGACCGCCGCGATCGTGTAGTTGGGGAAGCCCTGATCGTGGAAGCCGCCGTCGATGTGCACGAAGTTCGGCGTGCCGTTGTCGATGTTGCCGTCGTCGTCGTCGAGCACCAGCCAGTGCGTGCGCACGATCGTCTGGATCTGGCCGTCGTTGTAGCCGTTCATCCAGCCGTTGAAGAGCGTGTTCGCCTTCTGGATGCCGAGCGCGCTGCCGTAGGCGTTCTTGAGGCGCGTGCGGACCTTCCACATCGCTCCCATCAACACTTCGCCGTCGGCGTGGACCTCGCCGTAGCAGCCTCCGTTGCCGTCGCCGCAGAACGTGCGCGTGTTGTTGGCGTCGCGCACGTTGCAGCCGGTGCCGCAGAAGTTGACGCCGACGATCGGATCGTCGGTGATGAACGTGGTGAAGTTGTCGGCGTTGCCCTCACCGAAGCCGTCGGAACCGTTGCCCGACAAGTACTTCGTGTTGAGCCAATGCCCCATCTCGTGCAACACGACCGTCGAATAGGACGTGTTCACGCAGCCGCCGCCCGACTGGTAGAAGTTGACCGACACGCCGTCGTAGTAGGCGTTGCACGTGTCGGAGATGTTGACGTTGGCGGTCGCGAGGAAATCGCTGGTCGCGTCCGCGGCATTCACCGAGCGCGTCCACTCGCGCATCTTGCCGATCCAGAGGAACGCGTTCGCCTGCGCCGAGACCAGGTCGCTGACCGAGTTGTTCATCACCACCGAATTGCCACTCGACGCGGTCAAGCTCTGCGCGAGCGAGTAATCGGTCCCCGGCTGGTGGTTGACGGTCGCGTACGGCCCGACGAACTTGAACGTGCCGGTGACCGGCGCCGTCGCGCCGACGATCGTGAAGTTGCCGTTGACGTCGCTGGTCGCGTTGCCCTGCGAGCTCGTCACCGTCAGGTACGGCATCGGCTGCGAGGTTTCGGGGTTCGAGCCCGAGTCGGGGAAGAACCCCGGCGTCGCCTTCGCGTTGACGGTGCCGGAGACGTCGTGGTGGACCGCCGCTTCCTTGGCGACGACCGCGCCCGACTTCGCGTCGATCCAGTACACGAAGCCCAGGGCTCCGCCCTGGCCGTCCTCCCAGTGCACCTCGACCTGCCACGCGAGCTTCGCGACCCGCAGCTTCGGCGACCTCGGTTGGGCGATCACCAAGCTCGGTCCGACGATCCGCGTCGGCGCGAGCCGTGCGCCCGACGAGAACGTCTGCGCCGCGACGTCGACCGCTTCGGCGCCCGAGAACGTCGGCGTGACGTCGAAGTCGGGCGCGAGCTCCGGGAGACCGGTGTGGTCGACCGAGAGCAGCCGTCCCTGCGTGTCGAAGAGCACCGTCGCGTAGCCGTGGACCACCGGCACGCCGCCGACCGCTTGGCGGAACTGCACCGAGAGCTTGTCGGTCGAGCCCGCGAGCGAGAGCGGTAGGAACGCGACCGAGTCGTCGACCAGCGTGCGCGCGTCGACGCCGGTCAATGCGCGGGTCTCCTCGAGCGCGAGCCTCGCCGCGGCGAAGTGCTCGGCGTCTCCGTGCGGCACGAAATCGAGCGTGCGCGCGCCGCCGTAGACGAACTGCGCCCAACCGGTCTCGTGGTCGAAGTGCGCTTGCCAGCTCGAGCCGTGGCGCGAACGCCAGATCGAGAGCTCGCGCTGCACGCGCGCGTACTCCGACACGTCGGGCCGAGCTTGCGGGCCGTTCGCGGCCGCCGCGCCGCCGAGATCGGGGGTCGGCGTCGTCGACTGGAAGGCAAAGAGCAGAGCGATGGCGGAGAGCGAGGACGATTGCATGGGATGCCTCGGAGCCGTGGGAGAGCTCCGTACTTGGGGTGGTCCGCGCGAGCTTCGGAAAAGCCTACCACGCGCGTCGGGACCCGACCGCGCCGATCGCTACCCGCAGGTGTCGAGATCGGCGACGTCGACGCGCTCGCCTCGTCCGCGCGGCGCGAGCGCGCGCTTCAACGCCCGGTGGAAGGGCTCGAGCAAGTCCTTCCGACCCGCGACGCCGAGCGCCTCCTCGACCAGCAGCCGGTTCTCCGGATCCTTCCAGCGCACGAGCGCCTTCTGCAGCCGCCGCTCGCGCCCGCCCTTCGGCACGTAGAGCTCTTGTCCGCTGATCGGATCGCGTCCGCAGACGTACTGCACGCAGCCGCGCGTCATCGGCAGCGGGATGAACTCCTGCACTTGCTCCGGCGAATAATTGCGCTCGAGCAGCTTCTCGAACAGCACCACCGCGTCCTGCATCGTCGTGCCCGGGTGTCCGACGATGAAGTAGTTGACCAAGTGCTGGTCGCGGCCGAGGTCCTGGCACGTCTCCTTGTACGCCGCTTCGTAGCGCTCGTAGACCTCGAAGCCCGGCTTGTTCATCACGGCGAGCACGTCGGGGGACGCGTGCTCGGGCGCGAGCTTGATCCGACCGCTGGTGTGGTTCGCGATCAGATCGCGGTGCAGCGGCAAGAGCTCGCCCTTGGTCGCAGGCTTCTGGCTGAAGAGCATGTCGTAGCGGATGCCCGACTGCACGAACGCGTGCTTGACGCCCTTGGTGCGCTTCACTTCGGCGAGCAGCCGGCGATAGCCCTCGCTCGCGGTGTCGACGCGCAGCGCCGGACACACGTCGGGCGAGAGGCAATCGCGGTTCAAGCACGGCTTGCCGGCTTCGAGCAGCTTGCAGCCCATGCCCCACATGTTCGCGGTCGGTCCGCCGACGTCGGTGATCGTGCCGCGGAAGTCGAGGTGCTCGGAGAGCTGCGCCGCCTCGCGCAGGATCGACGCTTCGCTGCGCGACTGGATCGAACGGCCTTGGTGGAACGTGATCGAGCAGAACGTGCAGTCCGCCATGCAGCCGCGGTGCGTGTTGATCGACCAACGCACGGGCTCGAGCGCCGGCACTCCGCCCGCCGCATCGTGATCGGGGTGCCACGCGCGCAGGAACGGCAGGTCGTAGTACTCGTCGACCTCGTCGGGCGTCGACGGCGGGAGCGGCGGGTGTTGCAGCACGACGCGCGAGCCGTGCGTTTGCGCGAGCACGCGTCCACCGACCCGGTTCTCCTCGCGCACGGCGTTGAAGAGCTCGATCGAGAGCATCGGATCCGCCGCGAGCGCCTCGAACGACGGCACGCGCCGCGCGTCGGGCGGGACCTGCGACTCGGGGACGAGCTCGCACGTCTGCGTCAGCCCGTGCAAGCGCTCGCCGCGCGAGAGCCGCTCGCAGATCTCGAGCGCGGTGCGCTCGCCCATCCCCCACACCAAGAGATCCGCCTTCGCGTCGACCAGGATCGAGCGACGAATCTTCTCCTCCCAGTAGTCGAAGTAGGCGAGCCGCCGCGGCCCCGCCTCGAGCCCGCCGATCACCACCGGCACGCCGGGGAAGTGGTGCCGCGCGGCGGCGGTGTACGCGATCGTCGCGCGGTTCGGCCGACCGACCTGGCCGCCGGGGCGGTAGACGTCCTGCGAGCGACGCTTCTTCGCGGCGGTGTAGTTGGTCACCATCGAGTCGATGGTGCCGGCGCTGACGCCGACCCAGAGGCGCGGCGCGGGCAAGCGCAGCCAACCGGATTCGCCGGTGACGGGATCCGCGAGCTCGGGCACGTCGAGGATGCCGACGCGGTAACCGCGCTTCTCGAGCAGACGACCGATCGCCGGCACGCCGAAGCTCGGATGGTCGACGTACGCATCGCCGGTGACCAGCAGCACGTCGAGCTCGTCCCAACCTCTCCGCGCCATCTCGGCGCGCGTGCGAGGCAGGAAGAGCGAGGAGGGAGCGGACGCAGGCTGCGCGCGACGTTGTTGCTTCATGTGGACCTGGGGTCGTGGCGAACCGCCGCTCGAACCGAGGGAGCGCGAGTCTACCCGAGCCGCGGTCGCGAGCTCCCGTCGAACGGCGGTCCGCGTGCGATTTGTCGCGTGGCCGGCCCCTGGACTAGACTCGCGGGCTCGATGCCGCGCCTGTGCGTCCTGCTCGCCTCGCTCGTGCCGCTCTCGCTGGCGGTGCTGCTGCTCGCGGTCCACGCACCGCGCGGCGAGCGCGTCGAGCCCGCGTTCCTGTGCGCGGAGCATGCGTGCGGCTGTCGCGACGCCGAAGCGTGCCTGCGTGACTGCTGCTGCGCGCCGCGGCTTCCGCGCGCGAGCACCGCGCCGTCCGCGACCGAGCTCGCAACGGAATCCGTTGGAGCACGCGCCGGCACGCTCGCCGTCGCGGCGTTCGGCGAGCTCGCTTCCACGCCCCGGACCGGCGCCGCGCGGACGCGTGGGCCGGAGTCCGAGGCCGAGTTCGCGCACGACGCGCACCGAGAGCTCGTCCACGCGCGTTTCGCTCCGCTGCGCTGCGGCGGTCGCGGCGACGAGCGCGTGCACGCCGCGGGTCCGAGCGCGCCCGCGGCGATCGCGGAGTCCGACGCGCCGATCCGCGCACCGCGCGACGTACCCGAGCGCTTCGAGACGCGGCCCGCCGAGCTCTGGAGCTCGCTCGCGCTCGCGACGCCGAGCCCGCCACCGCGCGCCTGACCGATCGCCGCGCCGCGCGGGCCCGCCGAGCACGCCTCGGAGCGGCGCCGCGCGATCGCGTTCGATCGCCGCGCGTTCGCGACGCGCGGCGCCCGAGTGGCGCGCGGACCGCGGGGCTGCGGCTCTCGCGCTCCGCGTCCAGCGCCGCGGCGCCCGCGCTGCGCACCCGGTCCGCTGCGCTCGCGAGTCGCGCCCGCGCGCTCGCTCGGTCCGCGCTCCGCGCCGACTCGCCGTCCGGCGATCGCCGCGGTTCGCGCTCCTCACGCGGACACCACGCGCGCTTCGACCCTACCGACCTGCGCGCGCCGACCCTTGCGCCGCGAAGCCCCACTCCTCCCGCTCCGAACCGACCCGCGATGCCCCGCACCCTCCGACTCTCGCCCGCACACGTGCTCGTGCTCGCGCTGCTCGCCGCGCTGCTCACCGCCGGCGCGGTGCTCGCGTGGCGCATCGCGAACGCGCGCGAGCCGATCGATTGGAGCCAAGCGCGCTCGATCGAGCCGCTCGAGCTCTCCGAGTTCGAGCTCGTCGACCTCGACGGCGCCGCGTTCGGCGACGCCGAGCTGCGCGGGCGCGTGTGGCTGCTCGACTTCGTCTCGTTGCAGTGCAGCGCGTGCGGACCGACCAGCGGCGCGCTCGCGGACCTGCAGGCGGCGCTCGCGCGCGAGGACATCGGCTTCGTCACCGTCGCGCTTTCGTGCGACGACGGCCCGGGCGCGCTGCGCTCGCACCAACGCAGCTACCGCCGCGCCGATCCCGCGCGCTGGCGCATCCTGCTCGCCGATCGCGAGTACGTGCCACGGTTGGCGGTGCAGCTCGGCGTCGCGGCGAGCGAACGCCACGTGCTCGCCGGCCTGGTCGCGCCGAGGCCGCGCTTCTTCCTGATCGATCGCGAGGCCCGGGTGCGCGGCGCCTACGACGCGCGACGGGCTTCGGAACTCGCTTGGCTGGTCGCGGACGCGAACGCGCTCGCCGACGAGCCCCGTTGACTACGCTCCGCTCTCGAACTTGGCTCGCTTTCCGAGAACTCCGATGAACAAGCCGATCCTCTTCCTGCTCGCCGCGCTGGCGCTCGCCGGCGTGCTGCTCTGGCAAACGCTGCGCGACCCGCACGCGAGCGACGCCGCCGCGGAACCGTCGTCCGCCGAGCTCCCGAAGTACTGGGACGTCCCCGATTTCGCGTTCACCGACCAACACGGCCGTCCGGTCGGCCCCAAGGACCTCCGCGGCTCCGTCTGGATCGCGAACTTCGTGTTCACGCAGTGCACCTCGATCTGCCCGACGATGAGCGGGAAGATGGTGCGCCTGCAGCGCGCGCTCGCGGAGCCCGAGCTGCGCTTCGTCTCGTTCTCCGTCGACCCGAAGAACGACACGCCGGAGGTGCTCGCGAGCTACGCGGAGCGTTGGAGCCCCGGCGAGACGCGCTGGGTGCTGCTCGCGACCGACGACGCCGGCCTCGAACGGACCGCGCGCGCGATCGGCGTCACCGTCGAGGCGAGCGACGACGTCGAGAACCCGATCCTGCACAGCAACCGCTTCTTCCTGATCGACCCGCGCGGCGTGGTGCGCGGCGTGTACTCGAGCGACGACGACGACGCGATGACGGCACTGCAATCCGACGCCGACGCGCTGCTCGAGCGCGAATTCCCAGGCCCGCGGCGCGCGCGCGCGGCGCTGGACGGCGCGGGGCTGTTCCAGGCCTACGGCTGCGCGGCGTGCCACTCCGACGCGAAGCTCGCGCCGCCGCTCGCCGGGCTCTTCGGACGCTCGGTCGCGCTCGACGGCGGAGCGACGCGCGTCGCCGACGAGGCCTACCTCGAGGAATCGATCGTCGACCCGGCGGCCCAGCTCGTGCTCGGCTATCGCCCGACGATGCCCGCCTACGGCACGGCGCTCGGCGCGGAAGAGCTCGCGCGCCTGGTCGCGCACGTCCGCAGGCTCGAAGCGCCGGCGGGTGCCGCCGCGCCGGAGACGCCGATCGAGGCCAAGGACCCGGTCTGCCGCATGAAAGTGACCGCGGTGTCCGACACGCCGACGTGCGAGTTCGAAGGCCGCCGGTTCTGGTTCTGCTGCGAGGACTGCCTGATCGAGTTCCAGCAGGATCCGGCGAAGTTCGCGAACCGCTAGAACGCCGCCGGGCTGTTCCTAAGATGCAACGGCCGGAGCGCGCCGCCGCGCTCCCCGCGCCGTCCCGCTTCCGCAATTGCTCGCGCGCGACCGCTCCAGCGCGCTCGCGGCGGTGTCGAAAGCGTCTACGGCGCGTTGGGGGCGACGGGCAGTCGGCGTCGCGACCTTCGGCCGAACGCGATCATGTCGTCGAGCGTCATCAGGCATTGGACGAGCGCATCCCTCCTCGCCGCCGCGGCGTGGACGGGCTCGTGCGGCGGCGGAGGCGGCGGCGCGTCGCCGGTCGAGGAACCGACCGGTCCCGGCTCGGTGGTCGGCGCGAGCGGCGATCTCGCGCTCGCGGGCCACGTGTTGCGCCGCACGACCTTCGGCGCGACGCCCGAGCTGCTCGACGAGCTCGTCGGCCAAGGCACCGGAGCGTGGCTGAACCGCCAGCTCGATCCGCAATCGATCCCTCTCGACGAGAGCCCGCGCCTGCTCGCGCTGCGCGCGCTGATCCCCGAGCCCGCGAGCGAACTCGACACGCCGACGCAGGGGCAGTTGGTCGGCTGGCGGCTCGCGCACGCGCTCTACTCGCCGCGCCAGCTCGAAGAGCAGCTCGTCGACTTCTGGGAAAGCCACTTCAACACGTTCTGGTTCCGGGTGCAGCCGTTCACCGGCTCGAACACGACCACGAACTGGTTCGAGTGGCGCGAGAGCGAGCTCTTCCGCGCCCACGCGCTGGGTTCGTTCCACCAACTGTTGATCGACAGCGCGACCAGCCCCGCGATGCTGATCATGCTCGACAACGTGATGAACGTCGCGTGGAACCCGAACGAGAACTACGCGCGTGAGCTGCTCGAGCTGCACACGCTCGGCGTCGACCACGGCTACACGCAAGCCGACGTCGTCGAGCTCGCGCGGTGCTTCACCGGTTGGGGACTCTGCCAGGTCGCGCCGGGTTCGATCGACGATCCGCTCGCGCCCTGCGGCGGCGCGCCCGGAGATCGCTGGGCGTTCCACTTCGACGCCGCGTTGCACGACGGCGGAGCGAAGCGGCTGTTCGCCGGCAAGAAGTACCAGCTCGACCTGCCCGCGCGAGCCGGCGCCGACGGCCTGCAGGACGGCTTCGACGTGCTCGCGCACCTCGCGGGGATGTCGCTGTGCGCCGAGTTCGTCAGCACCAAGCTCGTGCAGCGCTTCGTCTCCGACGACGCGCCCGCGGACCTGGTCGCCGAGTGCGTCAAGCGTTGGAAAGCGACCGACGGCTCGATCCGCGAAGTGCTCGTCGTGATCTTCAACTCGCCGTACTTCCACGACGGCTCGCGCTTCTGGACCAAGGTGCCGACGCCGCTCGAGAGCCTGGCGACGACGATCCGCGCGTTCGACGGCGAGCTGTCGACGCTCGGCCAGCTCACGCGGCTACAAGAGTGGCTCGACGGCACGTTGAACCAGAAGCTCTTCCGTTGGGACACGCCCGACGGCTATCCGGAGGCCGGTGAGAAGCAGCTCGGCACCGCCAAAGTGCTCGAGCGCGTGCGCTTCAACGCGACGCTCGCGCTCGGCGACGCACTCGACCCGACGTGGGATCTGCGCGCGTGGCTCGTCGCGCACGCGATCGCGCTCGACGACCCGGCGGCGATCGTCGATGCGTACGTGCGCGTGCTCTTCCAAGGCGCGATCGACGCCGAGGCGCGCGACGCCGCGATCCAGTTCCTCGCCACCGACGACACCGGCGCGGTCGCGCCGCTCGACCCCGCGGCATCGGATTGGGACGGGCGCGTTCGCCTGACCGCCGCATTCGTCGCATCGCTCCCGGAGGCGCTCCAGCAATGAGCCGACGACGCGCGAACACCTTCGACCGCCGCAGCCTGCTCGGATGGAGCGGAGCGAGCGCGCTCGGTCTGCTCGGCGCGCTCGGTGCGCCCGCGCCGCTCTTCGCACGCGCGCGCGCCGGGGTGCCCGGGGGTCCGGGGGGTCGCAAGCTCCTGACGATCTTCCTGCGCGGCGGCAACGACGCGCTCAACACGATCGTGCCGTTGCACGACGCCGACTACCTCGCGCCGACGACCCGACCGACGCTCGCGCTCGCGCCGAACCAGTGCATCGATCTCGGCAACGGAGCCGCGGCGTTCCACCCCGCGCTCGCGAAGCTGAAGACGGTCTACGACCTCGGCTCGGTCGCCGCGATCCAGCGCGTCGGCTACCCGGACCCGACGCTCTCGCACTTCAGCGGCCAACAGTTCGTCGAGACCGCGAAGCCCGGCGACTACGAGTTCCGCGAAGGCTGGACCGCGCGTTGGGCGGCGCACTCCGCGCCGAGCGGCAGCGCGCTCTCCGCGGTCAGCGTCTCGCCGCAGTTGATGATGCAATTCTCCGGCGCGAAGGTGCTGCCGCACGTGCCGTCGCTCGCCGAGTACGCGACCGGCGGCGATCCCGCGAGCTCGAAGCTCTTCGGCGACGCGACCAGCGGACTCTTCGCGCGCTACGCCGCGCCGACGACCGGCGCGAACTTCGACCCGTTGGTGCACGCGACCGGCGACGCGCTGGGCGCGAGCTTGGCCGAGCTCGCCGCGATGCCTGCGTACACGCCGCTCGACGGCTCGTTCCCGGAGACCCTGCCCGAGCTCGTCTCGCACGGCTTGCCGGCGGCGGATTGGGCGCTCGACTTCTTCCTCGAGCTGCGCGACGCCGTGCACGTGCTGAAGCACTCGTCGGCGACCGTCGTCGGCGTCGAGATCCCGGGCTTCGACACGCACGCCGCGCAAGGCACGCTCGCCGGACCGCACGCGGACCGGCTCGCGGTGCTCGCGCACGCGCTGCGAGCGCTGTGGAACGAGACCGAGCTCGATCTCTGGCCCGATCTCGTCTGCGTCGTGCAGTCGGAGTTCGGCCGCACGTCGGCCGAGAACGGCAGCGCGGGCACCGACCACGGCCACGCCGGCGCGGCGCTGGTCGTCGGCGGTCCGGTGCAAGGCGGCGTCCACCACTGCGATCCGGCGAGTTGGCCGAGCGGCGCCACCCTCTTCGAGACCGACGGGCGTTACGTCGCTCACCGGACCGACTTCCGCGCGGTGCTCGCAGAAGTCCTCGAGCGCCACCTGCTGCTCACGCCGCCCGAGCTCGACCTGGTGCTCCCCGGCTGGAGCAGCTTGGCCGGCCCGACGTTCACGCCGCTCGGGCTGATTTCGTAGGCGTCGCTCCCGACCCGCGCTCTGGGTCGCGAGCAAAATCAAGACGCGCGTCGCTGGAGGCCCTCCGCTTTCGTGCGCAGCATGTCGGCAGGTGTCGGCGTTCCGAGTCCGGACGTAGGATTTCTCAAATCTCGCGGAGTTCGCGGTCGGGTTCATTTCGAGTCCGAGCACGACTCCCCAGTGGTTCCGTCCTGCACTCAGAGGTCTTCCCATGTTGCGATCCATGCTGACAGCAGCGATCGGATTGCTTTGCTCGCAGGCGTTCGCGCAAGACGCGGACATCTTCGACAACGCTCCGACTCCGAAGTACGCCGGCGTCTATCACGTCGCGTCGCAGACCTTCACGCCGGCCAAAGACGTGCCGGTCGACTTCTTCGTCGACAACCAAGTCATCTACAACGCGAACTGCAGCCCGACCCAGTTCAGCTCGCTGCTGAACAGCTCGATCGTGATCGACGACGGTCGACTCGCCGCGCCGAACACCCCCGCGCCGAACGAAGGCACTCGCAGCTCGTACCGCGTCAACAAGTTCGAGATCGCGTACGTCACTCGCGAGGTCGCCGGCGCCACCATGGAAGTGCGCTTCTGGAACGACTACGACGACTGCCAGACGTTCGCACTCGCCGGCTCGCCGACCGCGACGTTCTCGGTCACGGGCCCCGGAGCGACCGCGCAAGGTACCGCGACCGGCTGGATCCTGACCGTCGATCTCACCGGCCTCGAGTTCTGCATGTCGGCCGAAGCGAACGGCACGTACGAAGGCGCCGACACGCTCGACGGCTTCGGCTACGGCCTGACGATGCTGAACCAACTCGGCACGACGACGACGGCGTGCGGCGGCTTCTTCTTGCAGGGCCAACCCGGCGGCGCGATCGGCCAGTGCCCGACCGGCAACGGCACGTACTACAAGAACCCGCTGCCCGGATCCGGAACCGGACTCGGCAACGACAACCTGTTCCGTCGCGACGGCGCGGGCGGTCAGACGAGCGGCTGCTTCCTGTTCAGCACCACCGGCACCCCCCACGCCGGCTTCTACATGCGGATCTGGGGCGACCTCGACGATTGCTCGTGCGCGCCGAACGACTTCGACAACGACGGCACGGTCGACTGCCTCGACGGCTGCCCGAACGATCCGGCAAAGACGAGCCCCGGCGTCTGTGGCTGCAACCAAGTCGAGATCGACACCGACGGTGACGGCACCTTCGATTGCGTCGACGGCTGCCCGACCGACCCCACGAAGATCGCTCCGGGCCAGTGCGGCTGCGGCAATCCGGACACCGACTCCGATGGTGACGGCACGGCCGATTGCATCGACGGCTGCCCGGCCGACCCGGCGAAGATCGCTGCCGGAGTGTGCGGCTGCGGCAATCCGGACACCGATTCGGACGGCGACGGCACCGCGGACTGCATCGATGGCTGCCCGGCCGACCCGGCCAAGACCGACCCTGGCGTCTGCGGGTGCGGCGTGATCGACTTCGACTCGGACTTCGACGGCGTCGAGGACTGCATCGATGCGTGCCCGGGTGACCCGAACAAGTGGGTCGATCCGGGTCAGTGCGGTTGCGGCAACCCCGAGACCGATACCGACGGCGACGGCACGGCGGACTGCAACGACGGATGCCCGACCGACCCGGCGAAGACCGCTCCGGGAGTCTGCGGCTGCAACGTCGCCGACACCGATTCGGACGGCGACGGCACGGCGGACTGCATCGACGGATGCCCGGCGGATCCGAGCAAGACGAACCCGGGCTCGTGCGGTTGCGGCAACCCCGAGACCGACACCGACGGCGACGGCGTCGCGGATTGCGTCGACAACTGCGACACGATCGCCAACCCGGGCCAAGAAGACTGCAACGGAAACGGCACGGGCGACCCGTGCGACGTCGCCGGCGGCTACTCGTTCGACGTCAACTTCAACGGCACGCCGGACGACTGCGAGCCGGGCGTCGGCACGCCGTTCTGCTTCGGCGACGGAAGCGGCACGGCTTGCCCGTGCGGCAACACCGGCAGCACCGGTCACGGTTGCGCGAACTCGCTGACCGCGGGCGGTCTGCTCTACAACCTCGGCGGCAACAGCGTCGGTGCCGGTGACACCGACATGTACGCGATCCGCCTGCCGACCAACATCAACGGCCTGGTGTACATGGGCACCAGCCAGACCGCGTTCGGCGCGGGCGTCGCGAGCTACGACGGTCTGCGTTGCGTCGCCGGCTTCACCAAGCGCTTCGCGCTGACGAACTCGGGATCGAACGGCGTGATCAACCTGCTCGACCCGGCGAGCGTCCACCCGTCGGTTCTGATCCCGGGTACGACCTGGTTCTTCCAGTGCTCGTACCGCGACGGCGGCTCGAGCCCTTGCAACAAGTTCGCGAACTACACGAACGCGTTGCGCATCGACTTCCTGCCGTGAGCTGAGCTCGGCAAGAGGCTCCCACGGGGCGCCGTCCGTTCGCGGACGGCGCCCCTTTGCGTTCCGTGCGGGAGCTCCCAGCGTGCGCCGGATTGAGCGCGCGACGCGAACTCCCTACGCTCCGCACGACGTACGAGAGGTCGCCCATGCAGCACGCCGTCTGGATCGCACTGTTGTCCTTGATCGTCACCGCCTGCCGGAGCGCGGCGGCACCCGACGCCCCGAGCGCGCCCGCACCGACGACGGTCGTCCGCGGCGCGCACACGGCGATCCGCGGCGAGCGCGCGGTCGTCGTGCGCAACGCGGACGACTGGGAGGAGCTCTGGCGCGAGCACACGTCGGCGCAACTCGCGACCGCGGTCGCGCCCAAGGTCGACTTCGAGCGCGAGATGGTGGTCGGCGTCGTGCTCGCGACGTGCCCGAGCGGCGGCTACGCGGTCGAGATCGTCCGCGCCGAGCGGCTCGGCGATCGCTGGCGCGTCGTCGCGCACCGCACGTGCCCGCCCGAAGGCAGCATGCAGACGGCGGTGCTGACGAAGCCGTTCCACTTCGTCGCGCTGCCGAAGAGCGACGCGCCGATCGAGTTCGCCTGGGAGTGAGCTCGCGGCGCGTCAGCGCCGGATCGCGAAGCGCGGGCCCCCACCGGGCGCCGGATTGCCGAACGTGTCGAAGACGACGAAGTCGAGGTGCTTCTTCACCGTGCCGTCGTCGACCGAGAGGATCACGGGGTCGTTCAACGTCGGGTAGATGCCGAAGTACTGATCGAGATCGCCTCCGATGAAGCCGTCGTCGTCGTCGTCGGAGCCCGCGACGATGAAGTAGTCGCCCGCGACGACCTCCGAGGTCTTCCACGCGAGCCCGGTCGTCGGATTGACGATGTCCTGGCCTTCGGTGTTGAACGTGTCGACGTCGACGACGAGCACGTAGATGTCGACGTTCGACACGACGATGCTCGACACCTCGAGCGTGACGTCGATCTGCGCGTTGCCGCCGTTCGAGCTCAAGTCGACGGTGCCTTGGTACGTGCCGTCGGCGAGCCCGGTGCGATCGACGGTGATCGTGATGCCGGTCGTATCGGTCGTCGTCACCGTCGTCGGGGTCACGCGTGCCGCGCTCAGCCAGTTGCCGCCGCTGCTCGTGCCGACGATCGGATCGTCGACCGTCAGGAGCCCGTCGCCGGCGTTCGAGACCAGCACCGTCGAATCGTCGACGCCGGGCAGCAACGTCACCGCGTTGGCCGAGACCGACAGCGCCGGCGGCAGCGCCCCGCCGCCTTGCGCCGCGTTGACCGCGGCGAACGCGTTGACGAGCCCCCAACCGAAGTTGTTGTCGCGCCCCGGCGCCCCGAGGTCGGTCGCGGTCGTCGTCAGGATCGTCTCGATCTCGGTCGGCGTCAGCGTCGGATCGACCGCGCGCATCAGCGCCGCGAGGCCCGCGGCGTGCGGACAGGCCATCGAGGTGCCTTGGTAGAACGCGTAGATGAAACTGGTGCCGGTGTCGTCGACCAGGGTCGAGAGCACGCCGTCCGCGTAGCCGTCGCCGTTCAGGTCGACGCCGGTGTCGCCGCCGGGCGCCGCGATGTCGACGGTCGAGTTGTGGTTCGAATACGGCGCCTTCGCCGCGTTGAGATCGACCGCGGAGACCGAGATCACGCCGGCGTACGACGCCGGATAGAAGAGCGCGGTCGAGTTGTTGTTGCCCGCCGCCGCGAACACGACGACGTTGGAGCTCGTGCGCACGTCGTCGATCGCGTCGCGCAGCGTCGCGTTCGAGCCCGGGCCGCCAAGGCTCATGTTGATCACGTCGACCGCGGTGCCGGGAGTCGTCCCGGACGCGTTCGCGAGGTTGCCGGCGTAGAGCACCGCGTTCGCGATGTCGAAGTCGCTGCCGCCGTCCTTGCCGAGCACGCGCAAGTGCATGATCCCGCCGGCCCACGTCACGCCGGAGACGCCGACACCGTTGTCGGTCTCCGCGCCGATCGTGCCGGCGACGTGCGTGCCGTGCCAGCTCGAAGGCGTCGGTCCAGATCCGTCGCCTTCGTCGGTCGGATCGGGATCGCGTCCGTCGCCGTCCTCGGCGTTCGCCGCATCGGAGATGAAGTCGTAGCCGGCGACCAAGCGCGAGTCGAGGTCGGGGTGCAGCGTCTCGCCGGTGTCGATCACGGCGACCGTCACCGCGGCGTCGCCGGTGGTGATGTCCCACGCGGCGGGGAGCTGCATCAGCGGGTAGTGCCACTGCAGCCCGTAGAACGTGTCGTTCGGGGTCGTGCTCGCGCGGCGTCGGATCGAGTTCGTCTCCGCGTACTCCACCTCGGGGTGCGCCGAGGCGACCAACGCGCGCGCCGCGGTCACCCGTGCGAGCTCGGTCGCGTCGAGGCCCGCCGCGCCGAGCCGGCAGAGTCGCGCGCCGCCCGGGATGCGATCGACTTCGACGAGCGCGAGGTCCGCGAGCACCGCGGGAGCGCGCCCCTCGTCGGCGATCGAGACCAAGAGCTCGCCGCCGCGCGCTTCGACCGTGGCGCGGCCCCACGCGCGTGCATCGACGCGCGAGCCCTCCGCCGCGACCGACGCGACCCGACGGGGCGCGGGATTCGTGAACGCGCGATCGGCGGTCAGCTCGAGGCGATAGGCGCCGTCGCCGCGCACGGCGAGCTCGACCACCGACGCCGCGGGGAAACCGGCGACCACGGCACCGGTCGCTTGCGCGGTCGCGCTCGGCGCGGCGAACGACGCGGTCGCATCCGCGAGCGCGAGCTCGAACGGCGCGGCGTCGCTCACGCGCACCGAGAGCACGCTCGCCGCCGGCAACGCGACGAGCCACCGATCGACCGGGTCGCCGCCGTCGAGCGTCCCCCCGAGGCGCGGCGTCCCCGCGAGGCGCAGCGTCTCCCCTAGCCGCAGCTCGCCGAGCGAACGCGCGCGATCGCCGTCGTCGCGGGAGCCCTCGGCGAGCTCCGGCGCGCACGCGCGGCTCGCGAGCGTCAGCCGGTAGCCGAACGTGCCGTCCTGCTGCTCGACCACGAGTTGCGCCGCGCCGCGGACGAAGAACGTGTACGTGCCCGCGACCGGCTCGAGCGGGTCGCTGAACTGCAGCGCGAGCGGATCGTAGACCCGGAGCCGCGCGCGGCCGTCGCCGGAGAGCCGCTCGAGACGCGCGCGCACCTCGACGCGCTCCGCGGCGAGCACGTTGAAGCCGTCGAACGGATCAGCGGGGCCGACCGAGCCGTGCACGGACTCCGACGCGCCGCCGACGAGCCGTCGCGTCGCTTCCGCGGCGTCGAGCGAGTCGTTGGGCTCCTGCTCGGAGCTCGTCGCCGCCGCGGCGACCGTGATCGAGCCCGAAAGGGTGCCGCCGTCCGCTCCGCCGCCGCCTCCACCGCCGCAGGCGACCAGCGCGAACGGAACGAGGAACGGGACGAGTCGCAGTGCGCAGAGCTTCATGGATTCCTCCGTCGTGGGGACGCGAGCATGGTGCGACCGGAACGAGCTCGTGGCAACACCCGGCGCGCCTCCGCGCCCTTGCAATCAGAGCCGCGCATGGGAGGCTCCCGCTCCCCGTGGCTTTCGATCTCGAGCATCACGCACCGGCGTTGCGGCACCGGAACTTCCGCCTGCTGTGGTTCGGCCAAGCGGTCTCGATGACCGGCTCGATGATGCAGAACGCGGCGGTGCTCTGGCACGTCTCGCTGCTCGCCGGCGACTCGCTGAAAGAGAAGGCGTCGGCGCTCGCGCTGGTCGGGCTCGTCAAGTTCGCGGCGATCGCCTTGTTCGCGCTGTTCGGAGGCGTGATCGCCGACGCGATCGATCGCCGGAAGCTGATGCTCGCGACGCAATCGGCGATGGCGCTCTTCGCGCTCGCGCTCGCGTGGCTGTCGTGGAGCGGCGTCGACGCGGTCTGGCCGATCTACGCGCTGACCGCGCTGACCTCGGCGGCCGGCGTGATCGACGGACCGGCGCGGCACGCGCTCTTGCCGTCGTTGGTGCCCGCGCACCTCTTCGCGAACGCGATCACGCTGAACACGATCGTGTTCCACGTCGCTTTCGTCGGCGGACCGGCGCTGACCGGGCCGGTGATGCAGTATCTCGGTCTCGAGTGGGTCTACCTCGTCAACGCGCTCTCGTTCGGCGCCGTGATCGTCGCGCTCGCCGCGATGCGCGACCTGCCCGAGCCGACGAAGCACGAGCGTGGCGAGGTCTCGCTCGCCGCGGCTTGGGAAGGCATCCGATTCGTGTTCCGGGTCGATTTGATCCGCTCGAGCATGCTGCTCGACTTCTTCGCGACGTTCTTCGCGTCGGCGAAGGCGCTGCTGCCGATCTACGCGCAGGACATCCTGAAGGTCGGCGAGTCGGGCTACGGCTGGCTGTACTCCGCGGAAGCGGTCGGCGCGTTGCTCGGCGCGCTCTTCCTCGCCCGCGGCGCCGAGCGCATCCAGCGCCGCGGACCTTGGCTCTTGGTCGCCGTCGGAGTGTATGGACTCGCGACGATCGGATTCGGACTCGCGACGAGCTTCGCCGGCGCGTTCGTTGCGCTCGCGGTCGGCGGCATCGCCGATTCGGTCAGCATCGTGCTGCGCAACGTGATCCGTCAGGAAGAAACCCCCGACCGACTGCGCGGACGGATGACCAGCGTCAACATGATCTTCTTCATGGGCGGTCCGCAGCTCGGCGAGTACGAGGCGGGCGTGGTCGCGGCGTACTTCGGCGCGGCGACCTCGGTGATCAGCGGCGGCGTCGCGTGCATCGCCGCGACGGCGTGGCTCGCGTGGAAGACACCCGCGCTGGTCGCATACCGCAAACGAGCGCGCGACCCGTCGAGCTAGCGGTCCCTCGCGGGCCTCCGCGGCTCGACCGCGCGCGCTTCGGCGAGCCGCCGCCGAGCCGCGCGCGGCGAGCGGGACGGCCCGCCGAGCCGGCCGCGCGCTACTTCTTGCACCAGCGGTCGAGCCACTCGATCACCGTCTCGTGCCAGAACTTCGAGTTCTGCGGCTTCAGGATCCAGTGGTTCTCGTCGGGGAACACCACGAGCTTCGACGGCACGCCCTTGCGCTGCAGCGCGGTGAACGTCGAGATCCCCTGCGTGTACACGACGCGGAAGTCGAGTTCGCCGTGCGTGACCAGCATCGGCGTCTTCCAATTCTTCACGTAGTCGATCGGGTTGTGCTCGAGGTAGCCCTCGGGTTTCTCCCACGGCGTGCCGCCGTGCTCCCACTCGGGGAACCAGAGCTCCTCGGTGTCGTAGTACGCGAGGCGCTCGTCGAGGTTGCCCGAGTGGCACACCAACGCCTTGAAGCGATCGGTGTGTCCCGCGATCCAGTTGATCATGTAACCGCCGTAGCTCGCTCCGAGCGCTGCGCACCGCTCGCCGTCGAGGAACGCGTACTTCGCGAGCGCGGCGTCGAGTCCCTTCATCAGGTCCTCGTACGGCTTGCCGCCCCAGTCGCCGTTGATCGCGTCGGTGAACGCTTGGCCGTACCCGGTCGAGCCGTGGAAGTCGACCATCACCGCGGCATAGCCCGCGCCCGCGTAGAACTGCGGGTTCCACCGATAGTGGAAGTGATCGCCGAACGAGCCCTGCGGCCCGCCGTGGATCAGGAACGCGACCGGGTACTTCTTCGACGCGTCGAAATCGATCGGCTTGACGAGGAAGCCGTGGACGGTCTCGTCGTTCGCGCCCTTGAACGAGAACTGCTCGTAGTCGCCGAGCTTGGTCGCCGCGATCCGCTCCGCGTTGATCTTGGTGATCGGCTTCGGTTGCGCGGCGTGCGCGGCGAGCCACTCGAGCTCGGCCGGCGACTTCAGCGTGTCGCGCAGGAAGAACACTCCGTCCGCCGCCGCGATCGGGCTCGCGATCGTGCCTTGCTCGACGAGCTCGTGCACCGTGCCGCGCCCGCCGTTCTTCGCGTGCTCGGTGGCGACCTCGAGCGCGAAGAGCGAGTGGTTGCCGACGTCGTCGGCGGTCGCGTAGAGGAACGTGCCGTCCGAGCTCCACGCGAGTTCGCTCGGGCTGCGATCCCAGGTCGGGCAGAGTTCGCTCGACGCGCCGGTCTTCCAGTCGAGCAGCATCACGCGCTGGCGATCCGCTTCGTAGCCCGGGCGCGCCATCGAGAGGTACGCGAGCGTCCGCCCGTCGGGCGAGAAGCTCGGCGCGTCGTCCTGGCCGTCGTTCGCGTCGGTCAGGCAGCGCGGGGCGGCCGAGCCGTCGCTCGGGACGGCCCAGAGATCGAGGTTGGTCGACCACGCGGCCTCGCGTCCGACGTTCTTGCACGTGAACACCACCGTCTTGCCGTCGGGAGCGATCGCGATCTGCTCGGCGCCGCCGAACGGATGAGTCGGCGCGTCGACGTCGAGACCCTTCATGAGGTCGACCGGCTCGCTGCCGCCGTCGGTCCAGACGAAGAGGTGGCTGCGCTTGTGGTCTTCCCACGTGTCCCAGTGACGGAAGAGCAGCTCGTCGTACACGCGTGCCTTGAGCTTCGACTTCTCCGCCTTCGCGTCGCGCTCCGCGGTCTCGGCGAGCGTCTTCGCGTCGACGAAGACGTCGAGCGCGAGCACGAAGCGCTGGTCGTCGCCGAACGGCACGTACGCGCCGACGTCGACCGGCAGATCGGTCACCTGCCGCGGCTCGCCGCCGTCGAGCGGCATGCGCCACACCTGTTGCGAACCCGAGCGCGTCGACAGGAAGAACACGCTCTTCGAATCCCGCGCGAAGTGCGGCGTCGTGTCCGCGGCGTCGTGCGTCGTCAACCGCCGAAGCGTCGCGCCGTCGCTCGAGACCAGCCACAGGTCGAGCTTGCCCTTGTTCGCGTCGAAGTCGGTCGTGCGCAGGCTGAACGCGAGCCACTTGCCGTCGGGCGAGAGCTCGGGCTCGCCGATGCGCTGCATCGCGAGCATGTCTTGCACCGAGAACGGGTGCGTGTCCGCGGCCGTCGCGGCCGCGACGAAGTTCGGAGCGAGGACGAGGGCGAAGAGCGACGCGCTGCGCATGGGGAGTCTCCGTTGGGAAAAGTCCGCGGAGGATAGGCGAACCCCTGGAGCGCGGCAAAGCGAGGACGGTCCGCGGCTGCGCGACGGGCGTGGATTGACCCGCTTCGAACCGGCGATCCTCGCGAGCGCGGGCGCCGGGCGAGTCGCGCCGGTCAGCGCGCGAGTCGGCAGGCACCGGACGAGCGCCGCGGCGACTCTCGGCGAACTCCGCGCGGCGAGCGTGCGGTCAGCGACGGCTCAGCGGACGGCGCGAGAGAGAAGAGGGCCGGCGCAGACCCGAGCGACCTGCACGGAGCAAGACGTCGGAGGAGAGAGCGGTCGATCGAACCAGGAGAGAGACTCGGTGCTATGCGGGGAGGTTGGTTCGGATGCAACTCGAGCCCGCGCCGGCGAACCCCGAAGCTAGGCCGACGCGCGGATTCGGCGGGTGAAACTCCGTACATTCCTCGACGCGCGCCGCGGCGGAGTCGCGGGCGACTTCGATGTCGCAAGTTGGAAACACCGCTTGCGCGCGCGCGGCTTCCGGCGAGCATGCACGCGCGATGTCCGCTCGCCCCCGCCGCGTCGAGAACCCGCCGAACCCTTGGCTCGGGGCGCACGTCGAGTGGCTCGACGAGCCGCCGCCGGTCGAGCTCGCCGTCTACGAGGAGGACGCGCGCGAGATCCTCGCCGAGAACGACTCTCCCGACGTGCCGTTCCGCTGGAGCCTGAACCCCTACCGCGGCTGCCAGCATGCCTGCGCGTACTGCTACGCGCGGCCGTACCACGAGCTGCTCGGCTTCGGCGCCGGCACCGACTTCGATTCGCGGATCGTCGTCAAGCGCAACGCGGTCGAGCGGCTCGCCGCGACGCTCGCGAAGCGGACTTGGAAGCGCGAGTCGATCGCGTTCTCGGGCGCGACCGACTGCTACCAGCCTCTGGAAGCGTCGTACGGCCTGACCGGCGGGTGCCTCGAGGTCTGCGAGCGCGCGGAGCAACCGCTCGGCATCGTCACCAAGAGCGCGCTGGTGCGCCGCGACGTCGACGTGCTCGCGCGCCTCGCGCGACGCGGGCTCGCGAAGGTGTTCGTCAGCATCCCGTTCGCCGACGCCGCGCAGGCACGCGCGCTCGAGCCGTGGGCGCCCGAGCCCGCGAAGCGCTTCGAGACGTTGCGCGCTCTCTCCGACGCCGGCGTGCCCACCGGCGTGTCGCTGTCGCCGCTGATCCCGGGCCTCAACGAGGCGCAGATCCCGGAGATCCTCGCGCGCGCGAAGGACGCCGGCGCGCGCCAGGCGTTCATGATCCTGCTGCGCCTGCCGAGCAGCGTCCGCCCGGTGTTCGAGGCGCGCTTGCGCGACGCGTTGCCCGAGCGCGCCGAGCGCGTGCTCGCCGCGTGGAGCGAGCTGCGCGCCGGCCAGCGTTCGCGTTCCGACTTCGGCACGCGCATGCGCGGCGAGGGGCCGCGTTGGGAAGCGATCCGCCGACTCTACGAGCTCACCGCGCGCCGGCTCGGCTACGTCGGGATCGGCGAAGATCGCCGCTTGGAGCCGCTCGAGCCGCCGGAGCCCGAGCGTCCGCGCCAGGGCGAGCTCTTCGGCTGACGGTCAACGCGCGTAGCCGAGCTGCTTCAGGTCGTCGAGCGTGCTCTGCTCGAGCTCGCCGGCGCTCTGCGTCGTCAACTTCGCGCGCGCCGCGGCGCACGCGCGCTCCTCGGCCTCGAGCTCGGCGCGGAACGCGAGCCGCCGCGCCTCGTGCTCCGGCAGCGCGGCGAGGTCGCGGGTCTCGCCGGGATCGACCGAGCGATCGTAGAGCTCCTCGACGAGCACGCCGTCCTTGAGCGTCGCGAGGTACGTCCAGCGCGCGTCGCGGCGCGCGCGCAACAGATCGAGCGGCACGAATCCGGCCTCCGAGTCGCGCCAGCGCGGCACGAACTCGCTCCACACCGCGCGCGTCGCCGGCGCCGGCGAGCCGCGCAGCTCGCCCGCGAACGAACGGCCCTGCATCGACGCGGGCGTCGGCAGTCCGACGAGCTCGCAGAGCGTCGGAGCGACGTCGATCAACCCGACCGGCGCGGCGACGCGCGCCGGCGCGAGCCCCGGCACGCGCAGCGCGAGCGGGACGTGGACGAGCTCGCGGTAGAGCTTGCCCGGGTGCTCGAAGACTCCGTGCTCGAGGAAGCCCTCGCCGTGGTCGGACAGCACGACGACGATCGTGCGCTCGTCGAGGCCCGCATCGGCGAGCTTCGCGAGCATCGTCGCGAGCGCGTCGTCGGTCGTGCGCACGTCGCCGGCGTAGAGCGCTCGCACGTGCTGGACCTCGCGCGCCGAATCGGGATCGACGTAGCCCCAGAACTGCCACGGCGTGTGGCGAAGCATCCGCTTGCGCGCCGCGCTCGCCCCGTCGCCGGGCGGCGGCGGGCCCGGCTCGCCGCGCTGCACCGCCGCGAGGAACGCGTCGCGGTACGGGATCGGTCCGGCGTAGTCGGGATCGAACGCGCGATCCCACGGCGCGGGCGGGACGTACGGCGCGTGCGGCACGTAGGTGTGGAGGAAGAGGAAGAACGGCTCGTCGGCGTGCTCGTCGATCCACGCCGCGGCGCGCGTGAAGTCGAACGGCCGGTCGGCGTTGCCGTTCATGCCGTTCTGCGGCTTGCCGTCGAACCACTCGAAGCCGTCGTCGAAGCCGACGCTCTTGTTGACGTTGCCGCCGCCGTGGAACGCCGCGGTGCGCCAACCCGCGGAGCGGAAGAGCTCGGCGAGCGTCGTCGTGTTCGGATCGACGCGCCACTGCGCGGGCACGTCGCCGGACTTGCCCTGCGCACGGTTGCCTTCGGCGCCGAGGTTGTTGACGCGGTGCACGCTCGGATAGAGCGACGTGAACAGCGTCATGTGCGACGGCGCGGTCATCGGCGCTTGGCTGAACGCATGGTCGAACACGACCGCGCCGCTCGCGAAGCGATCGAACGTCGGCGACGTCGCGCGCGACTCGCCATAGGCTCCGAGCGCGTCGGCGCGCAGCGTGTCGAGCGAGATCACGACGACGTTCGGCTTCTCCGGCGCGCCAGCACCGCACCCACCGAGCCCGAACGCCGCGAGCGCGAGCCCGAACGCCAACCACCGCGCGGCCGTCGAGCTCACTTGACGTACCCCAGCGCCCGCAGGTCCTCGCTCGCTTGGTCCGAGAGCTCGATCTCGCTGCCCTCGAAGCGACGCGCGAGCTCCGCGCAGCGCGCATCGTGCGCGGCGAGCGCCGCACGCAACTTCGCGAGCGCTTCGGCGCCTTCGGGCGTGCGCGCGAGGTCACGCTGCTCGCCGGGATCGGCGCGTCGGTCGTAGAGCTCCTCGACGGTGCTCCCCGCGCGCTTGCGTGTGATCAGCGTCCACGCGTCCGATCGCACGCTCTGCACGCTCTCGAGCACCGAGCGCGCGCCGCTCGTCGGGTCGACCCGCCACGCAAGCACGGTCTCGCCGAAAGTCGCGCGCGCTTCGCCCGCGCCGTCGAGGAGCGGCACCAGCGAGCGCCCCTGCATCTCTTCAGGCCCCGCGGCCCCGACGAGCTCGCAGACCGTCGGCATGACATCGATCAGCCCGACCGGCGTCGCGACGCGGCGCGCGGCGCGACCCGGGACGCGGACGAGCAGCGGAACGCGCACGTGCTCCTCGTACAGGTCGCCGTCGTGCTCGAACGCGCCGTGCTCCTGGAACTCCTCGCCGTGATCGGAGAGCACGACGAGCAAGGTGCGGTCGTAGGCTCCCGACGCGCGCAGCGCGGCGACCACGCGTGCGAGCGCGTCGTCCGCGTAGCGCGTCTCCCCCCAGTAGAGGCGGCGCAAGTGCTCGACGTCCGAGGCGTCGTCGCGCCGCACGTGGCTCCAGTAGCTCTGCCACTCGCGCGCGTAGTCGCCGCCGGCGCCGGCGTAGAACGCCGCGCGGTCCGACGGGATCGTCCCGTGGTACGCGGGGTCGACGAACGCTCGATCCCACGGCGGCGGCGGCAGGTAGGGCCCGTGCGGGATGTAGGTGTGCACGAACAGGAAGAAAGGCTCGTGTGCGTGCTCGCCGATCCAGCGCTCGACGCGCGCCGAGTCGAACGGCTCCTCGCGGTTGCCGTTCATGCCGTTGCCGCGATCCTCGTCGAAGAGCTCGAACCCGCGGTCGAAACCGAGCTCGCCGATGACGTTGCCACGGCCGACGAACGCGGCGGTGCGTCGCCCGCTCGCACCGAGCGCGTCGGCCAGCGTGCGCGCGTGCTCCGAGAGCCGCACACGGCGCGCGCGCTCGGCGCTCTGCGCGCCGGCCTCGACGTTCGCGACGCGGTGGACGGTCGGATAGAGCGACGTCATCAACGACATGTGCGACGGCGCGGTGACGCCCGCCTGGCTGAGCGCGCGCTCGAACAGGATCGACTCCCCCGCCAACGCGTCGAAGCACGGCGACGTCGGCCGCTGCTGGCCGTACGCACCGAGTGCGTCGGCGCGCAGCGTGTCGATCGAGATCACGACGACGTTCCAACGCTCGCGCTGGGCGACCTGCGCGTCGTGCCCGCCGAGCCCCGACGGCGTCGCGGATTCGTCCGGCGCGCACGCGGCAGAGGCGAGCGCGAGGAGCCAGGTCCGGAGCGCCCTCACTTGACGTACCCCAGCGCGCGCAGCTCGTCGACGGTCGCGCGATCGAGCTCGACCGACGCCGGGCCGTTGTACGCCGCCGAGATCCTGCGGCTCGACTCGCGGTGGCGCGCGAGCGCGTCGCGGAGCTTCGCGAGCACGCCGGCATGCTCGGGATCGGCGTGCACGTCGCGCGTCTCACGCGGATCCGCGCGGCGATCGAAGAGCTCCTCGCGCTCCTTCGCGCCGCGGTTGGTCCACAGGTAGGTCCATTCGGCGGTGCGCAACGTGAAGAGCACGTCGTCGGGCTCGAGCTCGCCGTTCGGGCCCGGCGGCGCCCACGAGTACACGGTCTCGCTGATCACCGGTCGATCCGCACCGCCGCCGGAGAAGAGCTCGACCAGCGAACGCCCCTGGAGGATCGGAGGCGCGGGCACGCCGACGAGCTCGAGCACCGTCGGCAAGAGGTCCTGCGTGCCGACCTGCGCCGCGACCCGCGCGGGACCGCGGCCGGGCACGCGCAGCGCGAGCGGCACGTGGACGTGCTCGACGTAGAGATCGCCCGGGTGCTCGAAGTGGCCGTGCTCGAGGAACTCCTCGCCGTGATCGGAGAGCACGATCACGATCGTGTCGTCCTCGAGCCCGAGCCGCGCGAGCGCGTCGAGCAACGTCTTCAGCGCATCGTCGGCGTAGCGCACGTCGCCCGCGTAGGCGGCGCGCAGGTGCTCGAGATCGCGCGGCGACGTGCGGTCGACCGGTCCCCAGTACCGCTTGAAACGCTCCGAGTAGCTCTGCGCCGGCTCCGCGAAGAACGCGGCGCGATCGGTCGGGATCGCGCCGGCGTAGTCGGGATCGAACGCGCGGTCCCACGGCGGCGGCGGCAAGTAGGGCGCGTGCGGCACGTAGGTGTGCAGGAACGCGAAGAACGGCGCGTCGCGCTGCGACTCGATCCACGCGAGCGCGCGCGACGGATCGAAGAGCTGCTCGCGATTGCCGTTCATCCCGTTGTCGGCGGAGAAGTCGAACGTGTCGAACCCCTGGCCGAAGCCGGTCTCGCCGTTCAGGTTGCCACCGCCGACGAACGCTCCGGTGCTCCAGCCCGCCGCGCGCAGCGCCGACGCGAGTGTCGGCACCCGCTCGTCGAGTCGGAACCGCGCGATGCGCGCGGTGTCCAGGCCCGCGACGTCGTCGAGGAAACGGTTGGCGTTGCTGACGCGGTGCACGGTCGGGGAGAGCCCGGTCAGGATCGACATGTGCGCCGGCGCGGTGACGCCGGCGGGGCTGAGCGCGCGCTCGAAGACGATCGCCTCGCGCGCGAACGCGTCGAACGTCGGCGAGGTCGCGCGCGACTCGCCGTAGGCACCGAGCGCGTCCGCACGCAGCGTGTCGATCGAGATCAGCAACACGTTGGGCTTGCGCGCGGGCTCGGACGGCCCGCAGGCGACGCCCGCGAGCACGCAGAGTCCCGCAAGGCACGCTCGCAATCGCATCGCACCATGATGGCCGCCGCCCGCGGAGGGACAAGTCCCGTGCGACGGGACTCGCGCGCGCACGCGAGTTGCGGCGCGGCAACGCCTGTGGCAGATTCGACCCGCGCCCCGCGAGCCAGCGAGAGATCCACGATGCATCCGAACCAACGCACCCACCGAGCCCTCTTCGTCCTCGTCGCGGCGCTCGGCGCCGCGCACGGCTTCGCGCAGGATCCAAAGCCGGTGGAGAAGCCGGCCGAAGTCGCGCCCCAGGCTCCCGCGCGGCAAGGCGGCGGCGCCGCACCCTCGGACGACGCGTTCAAGATGGGCTCGCCTCCCGTGCTCGCGCCGGGGACGACCGAGGAACAGATGTGGCCCGCGGCGACCGCGGAGGGCTGGAAGAAGCCGTGCTTGGTGATCTGGCAGCGCAGCTTCGACGACGCGCTGCGGGTCGCGCGCGCCGAGAACCGCCCGATCCTGGTCGCGGTCAACATGGACGGCGAGATCGCGAGCGAGCACTTCGCCGGCGTGCGCTACCGCGAGCCGGAGACCGCCGCGCTGATGTCGCGCTACGTCTGCGTGATCGCCTCGGTGTACCGCCATACCCCGCGCGACTACGACGAACAGGGCCACCGCGTCGAGTGCCCGCGTTTCGGGACCGTGACGTGCAGCGAGCACATCGAGAACGAGCGACTGCTGTACGCGAAGTACTTCGACGGCAAGCGGATCTCGCCGCGGCACATCGTGCTCGACCTCGAGGAGAAGGAGACGCTCGACGTCTACTTCTCGTGGGATACCGCGACGGTGTTCACGACGTTCGTCAAGGGCGTCGAGGGCTGGCCGGAGCCCAGCCCGTCGCCCGAGCGCACGCTGGTCGAGCGCACGCAGAGCGCCAAGGTCGAGGATCGCCAGATCATCGAACGCGCGTACGCCGAGGGCAGCCGCGAGACCAAGCGACAGCTCTTGGAGGCGCTCGCCACGCACCGCGTCGTCGACCAGGTCGAAGTCCTGCGCTCGGCGATCTTCGGCTTCGATCTCGAGCTCGCGAGCCTCGCGCGCCGCGCGCTCGCGCAGTGCGAGACCGAACCCGCGCTCGATCTGATGGCGGAGGCCCTGCAGGTCCCGCTCGAGGCCTCCGAGCGAGAGCTCCTGCTCGCCGCCGTCGCGCGGCTCGCGGAGAAGTCTCCTCGCGCTCGCACGCTCGCGGCTTTGCACAGCGGCCTGCCGCAGACGTCGCGACAGATCGACACGCAAGCGCTGACGCGCGAGTACGACGCCGCGTCGGTGCGCAACGTCGACGTGCAAGCGCGCGAGGAAGCCGCGGAAGCCCGCCCGAACGAGCCCGGCGCGCTGCTCGACTTCGCCGAGGCGTTGCTCTCGCGCGCGCAGCAATCGGCGCCCGGCCGCTATGCGACGTTGCTGCTCGAGGACGCGCGCTCCGCCGCGCGTGACGCGGAGAAGCTCGGCGCGAAGGGTGCGCGACTCGACGCGCTGGTCGCGGTGATCGCCTCGGAGTTCGGCGACTTCAAGACGGCGCGCGAGCGCGCGGTCGCGGCGGTCGAGGCCGGCCTCTTGCGCATCGGCGACGACGCGACGCCGGCGCCGTCGTCCGAAGCGGCGACGCTGACCGGCGCCTCCAAGGCGCGGCTCTTGTGGCTCTTCGCCGATGCGCGGCAGCGCGCGATCCGCGACGCGTTCAGGAGCGGCGGCACATGGCCGCCCGAGTGGCTCGCCGACGTCAACTCGGCGTACTCGGTGCTCGCGAAGGAGGCGCTCGTCGGCGAACCGCAGCTCGCCGACTACCACGACTTCCTGCGCTGGCTCGGCGCGACCGCGCGCGCGAACGCGGTGCTCGACGAAGCGCTCGCGCGGTTCCCGAACTCCGCGCTGCTGCACGAACGGCTGCGCTCGCGCCTGCTCTGGGAGTCCGGGCCGAAGGGCCTCGAGCAAGGCTACGCCGACCGGCTCGCGCGCGAGGACGCGGCCACGGCGCCGACCAGCCAACTGACGTGGTTCGCGGGCTACGCGTCGTTGGTCGCGGCGGAGCACCTGCGCCGACGCAGCGACTTCGACGGCGCGGTCGCGGCGTACCGGCGCGCGGCCGCGTTCTACGAGCGCAACGCGGAACTGCACCCCGAGGGGCGCGACACGTGCTTGCACTTCCGCGCGCTCGGCGGCGCCGGAGAGGCACGGGTCGCGCTGGAGCACGGCGACCTCGCGCTCGCGACCGAGCGACTGCTCGCCGCGATCGCGCTGCGCCCGGAATCCGCGGCGAGCGTCGACGGGCTCAACATCACGCCGATCCAGACCGCGAAGATGCTGCACGCGCGGCTCCTGGACGCGGGCGACACCGCGCGCGCGGAGCGGGTGAAGGCAGCGCTCGATGCGCTCGACCCGAAGCTGCTCGAGCCGCCGTCGTCGGAGCAAGGCGGGTCGGGCCGCCGGCCGCCGCGCGGGCGTTAGTCGATCGCCCACCCGGCCGAACAATCTCGTCGGCACACGGCGCCGTGGAAAAGAGGAAGGCCGAAGCCCTTGCGGGCCTCAGCCTTCTC
Organism: Planctomycetota bacterium; assembly: GCA_020847695.1. Taxonomy (GTDB): domain Bacteria; phylum Planctomycetota; class UBA1135; order UBA1135; genus JACRIN01. Next base: position 32,263 of record JADLBP010000346.1, read on the forward strand.
TTGTGGTAGCGCGGGCAGGATTCGAACCTGCGACCTCCGGGTTATGAGCCCGACGAGCTGCCAGACTGCTCCACCGCGCGTCGCTTTGGGCGGGCGAGTATACGAGCGCGCGGTCCGAGTTCAAGCTGCCGAGGCAGCCAATAGCCATTCTTTCACGCGCGGATGTTCGGAAAGTCGGGCGGCGATGACGTCCGGCGAGTCCGCGCCGGAGTCGATCCGCAGGTTCGCGACCTCGGCGTACCACGCCGCGCGGCGCGCGTGCAGCGCGGCAAGCTCCTCCACCGGATCGCGGCCGAGCACCGGCGGGCGCAGCGCGGGATCCGCGCGCAACCGCGCGGAGAGCACGTCGAGCGGTGCATCGAGCCAGATCACCAGGCTGGAGGACGCCAGGCGTGACCGATTCTCGGCGAGTTCGACGACGCCGCCGCCGGTCGCGAGGACGAACGGCACCTTGCGATCGAGCGCCATCGCCAACGCGAGCGACTCGAGCGCGCGGAAGCGCGACGCGCCGATCATCGCGAGCACCTCACCGGTGTGATGGAACTCGGTCGCTTCGACGTTCGACGCGAACTCGCGCACGCGCTCGTCGAGGTCGGTGAACGGGAGGCCGAGCGTCTTCGCGAGCCGCTCGCCGACCGAGGACTTGCCGCTGCAACGCAGGCCGATCAGGGCGAGAGTTTGACGGGGAGTGCTCATTCCGGGCTGGGTATCGACCGGATCGCCGCCCGGAACGAACGCAAGAGCGCCAGCCGGTCGGGCTCGTTCCCCGAAAACACCCTGGCTTGCTCCGCGGCCTGAGCGAGGAACCAAGTCTCGCCGCCCAGTGTGAGCAAGCCGCGTTCGCGCGCCGTACGGAGTAGTTCGGATTCCGGCGAGCGATAGATCGAATCGACGACGAGCGTCGCGTGCAGCCACGTCGGCGGCAACGGTGACTCGCCGCGTTTCCAACCGAGCGGCGTCGCGTTGACCAACACGTCGGTGCGGCGCGTCGCGAGCGCGTCCCACTCGACGACCTCCGCGCCGAAGCGGGCGGCGAACGACTCGGCGCGCGCCGGAGTCCGCACCGCGAACACGACGCGCAGCCCGCGCTCGCGCGCAACGGCGGCGAGAGCTCGCGCGGCGCCGCCCGCGCCGAGCACGCAGAGCTCGAGCCCGTCGAGCGGCCGGCCGAGCACGCCCTCCGCGCGCTCGAAGAGCGCGTGCACGCCGGCGACGTCGGTGTTCGATGCGCGCCAGCCGCGCGCGGTCGCGAGCCACGTGTTCGCGGCGCCGAGCTCGCGCGCGGACGAATCGGTTTCGTCGGCGAGCCGCAGCGCGTCCTGCTTGAACGGCGCGGTGATCGAGAGCCCACGCACGCGGCACGCGCGCGCCGCGCGGGCGAAGCGCGCGAAGTCGTGGGCTTCGAACGCGACGTAGAGCGCGTTGCGTCCCGCCGCGCGCAAGAGTTCGCCGTGAACCGCGGGGGACAGCGAATGCGCGATCGGCCGGCCGACGACGCCGAAGAGCTCGAAACCATCGGAGGAGAGCGGCGCCAACGCGGCGACGAGCTCGTCGACCGGCCACTGGCCGGGCGCGGTCGGCGGGCCTTCGCCGCGGCGAGGCGCCGCGTACGTCCACGGGGAACCGAGCAGCGGCGCGACGACGCGCGAGAAGCTGCCGACCGCACCCGACGAGAACGCGACCAGCTCCCCCGCCGTGCCGGCGAGCCGCGCGAGCAGCTCCAACGCTTCCTCCGCGCTGCTCGCGGCGTGGACGAGCTTGCGCACGTCGCCCGGCCGAGCCGCGGCCGCGAGCTCCGCGAGCCAGCGATCGAGATCGAACTCGCCCGTCGACGGCTCGTGTCGCGACACGATCCGGCGCGCGACGCCGGGGAGCTCGCCGAGCTCCGCCGCGGCGCGCCAATCGACGTCGACGAAGCTCGCGCCGGCGCGCGCGGCGGCGCGCAGGCGCTCGAGCCGTTGCTCGCGCGAGCCGGTGAAGTGCCCGTAGCTCTCCGGACCGTTGCACGCGGCGATCACCGGCTTGCCGAGGGTCGCGACGAGCTCCGCGAGCGCGAGC
>JADLBP010000347.1 GCA_020847695.1 Planctomycetota bacterium
CGCCGAGCTCGCGGAGCTCGAAGGCCACGCGGAACTCGTCGGGCAACCGCGCGACGGCGTGCGCGATCTGGCCGGCGAGCTCGCGCGACTCGAGCACGCGCGTCGGCTCGTCGTCGAGCGCGAGCTCGGACCGCTCGGCGGCGGCGAACTCCTCGCGTCGAGCGCGCCGCGACGAGGCTCGCGAGTGGTGCAACGCGCGGTGCACGGTCGTGCGCACGAGCCATCCCGGGACGTCGCTCGGCTCGATCTCCGACGACCAGAAGAGGATCAGCGCTTCCTGGACCGCGTCGCGCGCGAGGTCGTCGCTCGGGCTGATCGCGCGCGCGGTGCGCAGGCAACGTTCGAGATGTCGGACGAGTTGAGGTGCGTGCGTGGCGTCGTGCACGACACGCGCCGCGTGACCGCGGCGTCGAATGGAGAGCATCGGAAGCCTCCGGTGCGGAGACGGACTGGGCGGGACGAGTCGGAGGCGCACCTCGGCCGAGAGGCCGACACGGCGGTGGCGCCAAGTCCGCGCAAACGCCTCTTCGGCGGCGCGGACGACCCGAGAAGGGTCGGCTGAGCTCGAGCTCAGCCCAACGGAGGCGAGTGGTGCGGCGCGAGCAAGTAGCGCGGCACGCGTTCCGCGCGCGGCGCCGGTGCAGCCGCCGCGAGCGTCGCGCGCGCGACCCACGGTCGCACGAGCGCGCTCCCCGGACCGGGTTGGCGCGCCGGTGCGTCGGACGGCGCGAGCGAGCAGTGCTCGTGCGCTCCGGCGTGTCGCGACGGAACGCCGCGCTCCGCGAGCGGCAGGGTTGCGTCGCCATGGGCACCGCAGTCGACGGTCGCAACCGTTTCGACGTGGACACGCTCACCGTGCTCGCAGACCGCGTGCACGAACTCGCTCTCGTGGAGCAAGCTCGCGAACGACGCCAGCAGGTAGCACGCGAGCGCGAACAGCGCGACCGTGCGACGAGCCCCTTGGAACACGTCTCGCATCGGAGTGCACAAGGGAACACGCTCGTGAATCGGCGTCAATCGACCCGACACGCTCCGAACGCTCACCGCGCTCGCCGAGCGCTCCGGGAACGCGAGGAGAACCGCGAGCGCCGCCCGAAACGGAGCAAAGAGCGGCCCGGGCTCTCTGTGACCCGGGCCGCCCCACCAGGAAGCGAAACTGCGAATGCAGGGAGTGCGAGTCCCCGTACGGTCAGGGGTCAAAGGTGATCTTCACCCCGTTGGAGACGTTGGCCAGGGTGCCGCACGGTCCGCCGACCGGATCGCGATACCACACCTGGAAGATGCGCGTCTGTCCGACGGCCCAACCACCGGTGCTCGCGAGCCCCGGCCCCCACACCGCGGCGCCGGTCGGGTCGGTGAGCTGCGGCGTGAAGCGCTTGATCTGTCCGCCCGCGCAACGGAAGCCGTCGAAGAAGGGCACGCCGACTTCGAGCGTGCCCTGGAAGAGCAACGCGACCTTGCCGGCGGGCATGCCGGCGGCTTCGAACTCCGCGTCGTCGTTGAAGACGCCGGTCGAGCCGATCGCTTCGAGGCTCGCTCCGACGCCGGTCGAGTTGGTGCAGCCGGAGGAGACCGTGCCCTGATTCCCGCAGGGGCACGGATTCGACTGCGCGTCGCACGTCACGACGCCGATATGACCGTGCGCGTGGAAGTCGAGCGCGACGCCGCGCAGCGCGCCGATGTCGACCGGCGCTTGGGTGTCGTCGTACGCGTTGAAGTCCTCTCCGAGGCCGATCGTGCCTCCGAGGTCGAGGTCGTCCGTGGTCAGCAACTGATCGGGGCCGCCCGAGTTCCCGAGGTAGATCTCGCCGGTCCCGAGCACCGCGAAGTCCCACGCGTCGATCGAAGGCGAGTAGTTCCAGTGGATGGACGCCTCGGTCGACGGATCGATCGTCCCGCTCGCGTCCGCGTCGGACGTCCGCCACACGACGTGGTTGGCGCGATCGAGCAAGTAGAGCCGCGAGTACGCATCACGATCGACCGACGTCAGGTCCGCGGTCGACGCCTGCGCGTTCGGCAGGAAGTACGCGCCGACCTCGTTGGGCTGGTCGATCACGCCGCTCGCGTCGAGGTCGCGCAGCGCGTAGACGCCGCGAGCGTACGCCCCCGTGCTGCCGTTCTCGACGTAGTAGACGGTGCCGGACGGGTCCAGGCGCAGCGACGTCGGCTCGGAGTCGAGCAGCGTGCTCTCCGGGATCGTGTAGAAGACGCGAGCCTCCCCGAGATCGTTCGCATCGCCGTCGGAGTCCAGGTCCTCCAGCCGCACGATCGCGTCGCTCTCGCTCGCCTGGGTGTTGGACGTCACGAGCCAGACGACCGCCGAGGTCGAGCCCGGCTGCATCGTCAGCGCGTTGACGTGCCCCATGACGATTCCCGAAGCGTTGCCGCCGGGCTTGCCGTCGAAGAAGACGCCGTGTTGGCCGGCCACGCTCGCGTCGTCGTCCTCGTCGGAGTCGTTGAGCCAGAGCACGATGTCCTCGACGTGATCGCCGACGTAGACCGTGTCGTCCGCGGACGCGGTCAAGCACCACGGTTCGGAGAGCGCGACGCTCCCGACGGTGTCGACGTAGAGCGGCGCGACCTCGCCGACGTCCCAGAAGTTGCCGTTGGAGGGGTTGTCGTCGTGCAGGATGAAGATCGTGTCGAGCTCCGGATCGGAGACGAACGTCGTTTGAGTGGGCTCGGTGAACTGAGCGGAGGCGGCGCCGGCCAAGAGCACGGGCGCGGCGACGCGCAAGCAGCGCGGGGTGTGCATGGGAATCCTCGGGGGACGATGGGACGGAGTTCGTCCCAGATCGCCGCCCGGGGTCACGGAGTTCCCGAAGCGCGCGGATTCTCGAGCTGCGCTCGCGCGGGCTCGGCGGATCGCGCGGGCCCGACTAGTCGCGCAAGCTCAGCGACGACAGCGCGTCCTCGATGCCGGGCGAGAGCTCGGCCCAGCGAGACGCCTCGACCTGCACGGTGAGGATCACCTGCTGGCCGTGCGCGAGCCAGACCAGACAGACGTAGCGCATGTCGAGGTCGAGCCCGACCTGACGGCCGCGGTAGTCGAAGCGCAGGATCTCGACGCCGTC
>JADLBP010000348.1 GCA_020847695.1 Planctomycetota bacterium
CTCTTGCTCGGCGCGCCGCAGATCCTGCCGTTCGCCGAGTACTTCGCGAACAGCGCCGCGTTCGGCACGCGCGAGCCGACGGTGCAGCCCTCGCTGCTCGATTGGTGGCCGTTGCTCGTCTATCCGAGCGCCGTCGGAGCACCGCTCGCGCGCATGACGATCCAGAACGACCTGCCCGCGCCGAACTACGAGCAGGTCAACACGTCGTACCCGGGCGGCGCGGTGCTGGTGCTCGCGCTGATCGGGTTCGCCTGCCTGCGCGAGGATCGGCGCGTGCGCCCGTTCGCGCTCGGCGTCCTCGTCTGGCTGGTGCTGACGTGCGACGTCGGCGGGCTCGGACGAGCGTGGGACGCGCTGCCGTGGCTCGGTCAGACCGTGCTGCTCTCGCGTAGCCAGACCGTGTGGCTCTTCGGGCTCGCCGTGCTCGCCGGACTCGCGGTCGATCGACTGCTCGCGGCGCGGCCGGGTCCGCTCTCGCGTCGCGCGGCGCTCGCGGTGCTCGCGGTCGGCGGCGGCGTGCTCGCGGCGTGCACGTGGAAGGCCGGCGCGCTGCTCGACGCGCACATCGAGGTCGTCGACGCCGCGGCGCGGAGCTCGGTCCGCGCGCGCATCGAGCGCGAGAACCTCCAGCTCGGCCTCGCGACCGCCGTGGCGATCGCGTGCGCGGCGGCGTCGATCGTCGTCGTCCGACGCAGGTGGAAGCTCGCGCTCGCCGCCGGTCTGCTCGGCGCGATCGTCTTCCAGAACGCGTGGGTCGCGCACGACTACAACCCGACGGTCGAGGATCGCTTCGTCCGGCCGCGCACGGAAGCGATCGAAGCGCTGCAGCGCGTCGCGGGCGAGAGCGCGGTGCTCGCGCTGACCGACAACGCACTGCCCGCGCAGACCAACCTCTTCCATCGACTCGCGATCCCAGTCTGCGACGACGCGCTCGGGATCCGGCGGTACGAGGAACTCCATCGCACGGTGTTCGCGCCGTTCGGCGCGTGGCGCACGCCGAGCACCGTCGAGCCCGAGGACCTCGCATTGTTCGGCATCGAGCACGTGCTCGTCGCCGGCGATTGGGTGCCGGTCGGCACGCGCTTCGGCGACCTGCGTGGACCGAGCCAGCCGGTGAAGCGACCGCTCGCGTTGCGCGCCGGCGTCCGCGTCGAACAGCGCTTCGTCTGTGATCGCGCGGGCCTCGACACGGTCGGCGTCTTCGTCGCGATCGCCCGCGACGCCGCGAGCGAGGGCTTCGACCTGCGCTTGCGACTCTACGACGAGGTGCACGGGCTCTTCGCGGAACGCACTTGGACCCCCGACGAGGTGCGCGCGCGTCCGGTGCGAGCGAAGGACGTCGCGCTCGCGTGGCGGGCGTTCGACGGCCCGCAGGACTTCGTCGGCAAGTTCGCGACGCTGGTGTTCGAGGCGCGCGCCGATTCGCGCGGAAGGACGTTCACCCTGGTCGCCGAGGCGACGCACGTCGACGGCGACGACGCGGCGTTCGTGTGGCTGACCGACCGCGGCGGCGCGCCGGAGCTCGAGCTCTCGGTCGACGGCGTGAAGCGCGACGACACGCTGGACTTCGACTACCGCTCGCGCGGCGAGTCGTTCGCGACCGAGGCGGAGCTCGGTGGCGCGACGCTGCAGCGATTCCGCGACGGCCTGGGTCCGTTCTTCGTCGTCTCGAACGCGCGCGAGTGTCTGCGGCCCGCCGAGGCGCTGATGGCGACCACCGAGAAGGGCTTCCACCCCTACCGCACGGTGGTGCTCGAGCCCGGCGACGAGGACACCCGCGCCGAGTTCGCCGCGCGCGCGGCGCTGGTCGCCTCGGGCGCCCCAGGCACGCGTCCGCGCGACGCGACCGACGCAACGGAGCCGCCGACCCGCGTCGAGGTCGTCTCGCGCACGCCGACCGAGCTTCGCCTGCGCGCCGAGCGCGAACGGCCGGGCTATCTGGTCGCGTGCCGGAGCTGGTTCCCGGGCTGGCGCGCGTACGTCGACGGCGTCGAGCGACCGCTGCTGATCGCGAACTACGCGTTCCAGGCGGTGCGGCTCGAGGCGGGCGCGCACGAGATCGTGCTGCGCTACGAGCCGTGGTCGCTGCGCCTCGGCGCGTGGCTCGCGGTGCTCGGGCTAGTGCTCGGCACGCTCGGCTGGCGCGCCGCGACGCGGACGCGCGCTCAGTAGAGCTTCGGCGCCGCGTTGATCACCGCGAGCGCTTCCTCGCAGTTGAAGCCGGCGATCTGCGCGTACTCGCGGATCGAAGGCATGCGCGGCGCGCGGTACTCCTCGGACTTCGCGAGCGCTTGATCGCGCGTCAGGTGGCCCTCGCGGATCATGTTGGAGAGCATCACCTCGTCCTCGGTGAAGCCCGCGATCGTGTCGTAGATGTAGTTGTAGAACGCCGCGGTGCCGTCGCCGATGCGCCAGGTCGACGTGGTGTCGGTCGCGACCTCCCAGTCGTACTCGCGGCGGATCGTCCCGACGATCTCCTCCTCGCGCCACTCGAGGTAGTGGAAGAGGTAGAGGAAGTCGTCCTTGACCACGAACGTCTGGTAGTACGCGTTGAACGTGTCGAAGAGCGACTCGTTCAGGTACCGCGGGTTCTTCAGGTAGTTCCAGGCGTAGTAGCAGAGCAAGTGCAGCTCGTTCTTGAGCGGCAAGCCCGTCAACGTCATCCCGTGATCGCCCTCGCGGATCCCGCAGAGACCGGTCTTGTACGGCGTGTCCTCGATCATGTTGCCGGTCGAGAAGATCACGAGCTTGATGCCGGTCTCCTTCCGGAGCTGGCGCGCGTGCGAGTAGAACTCCTTGTCGCCCGCGGTGAAGAGCGTGACCATCCCGAGCTCCGGCCGCTTGAGCCACGCCTCGACGTTCTTGCGCACGTAGCGACGCTTGGTCGTGATGTCGGCGGAGCGCAGGATGTGCTCGACGCCGAGCTTGCCGCAGATGCGCGCCTGGTTGCGCCGCGCCAAGTCGGTGACGAAGCCCCAGTCGTACGTGAACGCGACCGGATTCATCCCGAGCTGCGTCTTCACGTAGTGCAGCCCGTAGCTCGAGTCGCGACCGCCCGAGAACGCGACGATCACGTCGGGGCTGCCGTCCTTCGAGCGATACGGCTCGACGAGCTCGGCGAGCTTCTGCGGCCCTTTCACCGCGATGCGGCGCCAGTTGCGGCAGTAGCGACAGACGCCCTTCTCGTCGAAGTCCATGAAGGGATACGTCTCGGGCAGGATGCACTGCTTGCAGCGCCGCAGGTTCCGAGCGCGGCGCGTGTGGTCGACGATCTGCAGGTGCTTCGGCGCGGGCGCGGCGGCGGCGCCGAGCTTCGGCTCGCCGGCCTTCGGGCCGATCGCGCGGAACTCGCTCTGCGCGAGGTCCTTCAGCCCGACGAGCACGCCGGTGCCCGCGCGGACCTGCGCGATGCGGACCTTACCGAAGTGGCGCTCGAAGTCGGAGCTCGTCGCGAGCTTCTGGAGGATGAAGCGCTCGCTCGCGAACGCGAGGAACGTGTTCGCGTCGTTGGTCAGTCGGAACAGCGAGCCCGTGTTCGTCGCGAGCAGCAACGACTCGAGGTCGTCCATGAACATCGCGATCGACGCCGCGCCGCGGATCTCCTCGAACGCGAGCCGTGTCGCTTCCGCGGCGTCCTTGGTCGCGTCGAAGTGGAGCCGCAAGAGGTTGACCAGCACCTCGGTGTCGACTTCGGACTTGCGCTGGAGTTCCGGATGGCGCAGCCAGAGCTCCGCGTCGTTGACGATGATGCCGTTGTGGATCCCGACGACGCCGTTCGCCCAAACGGGCTGGTTGTTGTCGGCGCTCGACTGGAAGCCGTTGGTGACCAGGCGCGAGTGGCCGATCATCGCGAGCGCGCTCTTCGCGCCGACTCCGGACGCGCCGTTCGACCAGTGCGCCAGCGCCCCTTCGAACACCTCGCGGTAGCGCTGGGTCTCGATGAACACGCTCGCCGCGCGCGCTTCCTTCAGGAGCTGGATCGAGCGTCCGTCGTGGATCGCGAGCCCCGCGGCTTCCTTGCCGCGCGTCTCGGAGAACTTGTAGAGCCGCTCGACGACCGAGCGCGCGAAGTCCGGCGCGATGCCCGCGTCGGGACGGAAGACGACTCCGAAGATGCCGCACATGGGGAGGGGTGTCGAGATCGGCGCGGGGGGCGCCCACGCCCGCCACGGAGGCCCGGACCGACTCGCTGTCGGGCGCGGAAGGGCTTTCCGCGTCGGGGCCGCCGGGGGACTTGGACGACCCCGAAACCGACGCGGAATTGTCCCCCGGTCCGAGCGACGGAGCAAGCCGCGTGGCGCGCATCGCTCGCTGCGAGCACGATTCGGAGTTCCTGAGCGGCGCACGAAGCCCTTACGGCCAAAGCTCGATTGCGCCCGCGGACGGCTCGACGCGCACCTGACCGGCAGTATCCTCCGAGCAGGCTCGCGCCGTGAGGGGGAGCGGAGCAGGCCGACCGGAGGAGAGTTGCATGACCGAGTCGTCCTACGCCGCACACGCTTCCCAGGGCGTGCCGCTGGAGTTCCACCCGAGCCAGTCGGCGATCCCGCACCCCGCTCGCTACGCGTGGGTGCTCGCGGGCTCCTACGTCGTCTTCGGGACGCTCTACATCGTGGTGTCGACGTGGCTCGCCGCGTCGAGCGCGATGTCGGTCGAGCAGATGGAGCGCCTGGAGACCTGGAAAGGCGTCGCGTTCATCACGGTGACCGCGGCGTTGCTGTTCGCCTTCGCGTATTCGCTGTTCGCGCGGATCCGGCGGCAGGAGGAGCTGCTCGCCCGCCAGAACCACGCGCTCCAGAACTCCGAGCGCGCGATCCTCGCCGGGACCTTCGCCGGCACGATCGCCCACGACATCAACAACGCGCTGACGGCGTCGACGTTCGCCGTCGAGGAGCTCCGCGCCGCGGTCGCGCCGGGCTCGGACGAAGCGAAGCTCGCGGAGTCCGTCGACCAGTCGTTGAAGACGATCACGGAGTGGAATCGGCGGCTGTTCGACCTCGGCAGCCGGCGCGCCGGCGGCGCGGTCGGGCCGGTCGACGTCGCCAAGTTGGTCGCGAACTGCATCGAGCTCGTGCGGCACCACGCGCACCTGCGCGATCGCGAGATCGCGTTCGCGCCGCCGAATCGTCGCTCGGTGGTCACGGCGTCGGAGCAACTCGTGCGCAGGGCCGTGCTCAATCTGTTGCTCAACGCCGCGGAAGCCTGCGGCCCGAAGGGCAAGATCCAGGTCGGCATCGATGCCGAGGAGGACGGCTCGGTGCGCGTGCGCGTCGACGACAGCGGGCCGGGGGTGCCGCTCGAGATGCGCAAGCGCGTGCTCGAGCCCTTCTTCACGACCAAGCCCGACGGCACGGGGATCGGCCTCTCCTCGGTGATCGCGTGCGCGGACTTCCACAAGGGGTCGCTCGCGATCTCGGACGCACCGCTCGGAGGCGCGCGGTTCGAGCTCGTCCTGCGCTGAAGTCCGGCCCTGCGCTGCTCGCGCGACGCGCGTGAAGTCGGCGCGCGAACGATGCACGCCGCCGCGGCGCGAACGCGTCGGCCGTCCGCACGGGCCCGGAGGTCAGGCCGCGCCGCGCGAGTGCGAGCGAGCTTCCTTCTCGGCGCGCGCGGCTTCGCGCAGCGGCTCGCAGACCGGGAACCGCGGCACGCCCGTGACGTCGAGCACCACCGCCTGCAGCAGCATCTGGAAGCCGAGGATGATCGGCATCGCGGCGAACATCACCATGCCCGGCGGCGCGTTGACGCCCTGCGCGGCGTAGTCGTACCAGAGGTACACGCCGAGGCCGGCGCCGAACAGGAACATCGGCAGGCCGAGCAACACGAAGATCGACACCGCGCTGAAGTCGTAGACGAAGTAGCGCCAGAAGATCCGCTTCACCAAGCCCGCGAACAGCCGCGGCGGGAAGCCGAAGAGCGTCCGAGGGATCGAGAGCGACGAGTGCTCGTCGCCGTAGCGCGCATCGATCGGCACGTCGCGCACGACGGCGCGCAGGATGCCGAGCTCGATCAACAGGCCGCTCTCGAAGAAGTACCGCGACGGCAGGCGGTCGATCTGCATGCGCTCGAGCAGCTCGCGGCGGAACGCGATGTACCCGTTCGCCGGGTCGAAGTTGGCCCAATAGCCCGACGCGGCCTTGACCATGAACGTCAGCCCGGCGTTGCCGATGATCCGCACCTTCGGCATGCCCGCGAGCGAAGTCGGGCTGTGGTAGCGGTTGCCCTTGGTCACGTCCGCGTCGCCGTCGAGCAGCGGCTCGACGAAGTGCGCGAGGTGCACCGGGTCCATCTGATCGTCGCCGTCCATCTTCACGATCACGTCGAGCTTGCGCTTCAACGCTTCGCGGAAGCCCGAGCGCATCGCGCCGCCGACGCCTTGGTTCTCCGTGTGCCGGATCAGGACGACGCGCGGATCGGCGAGCTTCTCCACGCGCTCCGCGGTGTCGTCCGGACTCTTGTCCTCGACGACGATGATCGTCTCGATCCAACTCGGGATCCCGCGGATCACGTTCTCGATCTGCCGGGCCACCCGGTACGCCGGCACGACCACGCCGACCTTCGCGCCTTCGAGCGAGGGAACGTGCGTCATGTGCGCCGCGCGGAGCGGGCGATCGGTTGGGGAGCGGAGGTCATGGTTCGGGAAGTGCGCCGAAGTATAATTCACGCCCCTGCCGGATGCGGCAGACTCGTTCGGCGTCCCACCACGCATGGCCCCCACCCCCAACGCGTCTCGACGCAGCCGTGCGTTGCTCGTCGCGCTGACCACCTTGGCGGTGCTGATCGGCCTCGGAGCGTGGTTGCGCTTCACCGGAATCGATTTCCTGCTGCCCCAGCACCCGGAGCCGGACGGCGGGAAGATCGTCTTCCAGCTCGACGCGCACGAAGGGCGCATCGCGAACCCGGAAGAGCACGATTACTGGGGCTTCTACCCCCACCTGATCTCCCAGGCCGCGCGCGCCTGGCCGGCGCCGGACGGACCCGAACCCGGCGCGACGGCGACGCTCGAGCAGCATCGCGAGCGCGCTCGCTCGACCTACGCGCGCGTGCGGCGGACGGTGGCGGTGCTGTCGCTGTTGGTCGTGCCGGCGACGTTCCTGCTGGCGCGCAGGTTCCTTTCGAGCGTCTGGTCGGCGGTCGCGGCCGCGCTGGTGTCGACGAGCTTCCTGCACGTCTGGTTCGCGCAGCAGGCGCGGCCCCACGCGGTCGCGTGCGGGCTCGACGTGCTCGTGGTGCTCGCCGCGGTCTGGATGTACGCGCGGCCCAACGTGTGGACGTGGTCGCTCGGTCCGCTCGCGTTCGGGCTCGCGCTCGCGTGCCTGCAGAGCGGCATCGCGACCGGGATCGCGCTGGTCGCGGCGATCGCGCTCGTGCGCGAGAAGCCGTTGAAGCTGTGGCTCGCGCTCGGCATCTCCGGATTGGTCTCGGCGTGGCTCGCGCTCGGGCTCTATCCGCCGTCGAACGATCCCGAGCTGGTCAGCGCGCCGATCGTCGGCTGGGACTCGAAGTACGGGATGCTCCTCTTGAAGGGGCACAAGGTGATCGTCGGCCTGTTCAACGGCGACGGTTTGCCGATCGTGCTGCGTGGGTTGTGGGAGTACGAGCCCCTGCTCTTCGCCCTCGCGGCGGTCTCGATCGTGTTCGCGCTGGTGCGGCGCTGGAACTACTTGCCGGTCGGCCGCGACGATCGGTACGGCGAGCTGAAGGTCGTGCTCGCGTTCACCGTCGCGTACTTCGTCGTGATCGCGCTCTACGCGCGGACGTACCAGCGCTTCCTGCTGCCGTTGGTGCCGTTCCTGGCGATCCTCGCGGCGTGGACGCTCGCGCTGGTCGCGAGGAGGCTCAAGGTCGCGAGCTCGCTCGGCGCGCTCGCGCTCGCCGCGCCGGTGCTCGGCGCCGAGGGCTTCGCGACGTGGCGCCTGGTGCAGGTGCGGGCGCAGCCCGACACGCTTTCGCGCGCGGCCGACTGGATCCGCGCGAACGTCGCTCCCGAGCGCAAGCTCTTCGTCTTCCCGGCGATCGACGTCGCGCTCGCGAGCACCGACGCGTCGCGCGCGAAGGACGCGTCGAGCTACGACGTGCTCGGCTACCCGTGGCGTCAATGGTGCTCCGCGGTCGGCGAGGCGAACCTGCCGGCGCCGCACTTCGCGCTCGCGCCGCTGCCGTTCGGCGCGAAGGAGATGCGCGACCTGCGCCAGGACGCCGCGCAGTACGCTCTCGCGCTCGACGCCGACTACGTCGTGGTCGAGGTCTACGAGCACTACTGGCGCTCGCGGCTGCTCAAGAACGCCTACGACGGCATCGTGTTGCGCGGCCAGCTCGTCGCACGCTTCTCGCCGGACGGCGAGCGCCCGAACGACGGCTTGCCGCTCTCCTACCAGGACGACGCGATGCCGAGGGACGTGCACTGGCTCGGTCGAGTCCTGCGCGCGGAGTCGACGGGGCCCGTGGTCGAGATCTATCGTCTGCGCTGATCCACGATGCTCCCCCAGGCCGACGATCCCGGCTCGACGCTCGGTCGACGACTCTTCGTCGTCGCACTGCTCGCGGCGATGACGTTCGGCGCGGCGATCCTGCGGCTGTCGGGGATCGGCTTCCTGTTGCCGAGCATCGTCGAGCCCGACGGCGGCGTGCTGCCCTACCAGCTCGATCGCATCGAGCGGCGCTACGAGGAGCCGACGCGCGACTTCTACGCCTCGTACTACCCGTCGCTGATCTCGAAGTTCGCGCGCCTGGCGCCCTCCGAGCGCTCCGACGTGACGCCGAACGCGCCGCTCTCGATCGACAAGGCGCTCGCGGTGTCCTCGGACCTCAACTTGCGCGTGCGCAAGACGATCGCGGTGCTGTCGGCGTTCACCGTGCCGTTGACGTACCTGCTCGCGCGCCACTTCCTGCCGAGCGGCTGGGCGTTGATCGCCGCCGCGTTCATGGCGACGAGCTTCCTCCAGCAGTGGTTCGCGCAGCAGTCGCGCCCGCACGCCGCCGCGACGACGTTCTTCACGCTGGCGATGCTCGGCGCGCTCTACCTCCGTCGCCACGGCACCGTGCTCGCGTACCTCTTCGCGGGCGCGACGTTCGGGCTCGCGATCGGGACGCTGCAGAACGGCGTCGCGTACGCGTTCCCGCTCGTCGCGGCGGTGCTGCTCTGCGAGCGCAAGGGTCGCGCGCGCGCGTGGGCTTTCGTCGCGCTCGCCCTGGCGCTGTTCGTCGGTTGGTCGCTCTACCTGAAGAGCGGCTCCGCCGAGCCCTTGACCGAGGAGAAGCCCGTGTTCGCCTTCGACGCGGCCACCGGCGTCCTCCAGCTCTCCGGCCACGAGATCGGGCTCGGTGCGTTCGACTTCGGCGGCACGCGGATCGTCTGGAACGCGCTGTGGTGTTACGAGCCGACGCTGACGTGCGTCGCTCTGCTCGCGTTCGCGGCGTTCGTCGCGCGGCTCGCGTTGCGGCCGGGCGCGCCGGCGCTGGTGAACCGCGGCGACGCGTTGGTCGTGCTCGCGTTCCTCGCGCCGTACGTGTTGGTGGTCTGCCTCTACTCGAAGAGCTACCAGCGCTTCGTCATCCCGATGCTGCCATTCCTCGCGACGTTCGCGGCGTGGGGCCTGTCGTTCTGGACCGAGCAGCTGCTCGCCCGCTCGCGCTCGAAGGTCGGACCGATCGTGCTCGTCGCGTTGCCGCTCGCGGCGAACACGACGTTCGCGTTGAGCCTCGCGCGCGTCCGCCGCGCCCCCGACACGATCGCGCGCGCCGCCGAGTGGTTCCGCGACGCGCGCAACTTCGACCGCACGCGAGAGCGCATCGCGGTGCTGCCGCCGATCGACTTCCCGCTGCCGCTGACCGATCCGGCGCTCGCGCGGCTGACGCACGGGATCTACACGAAGTCGTACCCCTGGATGAACTTCCAGAAGACCGCCGATCCCGCGGAGAAGCCGCTCGAGCGCTTCGAGGTCGAATGGCTGCCGATGGCGTCGGCGAAGCAGCGCGACGAGATCGCGGCGGACCCCGAAGCGTTCGTGCGCGGGCTCACAGTCGACTACGTCGTCGTGCACGCGCTCGAGATGGTGCGTTTCCACTTCGCGTTCACGAAGATCCGTGGCGCGTTGATGAAGGAAGCGCAGCTCGTCCAACGCTTCTCGCCCGACCGCGGCGGCACCGAGCGCGAGATCCCGCTCGACTTCGAGGATTTCGAGCACTACGAGCCCGACCCCTGGGCCTGGCGCACGCTGTTCGCCGAGTCGACAGGCCCGGTGATCGAGATCTACCGGATCGAGCGAGCGAAGGAAGCTCGATGAGTGCGCACGAGCCGCACGGCAAGTTCCGCTCGGACGTCGCGTGGAACTTCGCGTCGATCGCGGTGCTCGGCGTCAGCGGCATCCTGCTCAACACGCTGATCAGCGAGGTCTACGGCGCGGCTGCGCTCGGCGTCTTCAACCAGGTCTGGGCCGCGTACGTGTTCTTCTCGCAGCTCGCGGTCGGCGGGATCGACCTGTCGGTGCTCAAGGAAGTCGCCGCGGGCTCGAAGGAGCGCGAGCGGATCGCTCCGGCGGTCGTCGGCGCGCTGGTGCCGACGCTCGGGCTCGCCGCGGCGGCTTCGCTGGTGTTCTACGGCGCGGCGGGGCTCGTCGGCGAGCTGCTGAAGAGCCCCGGCGTCGCCGAAGGCATGCGCTGGGCGGCGGCCGGCCTGTTCTTCTTCGCGGTCAACAAGGTGCTGTTCGGCGTCGTCAACGGCCTGCGGCGCATGCGCGTGTTCGCGGTGCTGCAGTCGTGCCGCTTCTTGCTGATGCTCGCCGGCTTCGCGCTGGTCGCGCGGTTCGAGCTCGGCGCCGACCGCGTCGCGTTCTTGTTCACCTTCGCCGAAGGCGTGCTCTGCGTCTTGCTCGTGCTCGAGGTCGGCGTGCAGATCCCGTGGCGCGCCGCGCGCGAGTGGAGCGGGTGGGTGCCGCGTCACGTCGCGTACGGGATCCGCAGCTGCCTCTCGGGCGTCCTGATGGAGCTCAACTCGCGCGTCGACGTGCTGATGCTCGGCTACTTCCTCGACGACGACGGCCCGGTCGGCGTGTACAGCTTCGCGGCGTTGATCGCGGAGGGCGTGTTCCAGCTGATGGTCAAGCTGCAGAACAACTACAACCCGCTGATCGCCCAGCACGTCGCGCTCGGGAAGTTGCGCGAGCTCGAGCAGTTGGTGCACCGCGGGCGTTGGTGGAGCTGGCTCTTGATGCTCGGCGTCGGCGCGGTCGCGGTCGGCGGGTATCCGCTCGGGCTCGAGTTGATCGGCCGCGACGTCGACATGCTCGCCGGCTGGCCTGCGTTCGGCGTGCTGATCGGCGGCATCTTCCTCGCCGCGGGCTACATGCCGTTCCAGCAGACGCTGTTGATGGCCGGGCGTCCCGGTTGGCACACCGCGATGATGGCGTGCATGGTCGCGACCAACTTCGTCGGCAACGCGCTGCTGATCCCGCCGTTCGGGCTGCTCGGCGCGGCGCTCGCGACCGCGCTCGCGATGGTGGTCTCCGTGCTCGTGCTGCGCTGGATGGTCGCACGCGAGCTCGGCGCGCGGATCTGAGCCACGATCGAGGCCAATCAACAGACTGAGCGCGCTGCGCACGGACGTGGAAACGCGCCTGCGGGTTTTTTGGCTTATCGTCGAGTCTCCCCAGCGGCGTCACGAAACCCACGGGTCACCTTCGTCGGGAACCGCGCAAGTTCGCGCGACCTGAATCGGGTCCGTCGCACGCGACGGTCGAGACCTCCCACGCGTCGCGCGTCGACGCCAGGACTACGCCAGATGTTTACGATCGCCAGCATTCTCCTCGCCGGATTCGGCGGACCGACCGAATTCACGCTCGCCAAGCCGAACCCCCATTCCGGACCGCCAGCGACCCCCGAGCTGGAAGGTGTTGCCGTCGAGTCGGTCGCAAACGCGATGCTCGAATCCGGGATCATCCTCTCGTCGCTCGGCCATCAGCTCGGGGACGAGTCCGATCAAGTCGCCTTCGAGATCATGGCTGGTGCGCTGGGCTCCTGCAGCACGGAACTGTCGGACGCATCGGCGTACGTCCACCATCTCGCCCAGTACGGCCTTGAGATCTCCGATCTCGGACTCGACGCGCTCGGCGAACTCGCAACACAGAGCGAACGACTTGCAGTCGAGCTGCGCGCGGGACGATTCGGAGAAGCGCGAAGTGCGTGCGATTCCCTGCAGTCCGCGCTCGATAGTGTGTTTGGTTTCCTCGGTGACCCCGAGCGCTCACCGGCGTCGGTTGAAGCTTGGCACTCGGTCACCACGGCGCTCGAGCACGTCGAGCTCGGCGTGCGAGTGCTTGCTGAGCTCCAGGACTCCGACAAACTGGTAGAGCTAGCGCAGTTCGCGGCGGACGCTGTCTCGATGCCAGCCGACGAGCTCCAAGCGTTGAGCGAGATCCAGCAGCAGATCAGCGATGACTGGCTGCAGGCACAGCTCGGACTCGACGCGCCCGAAATGCAAGCGGCGCTCCAGACGATCGACGAGCTGCGCAGCGCCGAACAACTCATCTCGTGGGCCGAAACAGCCGCGCCGAACGCGCGAGCGTGGCTCGAGTCGGCGGGACATCTCGTCGTGGCCGGCGGTCTGACTGAACTTGGCGACCGGATGGTCACGCTCGTTCCTGCGTTCTCCACCTCCATGACGTCTGCGCTCGCAGCCGGAGTATTCTGTCCCCACGAGTGCGAGGAGAATCGCGACTGCGGAAACTGCTCGTTCACTTGGGGGCTCGGCACGGTCGGCACAGGCCCGGAGGAAATGCACGATCTCGGCAATTTGGTGGTCGGGCTCGAGTCCATCGCCGCGAGCGTCGAGATCCTGAGACTCCACCCGACGAGTCGGATGTTCGCGAACATCGCGGCAAACCACGCCTACTACGAGATCATCACGAACCACTTCGTCGTGATGGCGCCTGTGGCTTACATCGAGTTGAGTTGGCAGTACTGCCAGAAGTCCTGGTGTTTCATGTTCTGGGACGAGGAGGAATGCGAGTGGGATTCGTCTTCGGACATCGAACTCGACCTCGATCTGGATCCCATCGACATGTGGGAAGACGACGTCAAGTCGAAGATCATCAATGCTGCGAAGGCGAAGGCCGACGAACTCTGCACCGAGAAGGGTTACTAGCTCAGCCTCCGCTACCACCTCGCCGACTGAGCCAACTCGCTCAGTCGGCGCAGTTCTCGATTCGGAACGTCGTCGCTTCGAGTATCGGGCTGCGGGCGGTTCGCCCGGCGCACGCCTACAGCTCCGACGAGTGCACCGTGCCGCGGTGGTCGGCGCACATCGCCTTCCAGAGGTCGGTCAGGTGGCCCTTCGCGTCGACCAGGATCGCGTCGAGCGCGACGCGGCGGAAGCGGTTCTGCTCGGCGAGCAGTGGACGCATGAGCTCGAGGTTCCAGCGCCGGCCGCCGGTCGGCGCGCCGTCGGTGAGCACGACGACGCTGTCGACCGCGGGGTCGGCGAGCGCGAGCTGCCACGCATCCCAGAAGTTGCCCTTGCCCCGCTGCGTGCAGCCTTTGAAGAACTCGAGCGCCGCCTTGACGTTCTGCGGCGTCGCCGGCTGCAAGGTCTTCTTCCACGCGAACGGCTCGAGCGTGTACGGGATCAAGTTGAACTGCGTTTCCGGCGTCAGCTGCGAGAGCGCGCGCTCGAGCTCGAGATCGACCGCCGCCTTGCGCGTCTTGCCGTCCGCCTGCTCCTGCCACATCGAGCCCGACAGGTCGATCAGGAACGCGACGCGCTGCGAGCGCACGCGCATGCCGGCGAACGTGGTCATCGTCACGCCGACGTACTCGCCCATCGGCGTGTTGGTCGCCTTCTCGCCGTAAGGCCGCGGGTCGCGCAGCCAATCGGTCCAGGGTTTCGCGTCCAGCGGGTACTTGAAGCCCGACAGCCGCACCAACGCGTCGTACGCGTCGAGTCGCAGGCGTTGATTGGTTTCGTGCGCGACGCGATCGACCAGCAGCTTCGCGCCCGCGATCGTGCCGTCCGCGTTCGGCTCGAGCGCCGCCGCCGCCGCGACCGCGAACGCGCGCGGGCCGGGGTGCTCGTCGGTCGCGAGCTCGGCGAGCGTCGCCTCCAGCACCTCGCGCTCGAAGTCCAACGCGCAGATCCCTGCCGCCGCACGCACTTGCCAGGCCTTGTCGCCGAGCCCGAGCCGCGTGCGGATGCGTTGGACCTCGGCGAGCGACGGTCCCGCCTGCTCGCCGAGGCCGTCGAAGGCGGCGAGCATCACCCGCGTGCCGGCGACCCACGCCGCCGCGCGCACGTCGGGGTCCTTGTCCTTCTCGGCGATGCGCGCGAGCGCGGCGACGAGCACCTCCAGGTCGGGGGCGGGCACCCGTCCGGCGCGCTGGCGTCGCTCGATCGACCAGACCAGCGCGCGGCGCACGGCGGCGCTCCGGTCGTCGAGCTGGCCGGCGAGTTTCTTCGCGTCGAGCGGACGGTCGATCCGCCCGAGCGCCTCCGCGACGCGCACGCGCACCCACTCGTCGCCCGACGC
>JADLBP010000349.1 GCA_020847695.1 Planctomycetota bacterium
GCGCTCGGGAGCATGTTCCCCCATCTCGAGACGCCGATCCTGACCGGCGTCTCCGCGGGCGCGATCAGCGCGGTGTTCCTCGCGAACCACTCGGGCCCGTTCGGGACCGCGGTGCAAGAGCTCGCGACCGCGTGGGAGAACCTGACGGTCGAGCGCGTGTTCCGCGCGGGCTCGCTCTCGCTCTCGAGCCACGCGCTGCGTTGGGGCGTGCGGCTGGTGTCCGGCGGCGCGAAGGTCGGGCGGACCACCCACGGCATGGTCGACACGTCGCCATTGCGCGAGTACCTCTGCTCGGTGCTCGGCACGAGCGATGGTTCGCTGCCCGGCATCGCCGCGAAGATCGAGAGCGGTCGCCTGCGTTCGCTCGCGATCACGACGACGCGCTACTCGACCAACCAATCGGTCACCTGGGTCCAATCGAGCGGCTTCCAGCCGTGGAACCGCTCCAACCGACGCAGCGCCGCCGCGCCGATCACCGTCGACCACGTGATGGCGTCCAGCGCGCTGCCGATCTTCTTCCCGGCGATCGAGCTCTCCGACGGCTGGCACGGCGACGGCGGCATCCGCTTGACCGCGCCGCTCTCGCCGGCGCTGCATCTCGGAGCCGAGCGCTTGATCGCGATCTCGACGCGCTTCGTGCGCGCCTCGCGAGAGCCCGACGCGCCGCGCGACGAGGACTATCCGGCGCCCGCGACCGTGATCGGGGTGCTGCTGTCGTCGGTGTTCCTCGACATGCTCGACCAGGACGCGATGAACATGCAGCGCCTCAACGACTACCTGCGCGACGTGCCGGTCGAGCGGCGCCAGGGCTTGCGACCGGCGGGGCTGCTGTTGCTGCGGCCGTCGCAGGACATCGGCAAGCTCGCGTCGCAGCACGAGCCCGCGCTCCCCGGCATGTTCCGCTTCCTGATGCGCGGCATGGGCACGCGCGAGGCGAAGAGCCCGGACTCGCTGTCGATGGTGCTCTTCCAGCCCGACTACATGCGCGCGCTGATCCAAGTCGGCGAAGAGGACGCGTGGCGGCGCAAGGACGAGATCGAAGCCTTCGTCGCGGGCGAGGATCGGCCGGCGATCGCGCAGACCGGGTTCTGGCGGATCTGACGCGCGCGGCGGCGGTAAGTCTTCGGTGCCCGTTCGGGCGCGCGCGAGTCGACCGCGCTAACCTCGCGCGCCCCCCTTCGGAAGGCTCCCACCATGCGAACTCCGATGTCGTTCCTCGCGATCGCCGCGTTGTGCGCGCCGCTCGCGGCCCGTGTGCAGGCTCCGGTCGTGGCGCAGGACTCCGCGGCGGTCGAGCTGCTCGACCACGCCACGCTGACCGCTCGCTTGCGCGCGCTCGCGGCAGCGCATCCCGAGCGTTGCGCGCTCGCGCCGATCGGACGCTCGCGAGCGGACCGCGACATCTGGTGCTTGCGCGTCGGCGCGGCGCCGGCGGAGCGCGCTCGGCCCGCGGTGCTGGTGGTCGCGAACCTCGAGGGGCCCGAGCTCTTCTCGAGCTCGATCGCGCTCGCACTCGCGGAGCGCGCGGCGAGCGCGAGCGACGACGCGGCGAAGGGCTTCCTCGCGAACACGACGCTCTACGTCGTGCCGCGGCTCGACGTCGACGCCGCGGAGGCGCGCTTCGCCAAGCCGCTGGTCGAGGTGCTCGCGACCGGCCACGGCATCGACGACGACCGCGACGGGCGCAGCGCCGAGGATCCGCCTTCGGACGTCGACGGCGACGGACTGGTGACGTCGATGCGCAAGCTCGACCCCGAAGGCGAGTGGATCGAGGATCCGAACGAGCCGCGCGCGCTGGTGAAGGCCGATCGCAACAAGGGCGAGCGCGGGAAGTACAAGCTCTACGTCGAGGGTCGCGATCTCGATCACGACGAGCGCGTCGCCGAGGACGCGCTCGCCGACACGTGGCTCAACGCCAACTTCCCGTTCGGCTGGAAGGAGCACGATCCGCATGCGGGGCTCTTCGCGACCGACGAGCCCGGTGCGCGCGCGCTGTGCGACTTCGTGCTCGAGCACCGCGATCTCGCGCTGGTGGTGACGCTCGGCGGCTACGACGACTTGGTCGAGAAGCCGAAGAGCGCGAAGGGCGGCGACGGACTGCCGACCGGTTGGATCGAAGGTGATGCGAGCTTGCTCGCCGAGCTCGGCAAGCGCTACGGCGACGCGACCGGGAACGCGACCAAGGGCACGCGCGACGACGCGGGCAGCTTCCAGGGCTGGGCGTACCACTATCGCGGACTGTGGGTGCTCGCGGGGAACCCGTGGGACCTGCCGCTCGAGGCGCCGAAAGCCGAGAGCGCCGGCAAGGGCGGCGAGTCCTCCGCCGAAACGCCGGCCGAGAAGGCCACCGAGAAGTCGGACGCGGGTTCCGGCGAGAAGCCGACCGAGAAGTCCGACGCGAAGCGCGCGGAGGAGCCGGACGACGTGAAGAGCGCCGCCGCGCGCAAGTCGGACACGAAGCGGGAGAAGCCGTCGCGGGAGCCGAGCGACGACGCGAAGCGCTTGCAGTGGATCGACGCGACCGGCGAGAGCTCACGCTTCGTCGCGTGGCGCAAGTTCGCGCATCCGGAGCTCGGCGAAGTCGAGATCGGAGGCTTCGCGCCCTATGCGCGCGTCGAGCCGCCGGCCAAGGAGCGCGCGGAGCTCGTGCGCAAGCACGGGGACTTCGTGCTCTCGCTCGGCGCCGCGCTGCCGCGCGTCGCGATCGTCGAGCTCACCGCGAAGGACCTCGGCTCGAACGTGTGGGAAGTGCGCGCCGCGCTCGAGAATCCGGCGTTCCTGCCGCTGTCGAGCGCTTCGGCGCGCCGCAACGATGCGGTGCGGCCGGCGCGCGCGACTTTGGAGCTCGGCGACGGCGACACGCTGCTCGCGGGCTCGCGCAGGGAGCTCGTCCGCGAGCTCGCGGGCTCCGGAGGACGACGCGAGCTGCGCTGGCTGGTCAGGACGCGCGAACCGCGCGCGCTCTCCCTCGAAGTGGACACCGACAACGCCGGAATCGTTCGTCGCAACGTGGAGGTCGCACCGTGATCGTCGTCGCTCTCGCGCTCGCCGCCCTCGCGGCGCAAGGACCTCAGCCGTCGGGTTTCGCGGGCACCGCCGCCGGCAAGGCGCCGAAGGTCGAGATCCCGTGGAACCGCCTGTACGACTACGAAGGGATCCACGGGCTGATGGATCGCCTCGAAGCGGCGTACCCGAAGCTCGTCTCGCACCGCGTGATCGGCCACTCGGTCGAGAACCGCGAGCTGCGCGTCTACACGCTCAACCAACCGTCGACCGGCAAGGACACCGAGAAGCCGGCGATGTGGATCGACGGCAACGTGCACGGCAACGAGGTGCAGGGCTCCGAGGCGGTCGTCTACACCGCGTGGTACCTGCTCGAGAACTACGGCACCAACGAGCGCATCACCGAGCTCGTCGACGGCTCGACGTTCTACTTCCTGCCGATGGTCAACCCCGACGGACGGGCGAGCTGGTTCCGCGACGCGCACGACTCGAGTTCGTCGCGCAGCGGCCGCCGCCCGATCGACGACGACCAGGACGGCGTCGCGGACGAGGATGGCGCCGACGATCTCGATGGCGACGGCCACATCGGTCAGATGTGGAAGCTCGTCCCCGGCGAGGGCACGCACCGCCGCAACCCCGACGATCCGCGGATCTTCGAGCCGGTCGCTCCGAACGAATTCGGCATCAAGGGCGACTGGGTGTCCGTCGGAGAAGAGGGCTTCGACAACGACGGCGACGGACGCACCAACGAGGACGACGCCGGCGGCTACGACATGAACCGCGCGTGGCCGTCGATGTGGGCGCCGGACTTCGTGCAGTACGGAGCGGGGCCGTATCCGCTCTTCTGGCCGGAGACCCGCGCGATCGCTCGCTTCCTGCTCGAGCACCCGAACCTCGCCGCGCTGCAATCGTTCCACAACAACGGCGGCATGATCCTGCGCGGACCGGGCGCGAAGGACTTCGGCGAGTATCCGAGCGAAGACGTGCGCGTCTTCGACGCGATCGGACGCGACGGCGAGAAGATGCTCCCGTTCTACAAGTACATGGTGATCTGGAAGGACCTGTACACCGTGTGGGGCGGGTTCGCGACGTGGGGCTACGAAGGCCTCGGCGTGATCTCGTTCACCAACGAGATGTGGTCGAGCGATCGGCTCTTCCCGACCGAGTCCCGCGGCGACGGTTTCGACCGCGCGTCGTTCCAGAAGCAACGCTTCGTCTTCAACGACCTGTTGATGAGCGGCGACGCGTTCGTCGATTGGCACCCCGTGCAGCACCCGTTCTACGGCGAGGTCCTGGTCGGCGGCTTCAAGAAGGACTGGGGCCGCGTACCGCCGTCGTTCATGATCGAGGAGGAAGCGCATCGCAACGCGCTCTTCTGCCTGAAGCACGCGGCGGAGATGCCGAAGGTGGTGCTGGAGAAGCTCGAGGTCGCGCCGCTCGGCGACGGGCTGTTCGCGGTCGACGCGACGTTCGCGAACGAGCACCTGATCCCGACGCGCACCGAGCGCGCGCGGCAGATGAAGCTCGGCCTACCGGACGTGTTCTCGATCCGCGGCGAACGCCTCGAAGTCGTCGCCGGCGGCTTCCGCACCGATCGTTGGCGGCCCGAGCGCATCGAGCTCGCCGAGCGCGAGCCCGCGCGCCTCACGTCGGAGCGCGGCATCCGCGGCGACGGGAAGACCCAGGTGCGTTGGCTGGTGCGCGGCGCGGGTACGTTCGAGGTCGAATGGCGCGGCGAGAAGGCGCGCACCTGCCGCGGCGACGGCCGCCTGCCGTGACCGAGCACGACTCCCCAAGCTCCTGGCCTGCAAGGACTTGAGGCCATGCCCCCGGCGCGCGCCCCGGCCGCGTCGGCGGCGCGGCGCGCTCGGCGTCGGTGAACTCACGGCGCCTTCACGGCGGCTTCACGACGTTGCCGTTATCATCTTCCGCTCGCGACGCTCCGAGCGGATCCGACAGGACGGTTCCGCGCCCAACCCGGAACGTCGATTCCACCCCGCGTGGCCGCTCCCCGCGCCACGTCTTCGCCCCTCAAAAGGAATTCGCTTCATGCTCCGGAACGCCAGCAAACTTCTGGGCGCCGTCGCCGTCGCTCTGACGGCCACCGCCGCTCAGGCCCAAGACCCGATGATCACCGAGATCGTCGATGGAACCCTCACCGGCGGCTTGCCGAAGTGGGTCGAGATCTACAACCCGAGCTCCTCCGCCTCGATCAACCTCGCCGGGTACGAGATCGTCAACTACAACAACGGCGGCCTGGTGAAGAGCGGCTTCTACCCGCTGACCGGGACGCTCGCGCCGCTCAGCTTCTACATCGTCTCGTACGAAGCGACGACGACGACCAACTACCAGACGGTCTACGGCGCCGCGCCGGACTTCGTCACCGGCTTCGCCGGCATCAATGGCAACGACTGCGTCGCGCTCCAAGTCGCCGACGGCCTCGGCACGGGCGCGATCGTCGACGTCTACGGCGTCATCGGTGTCGACGGCGTCGGCACGGCGTGGGAGTACACCGACAGCCACGCGTTCCGTTGCGCCTCCGCCGCTTCGGCGACCTTCAATCCGAGCGAGTGGACGTTCTTCGGTCCCGACGCGCTCGAGGACAACGTCTGCGGCGACGTCTGCGAGACCACGCTGCTCCAAGGCAACACGTTCCCGGGCCAGCTGCAAACCTGCGGCGGCGGCTCCGGCATCACGGTGTACTGCACGTCGAAGGTGAACTCGGTCAGCTGCACGCCGGCGATCGGTTACACCGGCACGCCGAGCGCGAGCGCGGGCTCGGGCTTCAGCATCAACGTCACCAACGTGATCAACAACAAGAACGGCCTGCTCTTCTACAGCACGGTCGGCCCGAACGGCCTCGCCTTCCAAGGCGGCCACCTCTGCACCAAGGCGCCGATCAAGCGCACCAACGTGCAGAACTCCGGCGGCAATCCTCCGCCGAACGACTGCTCGGGCACCTACTCGCTCGACTTCAACGCCCACATCGCCGGCGGCACGGATCCGAACCTGATCCAAGGCGCCAAGGTCTGGGCCCAGTGGTGGGCGCGTGATCCGGGCTTCAGCCCGCCCAACAACACCAGCCTGTCGGACGCGCTGGAATTCACGATCGGCGCCTAGCCCCAGGCCGATCGACTCAGGCAGGGCGGTGCCCCCGGTGGGGCGCCGCCCTGCTGCCTTTTCAGGGCGCGCGCCCGGCGGGAAGGAAGTTCCGGCGTCGGCAGCAGCCCAGCGCTGGGAGAGCCGTTCACCCTCGGGAGTTTGACCGGCGCTCCTGTTCACCCGGAGGGCCCGCGAAGCCGATCCGGTTCGAGCCCCCCTCGGAGGAGGACTCGAACCGCCGCGCCCCATGCCCCACGACGCGCCCCAACCGGACATCGCCATCGCGATGCGCCGATCCAAGTCGACGAGCTCGCGCTCGCGCGGCGTCGGTCGTGCGCAAGCGCTGCTCGCGACGTCGTGCGCGCTGCTCGCGCTCGTGGTGCTGCCGCCGACGCTCTTCGGCGCGAGCAGGGATTCCAAGGACTCCGCGGTCGCGAGCGTGCAGGACAAGGGACCGACCGAATGGGCGCTGAAGGCGGCGTGCCTCTACAAGTTCGCGAACTACGTGCGCTGGCCGAAGGAAGCGCTGCCGGACGACAAGGCCCCGTTGATCGTCGGCGTGCTCGGTCGCGATCCGTTCGGCAAGGTGCTCGACGAGATGCTGCGCGACAAGTTGCACGGCACCCACCCGATCTCGGTGCAGCGCTTCGAGACCGTCGAAGCCGCGTCGAAGTGCCACATCCTCTACCTGTCGTGGACCGAGAAGGACATCGTCACCGACGCGCTGAAGGCGCTCGCGACCAAGCCGGTGCTGCTGGTCGGCGAAGGCCCCGCGTTCGAGGAATATGGCGGAGCGATCTCGTTCTACCTGGAGTCGAAGAAGCTCGCGTTCACGATCAACGTCAGCGCGACCAAGACCGCGCAACTCGAACTCAGCTCGCAGCTCTTGAAGCTCGCCAAACGGACGATCACGGAGAGCGGTAGGTGAGCGTCGCTCGGCGCACCGACTCGATCCGCACCAAGCTGACGCGGATGATGATGCTGACCGGCGCGGTCGGCCTCATCCTCGCGACGGCGATGCTCGCCGCATACGACTACACCCAGGCGAAGTCCGCGTTGGTGCGCGATCTCGACGTCACGGCCGACATGGTCGGCGTCAACGTGCGATCGGCGCTCGATTTCGACGACCGCGACTTCCCGAACGACGTGCTGGAGCGCTTGGAGGCCAAGCCGCAGCTCCAAGCCGCGCGCATCTTCAACGCGGACGGCGAGCAGTTCACCGACTGGACCCGCGGCGACCCGTTGTACGAGGTGACGCTGCCCGAGGCCGCCGCGCCGACCGGCTACGCGTTCGGCTCGAACTCGCTGCGGCTCTTCCACGAAGTGATCGTCGACGGCAAGCGCATCGGAACCGTCTACCTCGAGTCCGACCTCGGTGGACTGTCCGACCGGCTCGCGAGCTACGGGATGATCCTCGTGGTCGTGCTCTCGATCGCGCTGCTCGTCATCTACCTGCTCGCGAATCGGCTGCAGCACGTGATCTCGCGGCCGTTGCTCGAGCTCGCCGATACCGCGAAGCGCATCACGCTCGACGGCGATTACTCGACTCGCGCGCTGAAGCACGACGACGACGAGATCGGCGAGGTCGTCACCGCGTTCAACGGCATGCTCGGGCAGATCCAGGCTCGCGACCGTGAGCTCGAGCTCCACCGCGGACACCTCGAAGAAGAGGTCGACAAGCGCACGTCTGAGCTCCGCGAGCTCAACAGTCAGCTGGTGGTGTCGATGGACGCCGCCAAGCAAGCCGCAGTCGCGAAGTCGCAGTTCCTCGCGAACATGAGCCACGAGATCCGCACGCCGATGAACGGCGTGATCGGGATGACCGGGCTGCTGCTCGACTCCGGACTGAATCACGAGCAGCGCGAGCTCGCCGAGACGGTGATGAACTCGGCGGAAGGCTTGCTGACGATCATCAACGACATCCTCGACTTCTCGAAGATCGAAGCCGGCAAGCTCGAGATCGAGTGCGTCGACTTCGACCTCCGCGCGATGGTGGAGGACTCGGTCGACCTGCTCGCGCACCGCGTCTCCGAGAAACACCTGGAGATGGCGTGCATCGTGCACGCCAACGTCCCGGCGCTGCTCAAGGGCGACCCCGGACGGTTGCGTCAGATCGTGCTCAACCTCCTGTCGAACGCGGTCAAGTTCACGGAGAAGGGCGAGGTGCTGCTCGAGGTCTCGCTCGAATCGCAGACGCCCGACGTCGCGAACGTGCGCTTCGTCGTCAAGGACACCGGCATCGGCATCCCCGCCGATCGCATGAACCGACTCTTCCAATCGTTCTCGCAGGTCGATTCGTCGACGACGCGCAAGTACGGCGGAACCGGGCTCGGGCTCGCGATCTCGCGCCAGCTCGTCGAGCTGATGCACGGCCGGATGGAAGCGGAGAGCGAAGTCGGCAAGGGCTCGCAGTTCCAGTTCACGCTGCCTTTGACCAAGCAGCGCAACGTGCACGCGATCGAAGCCCCTCTGCCGCGCCGCTTCGGCCGGTTGCGCGTCCTGATCGTCGACGACAACGCGACCAACCGTCGCATCCTGCGCGAGCAACTCGCCGCGTGGGGCGCGACCAGCGAAGAGGTCGACTACGGTCCGAAGGCGCTCGACGTGCTGAGGAGCGGCAAGCGCGAACGCCGACCGTTCGACCTCGTGCTGCTCGACTATCAGATGCCCGACATGGACGGCGAGATGGTCGCACGCGCGATCACCGCGGATCCCGAGGTCGGCGGCGTGCCCTTGGTGCTCCTGTCGTCGATCTGGGGCGTCGCCGAAGCGTCCAAGCTGAAGAGCGCGGGCTTCTCCGCGTGCCTCGCGAAACCGGTCAAGCAATCGCAGCTCTTCGACTGCATCGCCGTCCTGATGGGCACCGGCAGGCCGCAGGAAGTGCTCGCGAAGACCGGGTTGTTGACGCGCGAGAAGCTCGATTTGATGACCGAGCGCGATCGCATCCGGGTGCTGGTCGCCGAGGACAACATCGTCAACCAGAAGGTCGCGGTCAGGCTGCTGAAGAAACTCGGCTACCGCTGCGAAGTCGCGAACAACGGCCGCGAGGCGCTCGAGGCGCTCGAACGCGGCGAGTTCCACGTCGTGCTGATGGACTGTCAGATGCCGGAGCTCGACGGCTTCGAGGCGACGCGGCGCCTGCGCGCGCAGGAGAGCCAACGCGGCGGCCACATGCCGGTGATCGCGATGACCGCGAACGCGATGCAGGGCGACCGCGAGGTCTGCCTGAAGTCCGGGATGGACGACTACATCTCCAAGCCGGTCGATCCGGAGGCGCTCGCGCAGTCGCTGGAGCGCTGGACGGCAGAGAAGCGCCGCGAGCTCGCGTCGCGTCAGGAACCCGACCCGGATTCGAAGGCGTGAACGCCCGTGGGCACGGCGCTCAGTGCGCCGAGAAGTGCCCGCGACGGATCTCGAAGGTCGTGAGCTCGTCCAACGCCGCGTCGTCGACTTCGATGCGCTCGACGCGCGCCGACCGCGGACCGTGGCGCAACCAATCGAGCATCTCGGCGACGCGCGCTTCGTCGCCCTGCACCCACGCTTCGACGGTCCCGTCGGGCAAGTTGCGAACCCAGCCGA
>JADLBP010000350.1 GCA_020847695.1 Planctomycetota bacterium
ACGGCGCGGTGGTCGGCGCGTTCGGCGCGCAGGGCGAGCGCGTCCGCTACTCGTTCGACGCGCGCGCCGGCGAGACGTGCTCGCTCGACCTCGCGTGCTACGGCAACGCGCGCGGGTGGCGTTCGACGGCGCGCGTGCGCGTGCTCGGTCCCGACGGGCGCGAGCTCGCGGCTCTGGTGCGCGAGGGGCCGACGCTGCACCACGTGATCGTCAACTTCGTCGCGGAACGCACCGGGCCGCACGTGTACGAGCTCGGCGCGGAGCGCCACTTCTTCCGCTTCCGACTCGCGCTGCGCGTCGGCGCGTTCGCGCAGCCGCTCGGCTCGATCGTCGACCTCGGCGAGCGCGCCCGCGAGGTCGGTTGTCTCTTGCACGACGGCTCGCGAGCGCGCTATCGCGTGCCGGTCGCGGCGGGGGAGGAGCTGGCGATCGCGCTGACCCATTTCGAAGCCGAGGCGCGCGTCGAGCGGCGGACCCCGAACCCACGCCGGCCGATGGACGGGACGTACGGCAGCGCGGTGTACCCGGGTTTCGCGCTCGAGGTGCTCTCCGGCGCGACGGTCGTCGCGGCGGGGGCTCGTTTCGCGCGCGTGCGAGCGGAGCGCGCCGGCTCGCTCGAGCTCGAGGTGCGCGCCGCCGAACGCGGAGACGGCGGGCTCTACGTGCTCGAGCTCGCGCGCGAGCCTCGCACCGCCGCGGTCGGCGGACTGGTGCTCGACGAAGCGGATCGCGGGCTCGGCGGCGTCGCGCTCGAGTTCCTGCGCCTGCCCGATCGCGAGCCGTGGGCGCATGCCTCGACCGACGCCGCGGGCGCGTACCGCGTCGACGTCGCGCCGGGCGAGTACGAGGTGCGGCTCGCGCTGGGGACCCGGAGCTCGCTCGCCGCGACGCACGTCGGCGGCGAGCGCGAGCTCAACCTGATCTTCGCGCCGCGCTGAACGCGCCTTCGGTCAGAACTGCGCCTTCTCGGTCGAGCCTTCGAGCGCGGTGGTCGAGCTCTGGCCCTTCGACACCGCTTGCGTCACCGCGTCGAAGTAGCCGGTGCCGACCTCGCGCTGGTGCTTGGTCGCGGTGTAGCCGAACGCCTCGCCGGCGAACTCCGCCTGTTGCAGCTCGACGTACGCGGCCATCCCGCGGTCGCGGTAGCCGCGCGCGAGCTCGAACATCGAGTGGTTGAGCGCGTGGAAACCGGCGAGCGTGACGAACTGGAACTTGTAGCCCATCGCTCCGAGCTCGCGCTGGTACTTGGCGATCGTCGCGTCGTCGAGCTTCTTCTTCCAGTTGAAGGACGGCGAGCAGTTGTAGGCGAGCAGCTTGCCGGGGAACTTCGCTCGGATCGCTTCCGCGAACTCGCGCGCTTCGCCGAGGTCGGGGTGGCTCGTCTCGCACCAGATCAGGTCGCAGTACGGCGCGTACGCCAAGCCGCGCGCGATCGCGGTGTCCAGGCCGTTCTTGATCCGGAAGAAGCCTTCGCTGGTGCGCTCGCCGGTCAGGAACGGGCGATCGCGCTCGTCGACGTCGGACGTGATCAACGTCGCCGCGTCCGCGTCGGTGCGCGCGATCAGGATCGTCGGCACGTCGCACACGTCGGCTGCGAGACGCGCGGCGTTCAGCGCGCGGATGAAGCTCTGCGTCGGCACGAGCACCTTGCCGCCGAGGTGTCCGCACTTCTTCTCGCTCGCGAGCTGGTCCTCGAAGTGCACGCCGGCCGCGCCGGCCTCGATCATGCCCTTCATCAGCTCGAACGCATTGAGCGGCCCGCCGAAGCCCGCCTCCGCGTCGGCGACGATCGGCGCGAACCAGTACGTGTCGCCGGACTTCTCCATGTGCTGGATCTGGTCCGCGCGCTGGAGCGTCTGGTTGATCCGCTTGACCACCGCCGGCACCGAGTTCGCCGGATAGAGCGACTGATCGGGATACATGTGCCCGGACAGGTTCGCGTCGGCGGCGACTTGCCAACCGGAGAGGTAGATCGCCTGCAGCCCGGCCTTGACCATCTGCATCGCTTGGTTGCCGGTCAGCGCGCCGAGCGCGTGCACGTAGTCCTGCTCGTGCATCAAGCGCCACAAGCGTTCGGCGCCGAGGCGCGCGAGCGTGTGCTCGATGTGGATCGAGCCGCGCAGGCGCTCGACGTCCGCTTGCGTGTAGTCGCGGACGATCCCGTCGAAACGGCCCGAGGCGCGTGCCGGTCCGGATTGCTTGCCGTTCTTCTGCTGCATGTCTAGTTGCGGATCAGGAGGTCGTAGGCGGGAAGTGTCAGGAACTCCGCGAACTCGTCGGCGACCGAGAGTTCGCTGAACAGGTGTGCGGCGAGCGCGAGCTTGCCCGGCGGGTAGCGCTCGGCAGCTCCGGCGCGCATCAGCTCGGCGAGCTCGGCTTCGAGCACGCTCTTGAACAGCGCGCGATCGATCACGCGGCCGTCATCGAGGCGCGCGCCGTGTCGGAGCCATTGCCAGAGCTGCGCGCGGCTGATCTCGGCGGTCGCGGCGTCCTCCATCAGGTCGTACAGCGGCACGCAGCCGTTGCCCGACAACCACGCGGCGAGGTACTGCACGCCGACGCGGACGTTGTGCGCGAGCCCCGCGGCGGTGATCGGCCCTTCCGGCACCCGCAGCAGGTCGTCGGCGGTCACGCGCACGTCCTCGCAGAGGCGGTCGAGCTGATTGGGGCCCGGCACGAGCTGCTCGAAGATCTCGCGGGCGATCGGCACGAGCCCGGGGTGCGCGACCCACGTGCCGTCGTGGCCGTCGCCGGCCTCGCGCGTCTTGTCGGCGCGCACTTTCTCGAGCGCGCGCGCATTGCGCTCCGCGTCGTCCTTGATCGGGATCTGCGCCGCCATGCCGCCCATCGCGTGCACGCCGCGCCGGTGGCACGTCTGGATCAAGAGCCGGCTGTAGCTGCGCAGGAAGTGCTGCGTCATGCCGACGCGATCGCGGTCGGGCAACACGAAGTCCGCGCGGTTCCGGAACTTCTTGATGAAGCTGAAGATGTAGTCCCAACGACCGCAGTTGAGCCCGACCGAGTGCTCGCAGAGCTCGAAGAGGATCTCGTCCATCTCGAACGCCGCGAGGATCGTCTCGATCAGCACGGTCGCGCGGATGGTGCCGCGCGGGAGGCCGAACTCGCTCTCGGCGAACAGGAAGACTTCGTTCCACAGGCGCGCTTCGCGGTGGCTCTCCATCTTCGGCAGGTAGAAGTAGGGGCCCGAGCCGCGCGCGACGAGCTCGCGTGCGTTGTGGAAGAAGTAGAGCGCGAAGTCGAACAGCGAACCCGACATCGGCTTGCCGTCGACGAGCACGTGCTTCTCGTCGAGGTGCCAGCCGCGCGGCCGCACGAACAGCACCGCGGTCTTCTCGTTCAACCGATACGTCTTCTGCGGCGTCTCGAACGAGATCGTGCGCCGCACCGCGTCCTTCAGGTTGAGCTGGCCCTCGATCTGGTTCTTCCACGTCGGCGCGTTCGAGTCCTCGAAGTCCGCCATGAAGACGTGCGCGCCGCTGTTCAGCGCGTTGATGATCATCTTGCGCTCGACCGGACCGGTGATCTCGACGCGGCGATCGAGCAAGTCCTTCGGCGGAGGCGGCGCCTTCCACACCGACGCGCGCAGCGCCGCGGTCTCCGGCAGGAAATCCGGTCGCACGCCCTGGTCGAGCGCGCGTTGCACGTCTTGGCGACGGGCGAGCAGGCGCCGGCGCGTCGGCTCGAACTCGCGCGCGAGCCGGACGACGAAATCGAGCGCTTCCGGCGTCAGGATCTCGAGCGCTCGCCCTTCGAGCGAGCCCGTCAGCTGAAGTCCCGGGGGGAGCGTGACCTGGGTCGGATGGGACATGCGGAGGTTGCGCTGGGTGCCGGAATGCGAGGGTGCGCACCAAGACTCTCCCGGTCCGAGGCGATGAGCAACTCGACATGGGGGAAAACGTGTCGGGCGAGCAATTCGGCGGTAGCGACCGTGCGCGTCTGGGACGGTCGCGCGGGCCGGAAGTACGGGTTGAACCGTTTCGCGCGTCGCCCGCGTTTCGCGAGAGCGTCCCTCACGCCACGAGTCCTGACCATGTCGAGCGCGTCCACCTTCGCATTTGTCTGCTTCCTTTCGCTCGCGCTGGGCCCGGCGTCCGCGCAATGTCCCTGGCGTCCCGAGCCGCTGGTCGCGGCGCCCGGAGGGCCAGCGCTCGAGCTCCTCGGCTACCCGGTCGCCCTGGCGGGTGACGACGCCGCGGTCGGGGCGCCTGCGGATCCGACGACTCCGGGCGGAAGCGTCTACCTGCTGCGGCGCAACGGCTCGGGTTGGAACGTGGTCGCCAAGGTCGCGCCGCCGGTTCCGAGCGCGGGCATCGGGTTCGGCGCGGCGCTCGCGTTCCAGGGCGATCGCTTGGTCGTCGGTGCGCCCTACGAGAACGCGAAGGGCTTCCACACCGGTGCGGCGTACGTGTTCGCGCGCACCGGAGGCGGCTGGACGCAGGTCGCGCACCTCGTCGCGTCGAACGCGTTTCGTCGGGACTACTTCGGCTCCGCGGTCGCGCTCGACGGCTCGACGGCGTTGATCGGCGCGTACGGAGCGACGGAGCTCGGCGTCCACTACAACGGAGCTGCGTACGTCTTCGAGGAAAGCTCGGGCGCGTGGACCGAGACGCAGCGTCTCTTGCCCGCGCCCGGAGGCGAACGCGGACTCTTCGGGCGCGCGGTTGCGCTCCAGGGTTCGGTCGCCGTGGTCGGCGCGCCGTTCGAGGATCAACCCGCGCAAGATTGCGGAGCCGCGTACGTGTTCACGCGCTCCGGCAGCACGTGGTCGCTCGCGACGAAGCTGCTGCCTCTCGCGCCTGAACTCAACGCCGCGTTCGGTGCCGCCGTCGCCGTGACGCAATCGAGGGTGTTCGTCGGCGCATCGCGCTACGACGACGGCAAGCACCACTTCGGTCTCGGCGCCGTCGAGCTCTTCCGCGATGTCGGCGGCACGTGGAGCTTCGAAACCGAGCTGCGACCTTCGGACAACGCGCTCGGCGACTACTTCGGGTTCGCGCTCGCGGCGCGGGGCGACACGCTGCTCGTCGGCGCGCACGGCAACCCTTCGGGCGGTTTCGAGTCCGGAGCCGCTTACGAGTTCGAGTTCGCGAACGGTGCGTGGCACGAACGGCAGAAGCTCGTCGCCTCCGACGCCGCGGCCGGCGCGCGCTTCGGGTTCTCGGTTGCGCTCGGCATGGACGCTGCAGTCCTCGGCGCGCCGTTGGCCTCGAACGGAAGCGCGGCGGCCGGGGTCGCTTATCCGTTCGAACGCGCCGCGTCGGTCGTCGAGTACGGTGCGAGTTGCGCGGGCACGAGCGGTTCGGCGCCGACGCTCCACGCCCTCGGCTGCCCAACCGCCGGCTCGACGATGGTGCTGCGCGTCTCCGGCGGCACGCCGGGAGCGGTGGTGCGCGTGCTGGTCGGGCGCACCCGGACGGACGTGACGTTGCCCGGTGGGTGCAGTCAGGTCGTCGGTTCGGTGATGCACACGTACACGCTGCCTCCGATCGATCCGCAAGGCGCGAGCATGGGCTCGCTCGCGCTTCCGGCGGGCGCACACGGCGTGGTCTTGACGCTGCAGGCGCTGGTCGGCGACCCGCAGCAGTCGTGGAGGCTCGCGACGTCGAACGGCGTCGAGTTCGCGGTCCCGTGAGCGGCGCTCAGCTCTCCGCGAGGAACGGGTAGCGCCAGTCGGTCGGAGGCACGAACGTCTCCTTCACGGCGCGCGGGCTGATCCAGCGCAACAGATTGAGGATCGAGCCCGCCTTGTCGTTGGTGCCCGACGCGCGCGAGCCGCCGAACGGCTGCTGGCCGACCACCGCGCCGGTCGGCTTGTCGTTGATGTAGAAATTTCCGGCGGCGAAGCGCAGCGCCTCGTACGCCTGGCGCACGGCGAAGCGGTCGTCGGCGAAGATCGCGCCGGTCAGCGCATAGTCGGACGTCGTCGCGCACAGCTCGAGCGTCTCCGCGAAGCGCGCGTCGTCGTAGACGTGCAGCGTCAGCACCGGTCCGAAGAGCTCCGTGCACATCGTCGTGTACCGCGGATCGAGCGCCTCGATCACCGTCGGCCGGATGAACCAGCCCTTGGAGTCGTCGCACTCGCCGCCGAACACGATGCGCGCGTCCTTCGATTGCTTGGCGCCGTCGATGAAGCTCTTCAGGCTCGTGTACGACTTCTTGTCGATCACCGCGCCCATGAAGTTCGTGAAGTCGGTGACGTCGCCGACCTTCACCTGAGCGAGCATCGCGCCCAGCTCGTCGCGCACCTTCGGCCAGAGGCTCTTCGGCACGTACGCGCGGCTCGCGGCCGAGCACTTCTGCCCCTGGTACTCGAACGCGCCGCGGAGCAGCGCGACCGCGACCGCGCGCGCCTCGGCGGACGCGTGCACGAAGACGAAGTCCTTGCCGCCGGTCTCGCCGACGAGCCGCGGATACTGGCCGTAGCGTGCGAGGTTCTGTCCGACGGTCGACCAGATGCCGTTGAAGACGCCGGTCGAGCCCGTGAAGTGCACGCCCGCGAAGCGCCGGTCGGCGAACGCGACGTCGCCGACGGTCGCGCCGCTCGACGGCAGGAAGTTGATGACGCCCGCGGGCAGGCCGGCGGCCTGGTAGAGCTTCATCAGGTAGTAGTTCGAGAGGATCGACGTCGACGCGGGCTTCCACACGACGGTGTTGCCGACGATCGCGGGCGCGGTCGGCAGGTTCGCGGCGATCGACGTGAAGTTGAACGGCGAGATCGCGAGCACGAAACCGTCGAGCGGTCGGTGCTCCATGCGGTTCCACATCCCCGGAGCGGACTGCGGCTGCTCGGCGTACAGGCGCTCGGCGTAGTGCACGTTGAAGCGCATGAAGTCGATCGCCTCGCACGCGGCGTCGATCTCGGCTTGGTGGACCGTCTTCGACTGGCCGAGCATCGTCGACGCATTGAGCTTGTCGCGCCACGTCGTCGCCAGGAGCTCGCCGACGCGCAGGAACACGCTCGCGCGTTCCTCCCACGGCAGTCGCGCCCACTCCTTCTTGGCCTTGTCGGCGGCCTCGATCGCTTGGACGACGTGCTCCTTCTTCGCGCGGTGCACCTGCCCGAGCTTCTTCGAGTGATCGTGCGGGCACGGGATCGCGTCGGTCTCGCCGGTGCGAATCTCGACGCCGCCGATGATCAACGGGACGTCGACCGGGTCGCTCGCCATGCGCGCGAGCTCCGCCTTCAGGCTCTGCTTCTCGGGGCTCTTCGGGCCGTAGGGCTTGACCGGTTCGTTGATCGGGGTCGGGACGTGGAAAGCGCCGTGCGTCATGTGTGCTGCTCCGAGGGCTCTTCGAGGAATCGAGCAGGCTAGCGCTCGCCCGCGGGGCTGTCGATGCGCGCGAGACCCTAGTGCGTGCCGCGGTGCGCGCGGGGCGTGCGCGCGTCGAGCGGCGCGACGCTCGGTCGCCGGGGAGACGCTTCGATCGGTACGGAGCCTTCACCGGCCGGCCCTTCCTCCGTCCGCCGCGCTAGAGCATCATGTTCGCGCGCGGAAAGGGTCCGCGCGTCGACCCCAGGAACCATCCAGTCATGTTCGGAATCCACGCGCGCTCCGCGTCGCTCGTCCGTGCGCTCACCGTCGCAGCGCTCTTCTCGCTCTCCTCGTGCATCTTCGTCGCCGACGGCTACCGCGACGCCGAAGGGAATTGGCACAGCACCGACGGCGCCGTCGAGGTCCGTGTCGACCGAGCTTCCGCCGACTCGGAGTCGGACGGAAAGGACGGAGCGAAGGGCGCCACGGCGAAGACCGACGACGCGAAGGCGGACGAAGCGGCGGACAAGGCGCACGAGCTGATGCTCGCCCAACTCGACCTCGAGATCGCGCGGCTGTCGGTCGACGTCCAACGCACCGAGACCGCGAACGGGCTCGCCCGCGCCGGCCGCGAGCTCGCCGACGCGCAGAAGGCGCTCGAGCAGTTCAAGACCGTCGAGATGCCGTTGCGCGTCAAGGACGGCGCGTTCGACATCGAGCGCTCCAAGTTCTCGATCGAGATCAAGAAGATCGAGCTCGAGGAACTGATCGCGATGTACAAGAACGACGAGTTCGCCGCGTCGACGAAGGAGATCGTCGTCAAGCGCGAGACCAAGGAGCTCGAGTTCATGCAGCGCGGGCTCGCGATGGAAGAGGAGAAGTTCGCGACGCTGACCGGCTTCGAGCTGCCGCACGAGCTCGCCGAGAAGGAAGACGCCGCCCGCAAGGCCGAGGAAGCGTTCAAGAAGGCCGAGGTCGAGGCGAAGAAGACCGAGCTCGAGATCAAGAAGTCGCTCTCCGAGGCCGAGCGCAAGATCGCGAAGCTCGAGAAGGAAGCGGCGAAGAAGTGAGGCTCGGCTCGGCGCTGCTCGGGCTCGCGCTCGGCGCCCTCGCGCCGGGCGCGTTCGCGTCTGCCCAAGCGGACGCCAAGCAGGCGACGACGGTCGCGCCCGCCGCCGACGTACCCGAGACGCTCACGGTCGCGGACGCGCGGCGCGCGCTCGACCGCGCGCTCGGCTTCCTCGTCCGCACGCAGAACGCGGACGGCAGCTTCGGCACGCCGACGGTCGAGGGCCTGTGGGACTCGCACTATTCGCTCGAGAGCTACTTCGCGTGGCAGTACGCGGGCGTCGCGCTCGCCGGTTACGGGTTGATGCTCTCGCCGGAGACTCCGGAACGACGGGCGACGCTCGAGCGCGCGCTGACGTGGCTGGTCGACGTGCGTTTCCCCAAGCGCCCGAGCGATTGGGACAACGACACGATGTGGGCGGCGGTGTACGGTCTGGTCGCGACCGTGCACGCCGCGGACGACCCGCGGTTCGCTGCGTCGCCGTGGACGGAGCGCCTCGCCGCGCGCGGCCGCGAATGCGCGGGCTTCCTGGTCGCGAACCAGGTGCCCGACGGCGGCTGGGGCTACTACGACGATCCGCCGTTCACGCGCCGCCCGAAGTGGGCGACCAGCTTCTCGACCGCCGCGGTGCTGCCGGCGATCCTGCGGGCGCGCGAACTCGGTTGGCTCGCGTCGACGCCGGAAGCCGCGAGCACCGGCGCGCGCGCGACGACATACGTGCGCCGCTGCTCGCTGCCGAACGGCGCGTACGCGTACGACCTGCGCCCGGTGCCGCGCTTCGGCGGCGGCGAGCACATCGACGGAGTCAAGGGCTCGCTCGGCCGCATCCAGGTGTGCAACTGGGCGTTGGCGAAGGCGGGCGAGCGCTCGATCACCGCCGATCGCCTCGGCGAAGGGCTCGCGCAGTTCTTCGAGCACCACCGCTTCCTCGACGCGGCGCGGATGCGGCCGATCCCGCACGAGGCGTATTACGCGAACGCCGGCTACTTCTACTACTTCGGCCACATGTACGCGGCGGAAGCGATCCACCTCCTGCCGCTCGAGCAGCGCGAGTCGTTCCACGCGCGGCTGCGGCCGCACGTGATCAAGACGCAGCGGCCCGACGGCTCGTTCTGCGATTACCAGTGGCAGTCGTACAACGTCGCGGCGTGCACCGGCATGGCGGCGGCGGCGTTGGCTCTCGGTTTGCCGGAAGCGGGCCGCAAGGGTCCGTGAGGAGCGCGCGATGATCCTGTGCGTCACCACCTTCGTGCTCGCGGCGTGCCTCCAAACGTCCGGAGGCGAGCTGCTGGCGAAGCCCGCGCCGAAGCTCGCCGCGTCCGCGGAGCTCGGACCGACCGAAGCGCGCGCCGCGCGCGACAAGGCGCTCGAGTGGATCGTCACGCACCAGAACGCGAACGGGAGCTGGGGCTCGCGCACCGTCGAAGGCGACGCCGAGTCGTTCATCACCGTGCAAGGCGTGTACGCGTGGCAGGTCGCGTCGAATGCGCTCTGCGCGCTCGCGTTGCTCGAAGCCGAGGAGACTCCCGCGCGCCGCGCGGCGCTCGACAAGGGGCTCGAGTTCCTGACGTCCGCGCCGCTGCCGAAGCGCGGCGACGATTGGGACGTCGACCACGTGTGGGCCGGCGTGTTCGGCACGGTCGCGTGCACCGCGGTCGCGAAGGATCCGCGCTTCACCGCCGATCCCTGGCGCGCCAAGCTCTCCAGGCGCGGCCGCGAGTTCGTCCACCTGCTCGAGAAGATGCAGGCGCCGAACGGCGGCTGGGGCTACTACGACGATCCGCCGTTCACCGAGCGGCCGAAGTGGGCGACGAGCTTCACCACCGCGTCGGTCGTGCCCGCGCTCGGCTTCGCCGAGGAGCTCGGTTGGGTGACCGACCGCGAGGCGAAGAAGCGCGCCGTGTCGTACCTGCGTAGGTGCGCGCTGCCCAACGGTGCGTACCAGTACAGCCTCGACATGCTCCCGTGGGTCGGCGGCGAATCGATCAACGACGCGCGCGGCTCGCTCGGGCGCATCCAGGTCTGCAATTGGGCGCTCTTCCGCTCCGGCGAGCGTTCGATCACCGAGGACAAGCTGCGTGACGGGCTCGCGAGCTTCTTCGAGCACCACGAGTACCTCGACGTAGCTCGCATGCGCCCGATTCCTCACGAGGCTTACTACTTCAACGCGGGCTACTTCTACTTCTTCGGGCACTACTATGCCGCGTTGGTCGTCGAGCTCATGCCGCCGGCGGAGCGCGAGGCGTGGCGCCGGAAGCTGCGACCCGAGATCGTGAAGACCCAACGTCCGGACGGCTCCTTCGGCGACTTCTTGGGCTCGTCCTACATGATCCAAGCGTCCACCGCCTTCGCCGCGCTCGCGTTGGACGCCGGCCTCGAAACCCCGACCCAACGATGAACACCCGAGATTTCCTCCGCGAGCTCGCGGCCCGCACGTGGACGCCCGCGGCGCGCGCTTGGTTCGAGCGCGCGACCGCCGAGGCCGCGCGCGGCGTCGACGACGAGCGCTTCTGCGTCCTGTTCTCCGAAGCCAGCCGCTGGGTGCGCCCGAAGGTGCCGCTCGCGGCGAGCGAAGCCGAGTGCGCGCGTGCCGAGAAGCTGCTCTCCGGCTTCTCGCCCGAGCGCTGGACCGCGCTCGAATCGACGCGCGCCGCGTTGCTCTTCGCGCACAAGGACCTGGAGCGCGACGTCGGTGCGCGCGCGGTCGACGAGCTCTTCCGCTACGCCGACGTCGGCGAGCACTCGGCGCTGCTCAAGGCGCTGCCGCACTTGCCCGGCCCCGAGCGGTTCCTCGCCCGAGCCCGCGAAGGCGCGCGCTCGAACATGCGCACCGCGTTCGAGGCGATCGCGTGCGACTCGCCGTACGCGCGTCACTGGTTCGACGCGATCGGCTGGAGGCAGCTCGCGATCAAGGCGCTGTTCATCGAGGCGCCGCTGTGGCGCGTGTTCGGGTTCGACGAGCGAGTCGACGCCGAGCTCGCCCGCATGGCGCTCGATCTCGCCGACGAACGGCGCAGCGCCGGCCGCCCGATCAACCCCGAGACGTGGATGTGCCTCTCGCGCTTCGCGGGCAAGCGCGGCCTCGAGTCGCTGGAACGCGAGCTCGCAACCGCCGGTTCGCGCGGCCGCGCGGGCGCTGTGCTCGGCCTGGCGCGCGCGGGAGAGCTCGAGCGCGTGCGAGCGCTCGCCGTCACCGAGAAGGACGAGCTCGTTCGCGACGCCGTTTCCGCCTCGCTCGCGGGTCGCACCGACCAAACCGCCTTCAAGATCCTCGACGCCGCCGCGCAAGGAGTCCGCTGATGCGCTTCTTCGATCCCCACATCCACGTCGCCAGCCGCACGACCGACGACCTCGACGCGATGGCGAAGGCCGGCATCCGCGGGATCATCGAGCCCGCGTTCTGGATGGGCCAGCCGCGCACGCAGCTCGGCGCGTACATCGACTACTTCTCGGCGTTGGTCGGTTGGGAGCGCTTCCGCGCGTCGCAGTTCGGCATCGCGCACTACTGCGCGATCGGCCTGAACTCGAAGGAAGCGAACAACGAGGGCCTGGCGAAGGACGTGCTCCAGCTCGTGCCGCGCTTCGCGCTGAAGGAAGGAGTCGTCGCGATCGGCGAGATCGGTTACGACGAGATCACGGCGGCGGAGGAGTTCGCGTACGAGTGGCAACTCGACTTCGCGCACCGCCACGACATGGTGGTGATGGTGCACTCGCCGCACCGCGACAAGAAGCGCGGCATCCGGCGCTCGATCGAGCTCGCGAAGCACCACGGCGTGCCGATGGAGAAGCTCGTGATCGACCACAACAACGAGGAGACGGTCGAGGACGTGCTCCAGGCCGGCGCGTGGGCCGCGTTCACGATCTACCCGCACACGAAGATGGGTTCGGAGCGGATGGTCGAGATCGTCAGGAAGTACGGTCCGAAGCAGATCATCGTCGACTCGTCGGCCGACTGGGGGATCAGCGATCCGCTGTCGGTGCCGAAGACGGCGGCGCTGATGCTGCAACGCGGGATCTCGGCGGAAGCGGTCGAGCTCGTGACGTGGAAGAACGCGCTCGACGCGTACGCGCAGTCGGGCCAGATCGACGTCGAGTCGCTCTACCAGACGCCGCAGATCGACCAGCGTACGTTCTTCTCCGACAACTCGGTCCTGCGCGGCCAACAACCGCGCGTGGACGCGCCGATTCCGAACTAG
>JADLBP010000351.1 GCA_020847695.1 Planctomycetota bacterium
CGACGAACCTCCGCCGCCTCGCCCTCGTGGCGTTCGCCGCGCTCGCGTTGGCCTTCGCGTGGCAGTCGCTGAACGCGGCCGAGCCGTTCGGCCGCGACCGCGCGGTGCTGGCGGCGCTCGACGGACGCTCGCTCGGCGACGCGGTGCGCGAATGGGGGACGCTCGCGCCGGTGCTCGATCCCGACCGCGGCCATCCGCTCGCGGCGTTCTCCACCGCGGCGAGCGTCACGACGTTCGGCTCCGACGTCGTCGCCGCGAACGACGGCGAGCGCGCGCCGGACGCGCTGCTCTTCGGTCGGGTCGAGAACCTGCTCTGGTACTTGCTCGCGAGCTTCGCGCTCGCGCGTTTCCTGCGCCGTTTCTTCCTGCCGTGGACCGGCAGCGACCAGGCGGAGGCCGCCGGATGGGCCGCCGCGCTCTTCTTCGCGCTCTCGCCGCTCTCGTACCCGTTGGTCGCGTCGCTCGCGTCGCGCGGCGAGGTGCTCTCGCTCGCGCTCGGCACGTCCGCCGCCGCGATCTTCCTCGCCGGCCGCCAGGACTACTCGGTGCGCCGCCAGGGGCTCGCGCTCGCGCTCGCGGTCGGCGCCGGCCTCGCGTCGGACCTCGCGTTC
This sequence comes from Planctomycetota bacterium, assembly GCA_020847695.1. Classification (GTDB taxonomy): domain Bacteria; phylum Planctomycetota; class UBA1135; order UBA1135; genus JACRIN01. The sequence goes on from JADLBP010000351.1 coordinate 612, forward strand.
TTCCTCCCGCCGGTGCTCGCGGTCGCCGAGTACGTCTCCGCGCGTCGACAGCGTCCGCGCGCCGTGCGCGTGCGGACGACGGCGACGACGCTGGTCGTGTTCGGCGCGGCGGTATCGCTCTCGCTGGTCGTCCGCGCGGCGTCCGGAGCGCCGTTCGTGCTGCCCGGCGCGTGGAACGAGCTCGTCGACGCGCTCGGCGACGGGCGCTGGGCCGCGGTGAGCGTCGGAACGCTGGAGAAGCTCGGCCTGGTGGTCCTGCCGATCAACGCGTGGGCGCTCGGGCTGTTCGGACAAGGCGTCGCCGGCGTGCTGCTGCTCGTCGCGATCCAACCCGGATTGCTCGCCGCGCGCACCGCGCCGCGCTTGTGGAGCTTCCTGCTCGGACTGATCACCGGGATCTTCGCGCTCGCGCTCGGCTTCGCGCCTTTCGAGGGCGTGTCGAGCCACGACCTGACCAACTCGGGCGCGCTGGTGCTGCCGGCGATGGTGCTCTGCGCCGCGCTCGGAGCCGGCGCGACCGCGTTGTCCGGCACGCGTCGCTGGCTGGTGCCGGTGGTCTTCGCCGCGGGCTCGGCGTTCCTCGCGCACTTCAACGCCGTGCCGTGGGTGCGCGCGTCGCACGCGCTCTCTTGGCTCGCCGGCAGCGTCGCCGAAGCGCGCGCGACCCACGGCGCCGCGACGCAGGTGATCGTGCTCGACCCTCCGCGCGCGACGCTCGGCGTCGACGTCGTCGCGGGCGCGCTCGGCGTGCTCGGCGCGCTCGACGAGGGCGGGCCGGACGCGAAACCGGTGCTCGGACTCGCTCGCGGCGCGCTCGCGCTGTACGCGCACGGCGAGGCGTGTCGCGAGAGCGCGCGCGACGGGCTCGTCCTGCTCGTGCCGAGCGCGCCGAGCGAGGGCGTCGACCCGACGTTCTCCGCTTTCGAGTCGCGCACGCCGATCCTGCTGCGCCTGGGGGGCCAGACCGGAGCGGCGAGCAAGTCGCGGCGTTGGTTCAACGACGGCCGCTCGCCGAGCCTCGACCTCGCGTCGCTCGAGCACCTCGCGCTGATCGTGCGCGCGAAGCCGGACGCGGACACGTCGCGCCCGCCGCGCGTCGGTTGGCGCGCGGGAGACGAGAGCACGCACGAGCACACCGGCGTCTGGTGGCGCCGCGGCGGCGAGCCGACCGCGGTGTTCGACCTCGCGAGCTCGCTCGAATGGCTCGCATCCGAGCACGTCGCGCGCGTCTGGTCCGCGGAGGGCTGGGCGGTCACCAGCGAAGCCGAGCTCGCCGCCGTCTTGCCGGCGATCGCGGGCGCGGCGGCTCCGACGGTCGACGGCGACGACTGGGCGTTCACGCCGGACGCGGAGCAACTCGCACCCGAGGACCTGGCGCGCGCGCGCTGGACGTTGACGCTGCTCGCCGACTCGGATCTCGCGAGCCGCCAGGCGTCGCTCGTCGCAGAAGCGGGCGACGGGGGCTCGAGCCTTCGCTTCGCGAGCGCCGAGCGCGCGGCACGGACCCTCGGACCTTGCCTCTGGTCGCTCGAGCTCGAGCTCGACGGCCGCGCCGTCGCGCGCTCGTTCGGCTCGCGCTGAGCGAGCTCGTGCTAACTTCTCCGTTTCCACGATGACCACGCAACCGACGAAGAGCCTCGAGTGGTTCGACAACCCGCGGCACGGCCGCGAGTACGAGATCCGCTTCGACTGCCCGGAATTCACCTGCCTCTGCCCGAAGACCGGCCAACCGGACTTCGCGACGATCCGCATCCGCTACACGCCGAACGCGCGCTGCGTCGAGCTCAAGAGCCTGAAGCTCTACCTCTGGTCCTTCCGCGACGAAGGTCACTTCCACGAGGCGGTCACCAACCGCATCCTCGACGACCTGGTCGCGTTGCTCGCGCCGAAGAAGATGGTCGTCGAAGGCGACTTCATGGTGCGCGGCGGGATCCACACGGTCGTCGAGACGCGCTTCCCGGGCTAGGCGGCCGACGATGGCGCGCGCGCGATCTTCGCTCGTCGTGCTGACCGGCGCGGGCGTGTCCGCGGACTCGGGCGTCCAGACCTTCCGCGGCGGCGGCGGGCTCTGGGAAGGCCACCGCGTCGAGGACGTCGCGACGCCGATGGCGTGGGCGCGCGATCCGAAGCTCGTGTGGCGGTTCTACCAGCTCCGTCGACGCGCGCTCGGCACCGTCGAGCCCAACGCGGCCCACCGGGCGCTCGCGGAGCTCGAGCGCGAGCTCGCGCGCCGCGGCGTGCCGTTCACGTTGGTGACGCAGAACGTCGACGATCTGCACGAGCGCGCGGGCTCGAGCCCGCTGCACATGCACGGCGAGCTCGTGCAGCTGCGCTGCGAGCGCTGCGGCGCGGTGGTGCGCGAGCTCCTGCACCTCGAGCCGGAGGAGTACGTGCCGTGCGCGAGCTGTGGTCACGCCCGCGTGCGACCCGACATCGTGTGGTTCGGCGAGATGCCCTACTTCATGCACGAGATCGAGCGTGCGCTCTCTGCGTGCACGCACTTCGTCTCGATCGGCACGAGCGGCGTCGTCTACCCGGCGGCGGGTTTCCTCTCGCTCGCGCGCCAGGTCGGAGCCCGCACGTTCGTCAACTCGCTCGAAGCGCCGGAGAACCTCGATCCGCGCGACGAGTTCCGCGCCGGGCGAGCGGTCGA
>JADLBP010000352.1 GCA_020847695.1 Planctomycetota bacterium
CTATGTGTGCCTGGGATGCGGGGAGCGCTTCACATCGACGGGCGTATCGAGCTGTGAGTACTGCAGCGCGCGGTGGGTCGGCTACGACACAGAGGACACATACTTTCTCGGATGCGAATTCTGTGATGGCAGAGATCCAGACTAAGCCCGGCGGAAGCAGACGCGGCGACGGAGTTGGACGCTGAGTGATCACGCGCCGGACGGGAATCGGTCTCGTGCTTGCGAGAACGGCGACACGCCTGACGCGCGGCGGCTACCTCGCCACGAAGTACCGCATCCCCCGGTTCTCGCCCTCGGTGCGGACCTCACCGGCATCGATCAGCCGCTTCATCGCCGGCCGCATCGAGTACGTGTCGGTGCCGAGAGCGGCTGCGATCTCTTCGCCCCGTTGGCCCGGGTGGGCCTTGACGTAGGCGAGCAGGCGATCGCTCGCGTCGTCTGACGACGCGCGAGGTGCGCGCGGTGCGGTTGTGGCCTTGACTCCAGCGACGCCGTCGAAAGCCGGGCGTCCCGTTTCCTGCCCGTGCCGCGCGCTCGAGGTGTTACCGTGCCCGGGCACGCCTGCTGCCGAGGCGGCGACGCGAGCCGCGACCGACCGAGGGCAACTGCCGGTCGTCGGAGGTCTGTCCTTCACGCGCCTCCGGTCCGCCAGCAATCTCAGACCGAGGATGCGGACGAGAGCGGAGAAACCGACATGACATCCGCGTCGCACGCGGACGAGAGCGGGCGCCATGACCGGCACATTGCTGGCAGTGCACTCGTGTGCCGGTCAGGAAAGGGTCGCCAAGGCCGGTCGGTCTGCGGGGAGGACCTTCTGCCTGATCCGACCGAAAACCGGGCTGCTGACCCCGAGACGGCCGTTTTCGTGCCATCGACAGGGGTTGGTACGCCCGGCGGGATTCGAACCCACGACCTTCTGCTCCGGAGGCAGACGCTCTATCCAGCTGAGCTACGGGCGCGTTCCGGCGGGCGCAGTTTAGCAGAAGCTCGGGGAGTACTTGCGCGTTGGAATTCTGAGTGCGCTGGGGAAGTCGGTTACCTTGACCGTTTCCAATGGGTAAGCGTAGCATGGCGGGTCGACCCGCTTGCACCCCTCGACGCCCACCAAGAGTTCAACATGAGCGGTAGTGACCTCGGCGCTGACGCGCATCGGGCCTCATGGGCCCGGTGGTCCTCCATAGCGGCGCTCGCCTTGGGTGTGGGCGCTGCGGTTGCCTGGAACCTCTCGCGGCCGCGCGTAGTTCACGCTGCTGTCGTGGGGGCGTCGGCGGATGCCGACGGAGACGGGCTCCCGAACACGCTCGAACACGCGCTCGGCACTGATCCCTACCTGGTGGACAGCGACGCCGACGGAATTTCGGACTCGGAAGAGTTTGCGCGTCACAGCTCGCCCTCGAAATCCTGGGACACCCCGGGGTCGGCAACGGCGAGCATCGGTATGGGGATCACTCTGGAGGGCGTCTCGCTGCGCACCGTCACGGTGATCTACCTGGCCGATGGCGACCTCAATTCGAAGGTGCTGAAGCTCGGCCTGGTCAGCAAGGGACTGCCCGTGTACCTGCCGAAGGTGGTGATGGGGAGCGTCTCCAACCTGACGATCGTGCCCGCATCGATTCCGGGGCAACTGGTCGCGGTGTATGACTGTCCGATCTCACCCGCCGTGCTGCGAGCGACCGGGTCGGCCTCCTTGTTCTCGATCCTGACCGGCCCTGGGGGCGTCAAGGTCGCCGACGCCGTCAACATCTCACGCCTCAGCGGGGCGATTTGTCAGCGCTTCGTGCTGACCACCCAGACCGGTGGATCGCCCGGAATGACGATGCAGGTCGCCGGACCGATCTCTGGGGGCACGGTGTTCCGACCGATCGGCGGCTCGTCGCCTCCCGCGACTTGGACGCCCGGCGAGATCTGCAACCAGGGGACGCAGCTCGTCGGATACAGCGGTGGAGCCGCGGTACAGGAAGTCGTTTCCGCCAACTGCGAGTCCGGATGGGACGCCTTCTGCGACCCGTCATGTGCCGCGTCCGTCGGCTCGACGATCACGATCCTCGACCCGGCGGTCCTCGTCGGGGGCTAGCCCCACGGCGGTCTCTTTGGCCGCCGAGCTGGCCGGATGGCCGGCTCGAGGCGAGACTTGGAGTGGACGGAACCCTAAGCGACTTCCTCCCGTCCAAGCCCCGAGATGGCCGGATCCCAATCAGACCCTGACGCACGCCTGGTCTTGGCGTGCCAAGCCGAGACCCTGCGCGGTCTCGAGGGACCGTTCCGCGAGCTCTACGACGCGTACAAAGACCGCGTGTACAACGTCTGCTACCGGATCACCGGCAACGCGACGGACGCGCTCGACGCATCTCAGGAGACCTTCGGAATCGTCTTCCGCAAGCTCGGGGAATTTCGTTTCGAATCGAAGTTTTCGAGCTGGGTGTATCGCATCGCGGTCAATGCGAGCATCGATCTCAAGCGGCGTCAGGTCTCTCGTCGGATGCCGTCGCTGGATGCGATCCAGGAGAGCGAGCTCTCGGTCGACGGTCTGCGGTTCGAATTGACCGACGAGCGCGGCGAGCAACCCCAGGCGACCGCGTCGCGGCACGAACTCGAGAACGAGATCCAACGCGCGATCACCCGCCTTTCTCCGAAGCTACGCGCGATCACGGTGCTGCGTTACGTCGAGAGCCTGTCGTACGAGCAGATCTCCGAGACGCTGCACATTTCGCTCGGTACCGTGAAGTCGCGCCTCGCGCGCGCGCACGAGGCGCTCGACCGCGAGCTCACCCCGGTCCTCGATCGCTTCTATCTGGGATAGACGAGGCCACCGATGCACCCCACTTGCCACGACGCCCGCACAGCGCTCGCCGGAAGCGAGCTCCAGGTGTTCGAAGCCCACGCTCGGACGTGCACGACGTGCCGTGCATTCGCGACGCGGCTGCAGCGCGGGGAGCGAGCGCTCGTGGGGCTTGCTCGGATCGCTGCGCCGGCGTCGCTGGACGGCCGGGTGGTCGCCGCGCTCGAAGCGGGCCAACGCGAGGAGCGCGCGATCCGCGCGCTGCGCCGGCTCGATCGCGTCGAGGTACCCGAGCACCTCGATCACGCCGTCGCCCGCACCGCTGCGCCGATCGCGCCCGCGCCGCTCGCGGCGCCCGACGTGCTGCGGCGTTTGGTCGAGGAGGAACTCTCCGACCCTTCGAAGGCGCGCGCGCAACGCTTCGTCGGATCCCTCGAGCGCGTCGCCGCGCCGGATCAGCTCTTCGCGCGCGTCCAAGGTGCGCTGACGCAGCCGCCGCCGAAGCGCTCGTTCCGCTCCCGCTTGCTCGCCGGAGGCGCCGCCCTCGTCGTCGTCGCCACGACCGCGATCCTGTGGTACTCGAATTCCCGCGAGACTCCACGCGCGCGCATCCAATGGGTGCGCGTCGATTCGGTCGATGAGTTGTCTCCGCTCGCCGCGTCGTTCGTCGCAGGATTGAGCGGCGGCGCAAGCGACGTCTCCACGGGTCGAGGAGCGCGCTGAGCATGCGACGATTGATCGGCGCGTTGTTGCTCGCCACGGTCGGCTTCGGTGCGTGCGAGCGTGTGGAGATCACCTCCGAGCAGACCACGACGACGTTCGAGAAGGGGAGCTCGGTCGACCTGACGCTGCTCCAGAAGATCGTCGACGCACCGAGCACGGTTTCGTGGATGGGTCGTCGGCGTTTCGAGGCGCACTACTCCTATCAGGGCGCGCCCAACCAGATCGTCTACGAGGAGACGGTGATCACCGACGGCACCGGGCGCTTCCAGTTGCGCGCGGAGGACCTGATCACACCGGTGGTTCCCGCGAACGAGGAAGCGCTCTTCTTGCTCTCGCAGGACAACCGCGAAGGCTTGATGTTCCGCCACCGCGATCCGACGGTGCGCGACGCTGCGCTCTTCCTGAAGAACTACACCGCGATCGATGCCGGCGTGGTCGAGTCGATCGCTGGCCGCAGTTGCGCGCGTTGGACCGTCCACGGCAACGCCGGCGGCAACACGTGGACGATCTGGATCGACCTCGCGACCGGCGTGATCCTCAAGAACGAGGAACGCGACGGCGGGCAGGTGCTGATCTCGCTCGTCGAGTACCTCGACTTCACCGATGCTCCCGACACGGTGAACGCGGTGTGGCACACGAGTCCGCTGCAGGAATCGCCGTTGGTGTTGAGCCAAGCGAAGGCGCAACTCGGCTTCGATCCGTTGAAGCCCAAGCTGTTGCCCGCGAACTTCCGTTTGCTGCACTGCGAGCGCGTCGTCGAGCCGATCGACAGCCGCACGTGGGCGCGCTTCACCTACTCCGACGGCTGGGCGACGTTGATGTCCATGGACGGCGGCGAGATGCCGTCGCCTCAGCCGGCGCAGCAAGGCATCGCGCCCGGCGCGGACCTGCTGCGCTTCCTCGAGGTCGGTCCGTGGGCAATCGCCGACGGTCGCGTGGCCGGGCGCCGTGTGCTCGCGGCCGTGCGCGGCAACGAGACGTTGCTGAAGCTCCTGGTCGAATCTTCCGTCCAGTGACTTCGAGGTCGCGCGCGCGACCCGGAAGAACTTTCCGACTCACGAGCTCGAGCGGTCCGAGCGGGGGTCCCGAGCGCTTCGCGTCGTGATCGCCAGGTTCGTGGAACGCCTCCAAACGCCCTTTGGAGGCCATCCGCGCCATTTTCGCCCGAAAACCATTCCGTTTCGCCGTCCTGTGGCACGCGGAATCCGCGCGCGATCCGACACGTCGCCGGAGCCGGGGTAGCTTTGTCTTGAACTCAAGTCGCAGGGCGCGCGGGCTGGCGCGCTCGGGGCGCACAAGGACCACCACCACATGACGTACGATCCGCAAGGACAATCTTTCTCCGAGAGCAACCTGGACTCCCCGGAGTACCGCGAGCGGTTGCTGCGCAAGCTGAACTGCTTGATCGCCGTGCTCGAGGTCGCGACCGCCAAGGTGCGGCGCACGATCGATGCGCCGGGAGCGGACGTCGACCGCCTGAACAAGATCCGTCGCAACCTCCAAGACACGCTCGACGTCTGCCTGCGAGCGAAGTCGGCGCTCGAGAAGCGCGGCAAGCTGCCCGAAGGCATCGCGGGCGAGCTGAGCCAAGTGGTGAACCCCGAAGCGCTCAAGCCCAACGAGCTCGAGCGGGCCGAAGCGCAGCGCGCCGCCGCGAAGTCGAAGCGCGAGTTCTCCCGCGACGAGGCCGAGAAGTTCGGCCGCATGGGCCCGATCGAGAAGGGTGCCGTCCAAGCCTGCGACATCGACGAGCTGTCCCGACTGCTCCAGTCCTGAACCCCCAGTTAGACTGGGCCCGCGCATGAAGACGCGGGCCCGTGGATCCCAGACCGCATCACGGCGGCATCGAGAGCGCGAGGCTTCGGCCTCGCGCGTTTTTTTGCGCGCCCCCCGAACGGAGGACCTGCGCGAGTTCGTCGCGCTCCGGCAGGCGAGTCGCGCGTTCCTCGAACCGTGGGAGCCGGCCGAGCCCGACGGCACCGATCGATTCTCGGAGCGTTGGGCGGCGCGCTTCCTCGCTCCGGCGAAGAGCGAGCGACGCGCGGCGTTCCTGATCTGCGCGAGCGACGACGGCAAGTTGCTCGGCGCGCTGTCCTTCTTCCACATCGAACGCGGCGCGGTGCAGAGCGCGCAGGTCGGCTATTGGGTCGGCGCGGCGCACGCGGATCGCGGCGTGATGGGGCGAGCGCTCGAGCTCGCGCTCGCGAAGGCGTTCGGTTCGCTCGAGCTGCAGCGCGTCGAAGCGCTGATCGTGCCGGAGAACGAGCCCTCGCGCCGACTGGTGCAACGCACCGGCTTCCAGCTCGAAGGGCTCGCGCGCGGCTACGCGGAGCTCGGCGGTCGACGCCGCGATCACGAGCGTTGGTCGCTGACGCGCGCCGAGTGGCTCGCGAAGCGCGAACGTTCGCGGTGACCTCGGGCTATTTGCCCCAGTCGCGCAGGTAGCGGAAGTCCTGGTTGATCGTGCGATGCGAGAGCTTCGCGATGATCGGCGGGACGCGCTTGAATTGCGTCGCGGCGATCCGAGCGGCGAGCTTGCGGATGAAGTCGGGCGCGAAGCCGCGTTCGACGAGCTCGCTCTCGCGCATGCGCTCGTCGACCATCAGGTAGAGCAGACGATCGGCGTCGGCGTAGGTGAAGCCGAGCTCGCCCTCGTCGGTCTGCCCGGGGAAGAGATCCGCGGACGGCGCCTTGTCCAGGATCGGCGCGGGCACCTTCAGGTGACGCGCGAGCTGATAGATCTGGTCCTTGTAGAGGTCGCCGATCGGATTCAGCGCGCTCGCCGAATCGCCCCATTGCGTCGAGTACCCGAGCAGGATCTCGGTCTTGTTGCTGGTGCCGAGCACGAGCCCGTTCCACTCGACCGACAGGTCGTAGAGCACGATCATCCGACAGCGCGCCATCACGTTGCCGCGGCGCATCGGTTGGTCGATCTTCGCGCCGCCGAGGTAGCCGTCGGCCATCCCGGAGATGTCGACTTTGCGCGAAGCGATGCCGAGCTCGGAGATCAGCAAGCGCGCGTGCGCTTCGCTCGCCGGATCGCTGGTGCGATAGGGCATCATCACGCCGAGCACGTTCTGCGGCCCGAACGCGCGCGCCGCGAGCGCGGCGACCACCGCGGAATCGACGCCGCCGGAGACGCCGAGCAGCGCCTTGGTGAAGCCGTTGTGCCCGACTTCCTCGCGCAGGAAGTTGACGAGCAAGTTCTCGACGAGCGCCGGGTCGATCACCAGGCCCTTCACGCGCCACCATCCTTCGCGAGTCCGCGCTCGAGCGCTTCCGCCAGGATCCACGGTTTCGCGTCGCGCCGCAGCGGCGTCATCACCCGTGCGCGCTCGAGCGTCCGCGACTCGATGCGACCTCGAAGCGTGCCCGCGTCGAAGCCTTCGAGCGCGCACGCGACGTCACCGAACGGATCGACGATGCGCGTGCCGCCGGAGAAGAGGACGCCGTCCTCCCAGCCGACGCGGTTTGCGTACAACACCCACGTCTGGAAGAAGCGACCGTGCGATTCGAGCAGCGTGTTCCACGTGCGCCGGCTCTGCAGATCGCTGTCGCCGCCGCCGATGCCGCGCCCGGGCGAGTTCGAGGGCACGAGCAACGCGTCGACGTTGTTCAGGAAGTGCTGATAGCCCGACGAGACGTGCCAGGCGTCCTCGCAGATCAAGATGCCGAAGCGGCCGAGCTTCGAATCGATCGCGCGGAACTCCTCGCCGGCGGCGAACTCGCGCTGCTCGTCGAACATGCCGTACGTGACGAGGTGCACCTTGCGATGCACGGCGAGCACGCGGCCATCCTCGAAGAACGCGGTCGAGTTGTAGATGCGCCCATCCTTGGAGCGCTCGACGAAGCCGACGACGATCGAGATCGACTTGGAGAGCGTGGCGAGTTCGCCGAGCTCCTTCGCGGCGAGCGGCAGCGCGAGGTCGACCGTCTGGTCCTTCAGGAAGTACCCGGTGAGCGAGAGCTCCGGGAACACGATCAGTTGCGAGCCCGCCGCCGTCGCCTCGCGGATGCGCTCGACGTGGTCGCGCAGGTTCGCAGCGAGATTGCCGAGCGTCGGGTTCGTTTGTGCCAGCGTGACGCGACAGTCCATGGAACGTTCCAGGATAGCGGTTGGAGGCGCGGGTCGGTCAACCGCGCGCCTTGGCGAACGCAGCGCGCACCAGCTCGTCGCGGTCGATGCCGGCGGCTTGGCCTTCGTAGCCGAGCACGAGGCGGTGCCGGAGGCACGGCGCGGCGAGGCGCTCGATGTCCTCGTTCGTGACGTGGAGGCGACCCTTGACGAGCGCCCGCGCCTTCGCGGCCCACAGCAGCGCTTGACCGGCTCGCGGGCTCGCGCCGTGGCGAACGCAGCGCTTGACGTCGTCGGGCGCGCCGGGGCGCGTCGGGTGCGTCGCGAGCACCAGGCGACCGACGAACGCGACGATGTCCGACGAGGCGGGCACCGAGCGCGCGAGCTCGATCAATCGCAACACGCGCGCTTTGTCGAGCACCGGCTTCGGACGCGGTTGCGCGCGCTCGGTCGTGTGTTGGAGCACGGCGACGAGACCTTCGAGATCCGGCATCCGCACGAGACACTGCATCGCGAAGCGGTCGAGCTGCGCCTCCGGCAGCGGATACGTGCCTTCCATCTCGATCGGATTCTGCGTCGCGACGAGGAAGAACGGTCGGTCGAGCACCAGGCGCTCGCCGAAGACCGTCACCTGCTCCTCCGCCATCGCCTCGAGCAGCGCCGATTGCGTGCGCGGCGTCGCGCGGTTGATCTCGTCGGCGAGCACGACGTTCGCGAAGATCGGTCCGCGCTGGAAGCGGAACGAGCGACGGCCGTGCTCGTCCTCTTCGAGGATGCGGGTGCCGAGCACGTCGGCCGGCATCAGATCGGGAGTGAATTGGATGCGCGCGAACGAAAGCTCGAGCGACGCAGCGAGCGCCTTGACCAACGTCGTCTTGCCGACGCCGGGGACGCCTTCGAGCAGCACGTGGCCGCCGCCGATCAGCGCGCACAGCAGCTCCTCGACCAACGGAGCGTTGCCGACGAACGCCGCTCCGATCGAGACTTCCAACGCCGAGAGCGCGCCGCGCAGGCCGGCGAGCTCTCGCTCGAGTTCCTTCGGGTCGGTCAAGGGAGTCTCTCCATGATCCAAGCACGCAGTTCAACGAGACTCCGGACGCACGGGAAGGGGCCGGGCTCGATTTCGCCGGGGTGATCGACGAGAACCGCGTTCAGGCCGGCCTCGGTCGCGCCGCGCGCGTCGTTCTCGAGGTCGTTGCCGGCGTGCAGCGCTTCTTGCGGCGCGCAGCGTGCGAGCGCGAGCGCGCGGCGGAAGAGCTCCGGCTCGGGCTTCTCGCACCGCTCGATCGCCGAGACGAGCACGAAATCGAGCTCTTCGCGCAGTCCGAGGCCGGAGAGCAGTCCCTCCAGGCGTTCGCTCCAATTCGACACGACTCCGACGACGAGTCCGCGCTCGCGCAGCGCGGCGAGCAGCTCGCGCGCGCCGTCGTACGCGACGAAGTTCCGCGGATCGGCGAAGTGCGCGAAGAGCACGTCGCACGCCTTGACGACCGCCGCGTCGTCGAGCGCGAGCTCGCGACCGAAGATCCGTGCGTTGACGTGCGCGAACCAAGCTTCGGAGTACCTGAAACCACCTTCGAGCGTTCTCGGCATCTCGGCCGCGACGCGCCGCAAGATTCCGCGCATGGTGGTTTCGTCGACCGGGCGGCCGAGCCGTTGCGCGACCGAGGCGTAGATCCCCGCGCGCGAGCTCCGTTCGGCGAGCAGCGTGCCGCCCGCATCGAGGAATACTGCTTGGATCGCCACCTGCGTCGTGCTCACGAGGGGCACAGAACCTAACCAAACGTTGAAGCCGGCGAAAACGGTTCCAAGCAAGGGTTGCGCCGCGCAGGCGGCCGATAGATCCTGACGGATCGGTGGTGCGGTCCCGGCAGGGGCCCGAACGGGGAAGCATGCGAATCAAGCAGGCAGGCGGACGATCGATGGTGGCGCTGACGGCGTGCCTGACGGCGCTGTTGCTCGGCGCGTGCGCCCAAGATCGCCAGCAGCTGAAGGTCCCCGGCGAGAACAACGTCAAGTTGGCGCGCAGCGCGACCAAGAAGCAGCAGTGGCCCGAAGCGGCGGGGCGTTGGAACGAGCTCTTCCTCGACGGTGGCGCCGACTCGCGCGAAGCGTGCCGCGAGACGGCGCGCGCGCTCTGGAAGATCGGCCAGCCCGACGACGCGAAGGCGATGCTCGACACCGGTCTCGAGCGCTGGCCGGACGATCCCGAGCTCTTGGCGCTGCAAGGCGACTTGCTCGCCGATCTCGGCTTCCGTCGCGCCGCCGAGATGGCGTACGCGCGTTCGCTCGAAATCCACTCGGAGCAACCGGACACGTGGCTCGCGCTCGCGCGCGTGCGGCTCGAGCTCGGCCTCGAGGAAGGCGCGCGCTCGGCGTGCCGTCGGCGCTTGGAGCTCGCGGGCGCGTGCCGCGAGACGTACATCGTCCTCGCCGAGGCGTCGGCGGCGTCCGGCGACTTCACGTGCGCGTACGAGAGCTACGCGAAAGCGTTCTCGCTCGCGCCTGGCTCGGTGCAGGAGCTGATCTCCGCCGGCTCGCTGTACCAGGACCCGAACGTGCGCAGCAAGCTCGCCGGCGCCGCGTCGTCGTCGCGCGTTTGGCTGCTCCAGGCGACCGAGCTCGACCCGCAGAACACCGGCGCGCACTACCTGCTCGGCGTGATCGCGGAGGACGCGGGCGAGCTCGATCTCGCGATGCGCCACTACCGTCGCTCGGCGGAGACCGATCCGGCGCACCTGCCGTCGCTGCTGCGCTTGATCGAGCTCCACGGCCGACGCGGCGAGCTCTCCGAGGCCGAGACGATCGCCGCAGCCGCGCTGAAGACGTTCGAGAAGGACAGCGAGCGTCGCGCAGCGATCAAGCACACGTTGGAACGCGCGCTCGCCGAAGCGCAGCCCGTTCCGCCGCCCGACTCGCGCTCCGGCGATCCGAACGCCGGCTCCGACGTGCGCTGACTTCCGACCGGCTCGTCGACTACCGCGTCAGAGACGCGATCAACGCTTCGATCTTCTCGACGAGCTCGGTGGTGAACTCGGAGCCGAAGTCGACCTCGAGCACGTCGATCTCCGGGAACTGGTAGCGCCCGTTCGAACGGCTGAACGGGATGCCGTACTCCCACTTGTTGCCGTCGGAGGCGATGATCGTGACCGCGATCTGATCGTCGCCTTCCACCGGTTGGACGGAGTAGCTGGTGACTTCGTAGGTGGCCATTCGATGCGCTCGTGCGCGCACGCGAAATCGCGGCGCGAGCGGAAAATCCTAGCCGGGGTCGCTCACTTGCGCACCCGCCAAACCTCGAAGTCGTGGTTGGCGTGCGTGTCGAACTTCGCCTCGCGTTCGTAGCCCGCGTCGACGAGCTCGCGTTCGAGCTCGCCGACCTTCAGCTTGTGCGTGGGCGGCGGCCCGACCGGCAGCGGGCCCGGCTTGTACTCGAGGATCGCGAGCCGACCGCCGGGCGCGAGGAAGCGGCGCAGGCCGCGCATGTAGCTCACGCGCTCGTCGAAGTGGTGGTACGTGTCGGCGATGAAGATCAGGTCGCACGAAGCGAGCGGCAAGTGCGGCGTCGAGTACGACGCGAGCACCGGAACGACGTTCTCGAGGCCGTCGGCGAGCAGGTGTTCGCGCAACCGGTCGAGCTGGCGCGGCTCGACGTCGACCGAGTAGACGAGCCCATGCGGCAGCGCGCGCGCGAACGCGAGCGAGAAGACGCCCGGGCCGCACCCGAGATCGGCGACGGTCGTGCCGTCGGCGAGTGCGAGTTTTTCGAGCACCACCGGCACGTCGAGATCGGCGACGCGACCGGCGCTTTCGAGCGAGGCGACGTAGCTGTCGACGGTCGGGGGCCCGTGGCGGTCGCGATTGCGTGCGTCGGCGTTGCTCGGCGCGGTGACCGACGCGTGCGCGTGCTCGGGCTGCGCGGGCGCTTGCTTGCAGCCCGCGGCGAGCGCGAGCACCAGCACGAGCGCGAGTCCCGACGCGAATCGATCGAAGCGCTGCATCTCACATCCTCCAGCTCTTGAAGTGCGCGAACGGCGCCGTGGCTTCGGCGGTCTTGGCGAGCGAGAGCCCGACAGTGTCGCATTGTGCCGCGAACTCGGCCCAGACGGCGAGGACGCGCGGATTCGAGCCCGCGGAGCGGCCTGCGGCCTCGTCCTTCCACTCGAAGACCTCGACGAGCTCGGCCGCATCGACGCGGCTCTGCAACACCCACGGTTCGCGCTCGCTGACCAGGCCCTCGGCGACGAGCGTCGCGCGGTGCTCGAGGAGCAGCGCACGCATCGCATGTTCGGTGACCGAAGCCTTGAACCGATAGACGGCGATGACGGCGATCGGCTCCGACACGGCGCGCGCCTACGGTTGCGGACGTCGCGCGAGCGCCGACGGCTTCAGGAAGAAGTAGTAGAGCTGTCCTTCGACGCGTGTCTTGCCGGCGTCGCGCTCCGCTTCGGGGCCGATGCCGAGGTAGATGTCCGCGCGGCCCGCGGTGCGGATCGCTCCGCCGCGATCTTGGTCGAGCGCGAAGCTCCCGATCCGCTGCGATTGATCGGGGTGCGACGCGATGAAGCACAACGCGGCGCGCGGGAAGAGCTCCTTGTCGGTCGCGATCGAGCGTCCGGGCGTCACTTCGAAGTTGAGGCAGCCGCGGGGATTGCCTTCGATCGGCGTGAAGAAGACGTAGGAGGCATTGCGCGCCATGTACTTCTGGAGCTCGGCCGGGTTCTGCTTGCCCCAGTCGCGGATGCGCTGGAGCGAGACTTCGTCGGCCTTCAGCTTCTTGTCCTTCACGAGCTCGCCGCCGAGCGACGTGTAGTCGTGACCGTTCTTGCCCGCGTAGCCGAGCTTGAGCTCGCTACCGTCGGGAAGCTCGACGATCGCGGAACCGTTGACGTGCGCGATGTAAGCGTCGAGCGGATCGGCGAGCCACGCGAGCTCGAGGCTCCGGCCTTCGAGCACGTGATTCGCCTCGATCGCCTGGCGCGTCGGATAGGGCTCGAGCGAGCCGTCGGCGAGCTTGCGGCCGAGGATGTCGCCTTCCTTGTTCTTCACGAGATCCGGCGGCAACGCGTAGAGCGGATAGCCGTAGCCCGGCGCCGGCGTGCGCGAGCCCTTCAGGATCGGCGTGCAATAGGCGGTGTAGAGCACTCCGCCGCCTTTCGCGTCCCAACCCGCGCTCTTGTAGATCGTGAACTCCTCGTCGACGATCGCCTTGAACTCCTGCTCGGTCGCGCACTGCTGCAGGATCTCGCGGAAGCGCTCGAGGCTCGCGATCGCGCGCTCGAGCGTGATGCCTTCCTTCGGGAAGAACTGCGCCGCGTGCTTCGAACGCGTCCACGCGATCGAACGCTCGACCGCCGGCAGGATCTCGCTGCGCCGCGCGAACTCCGTGGCGAAATCGGGGCGCTTCTCGCCGGGCTTCAGCTCGATCAGCGCGGGCGCACCCGGCGGCAACGGCCGGCTGTAGTCAGGGCGCGTCTTGCAGGCGGAGACGAACAGGGCGAGCGCGACACAAGCGGCGATTCGGAGCTTCATGCCGCGTCAGCGTAGCGACGCCGAAGGAGGTCGCAACGGGTGGCGGTTACTCGGAGAACCGCCAAGTGATGTGGACGGTCCAGAAGCGCTGGCTGCCGTCTTGCGATTCGAACTCCTCGCTTCGAATCGTCTGCATGTACACGAGCTCCGCCGGTCCGCCGCGCAGCGACACACCCGCTCTCAAGTCGCCGACGAACGGCTCGGCATCCACTCCGGCACTGGACCGGAAGTTGTTCCCCGAGAGCAGCATGTTGTGGGCGACCGCGCGACCTTCTGCGCCGATGAAGACGTGCGCGCCCCAGTCGAGGCGGTCCGGCGGCGAACCAGGCTCCGCGAGCGTGGCGAGCAGCTTCGCCGAAGGGTCGATCTGGTGCGTCGCGAAGTCGCGCTGCAGTCCGTAGCCGAATCGCGCCGTGCTGCCGAGGGAGACGTTGGCGAAGACGTTCCCGGCTGCCCACGCGCCATCGCAGATCACGTCTCCGGTGAAGCCGTCGCGGGTCGAGCGTGCCACACGTTCTTGGTAGCGGCTCGTGATCTGAAGCGTGGGCTCGTCGTGCAGCTGATGACTCCACCCCTCGGCGTGAGGAACCTCGATGAGATCGTGGAATCCATTCTGCACGGATTCGCCGAGTGCGTCCGGTCCGACGAGACCCAGGCTGACGCTGACCGTTGCGGCGCGATCGTGCTCACCGCTTTCGTTGCCGAGCGCGACCCACCGCGATTCGATCCCCGAGTAGAGCCAACCAGCGTAGGGTCGGTCGTCCGACGGAGGGTTTTTCGTGTGGATGTCGCTGGGCGTATAGAGATGGTGGCCGAGGAACCACGCCCACCTTCGCTCGACGGATGAGTTGGCCTCCACCGAGGCGCGCGCTGCCGACGGGATCATCAGTGCATCGAGCCAGGTGAGCGGCGCTCCCGAGCCTTGGCCTTCTACCGAGCGTTCGCCCGTGATCGCCAGACGGACTGCGTTGGTGTAGTAGCGGTCGGTCGGTCCGCCCAGCACCCGAGCGTCGTTCTCGACGAACCACTCGAACGCCAAGCCGCTCGAGGGCGAGCTCGAATGGCACGCGGCGACCGAGAACGACACGAGTGCGATCCAGACGGTGGTGCTACGCCGGTGTCGCATGTCAGAGGTCGGCGTCCTTCACCGTCCGGCCCAGCCGTTCGAGCGCGTCCGCCATGGAGCTGGCTTCGGAGACCGTCACACGCACTGTGAGCAGCCCGAACGGAGGCTTCGTCCAAGCTCGAGCCCAGGCCTGCTCGGACGACGGTATCCGCTCGAACTCGTAAGAACCGTCGACGCGGTGCGCGCTCGCTTCGAGCGCAACGTCGCGGTCCCAACTCACCGGGAACTTCGCGGAGACCGCGTAGCGACCGAGTGGATAGAGCGGCACACCGTCGGGACCGTCGAGTGCAATCGAAACCAAGCTCTCCGTTCTCGAATAGTCGGTGAACGGGATGGACACGCGGAAGTTCTTCGCCGTCAGTGCGCCGTAGTAGTAACCGAGGCAGTGCAAGCGCCAGAGAGAAGGTTGCGTTCGATCCGGGCGGAGCTCGAACACGACGGCGAACGTGACGACCCGTTGGTCGTTCCCCAGTTTCAGCGCCTTCCAAGACTGCTGGAACGCGACGCCATCGAAGTCTGGGGCCACCTTGGCGATCTCCGCGCCAAGAGTCGTCGGAGTCGTGCTGGTGATCAGTGGTAGGCCGAGCAACGGGTCATCGAGCGCGGAGTGACTCTCGAGGTCGACGCGCTTCGCCTCGACCGTGCGGATCGCCAAGATCGTGATCGGACGATCCCGCGACCCTTCGCTCCAATTGAAGTCGCACGAACCCGTCGAAACGGCGGCGAAACGCTCTGCCTCGGCGGACAGGAGCGCCTCCACGAGACGCTTTCCGAGACCAAGCAAGCCCGATTCGATGCTCGTGGGCGCGAGAGCTTCGCCCGATCCCGCTGAATCGCGCGTCGGAACCACCAACACGCTCAGCCGTTCGCCCTCCAGCACTCGCGCATTGGACCTCGGTGTTGCGCAGGCGCCGATCACCGCCAGCGCGGTCAGCAGCATGAGCACGGCGAGAGGTCGACTGAGTTGGTGCACGCGAGACTGGCTGGGAATCGAGTCTGTCGGCATGTCACGGACTGCTTCCTGGAGCACTGCGGGAACAGAAGTGCTCCTGTGAAAGGGGCGACTACGCAGTGGCAGCACGATGCTTGTGGATCAGGATCAGGTTGCGTGCGTAGACGAACGCGCCGGTCGATTGGCCGATCACGCCGACGACGTCTTTGCGCCAGACGAAGTAGACGAGCAGCATCAGGCCGCCGAACAGGCTCGCCCACCAGAAGCTCTCGGGCACGATCGAGCGCTTCTCCTTCTCGCTGGCCCACCATTGCAGCAGCATGCGGCCGGTGAAGAGCACCTGCCCGGCGAACCCGAGCAGCACCCACGCCATGCCGATCGGCGTCGTGATGTTGAGCACGCGGACCAGCCAACCGTGGCTCGCCACCTCCTGCTGGGCGGCCCACATGCGCTCGAGGAACTCCTCCGCGCTGACGCGCTCGTCGCCGCGAGGCGTGCGCAGCGTGACGAAGTCGCCGGCGGGCGTGCGCTCGATCTCGACGTCCTTCAGGCGCTGTTGGAGGTCGATCGAGCCGTTCCATTCGGGCGCGGGCCCGGCGGCGTGGGCCTCGCGCGCTTGCGCGAACAGGCGCGATGCGATCGTGGCGAGGACCAGGGCGACCAGGACGACCAGCAGCACCCCGCCAAAGCGCGCGCCGCGCTCACTCCGCACGCGTGACCTCCGCGATCGGCCAGCGGATCAGCCGCGTGCGCATCCAGCGGACCGCGAGCAGGTCCTTGAAGGCCCGCCACGCGCGGTTGAGCACGCCGTACTTGCTCTTGCCGGCGGTGCGCGGGTGGTGGGAGACCGGATGCTCGATCACCTTGAAGCCGTGATAGCGCAACAGCGTCGGCAGGAACCGGTGCATGCCTTCGAACAACGGGATCGCGCGGATCGCTTCGGCGCGGAAGACCTTCAGCGAGCAGCCGGTGTCGCGGATCGTGTCGCCGGAGATCCGATTGCGGACCGAGTTCGCGAGCTTGGAGCTGACGCGCCGGACGAAGTTGTCGCGCCGTTTCAGGCGGTATCCGACGACTGCATCGTTCGCGTCGAGCTTGCCGATCATCGTCGGAAGGTCGACGGGATCGTTCTGCATGTCGGCGTCCATCGTCGCGATCAGCCGACCGCGCGCGAACTGGATTCCGGCGGCGGTCGCCGCGGTTTGACCGCAGTTCTTCGCGAAGAAGACGCCGAAGACGCGCGGGTCGCGGCGGGCGAGCTCGCGGATGAGCTCCGGCGACCGGTCGCGGCTGCCGTCGTCGACCAGCACGAGCTCCCAGTCGCTCTTCGAGCCGAAGATCTCGCAGACGCGCGCGTGCAGGCGCTCGAGGTTGCCTTCCTCCTCGTACACGGGCGCGACGAGCGAGAGCTCGAGCGGCCGGTCGAGGCGCCTGCGAACGGTGGTCGCGAATTCCGCCGGGAGGATCGGCATGCGGCGACCATCCTACGGCGCGGTCCGCCGCGGATCGAAGGTCCTCAGGCTGCGTTCGTCGGGCGCATCGGGCGTCGCGGGAGCTCGAGGCGGAAGCTCGCGCCTCTTTCGGCGTTGTCGACGACCTCGATCGTGCCGCCTTGGCCGATGACCGCGGTGCGGGCGATCGCCAGGCCGAGCCCGTAACCGACGCGGCCCCCGCGCTTGGCCGGACCGGTGAAGAAGGGCTCGAAGATCTTCGCGCGGAGCTCCTCGGGCACTCCCGGACCGCAGTCGTCGACGGTGACTCGGACGCGTTCGGACGCGCCGTCGAGCGTCACCGTCACGCGCGAACCGGGCGGGCTGAAATCGATCGCGTTGCCCGCCAGATTGCGCAGCGCGCGCATCAGCGCCTCGCGGTCGCCGACCAGCCTGGTGTCGCCGTTGCGTCGGATCTCGAGCTCGACGTCGAGCAATCGCGCTCGGCTGCGCTCGCGAGCGAGGCGGATCTCCGCTTCGTCGGCGAGGTCGAACTCCTCGCGCAGCACCTTCGAGTCGGACCCGCGCGACGCGCAGATCGTCAGCAGGTTGTCGACGGCGTCACCGAGCTCGCGGAGCTCGTGCAGGTTGCTCTCGAGCACCGCGCGGTACGTCGCGGCGTTGCGCGGGGCGATCAGCGCGACCTCGGTCTCGCCGATCAGGTTCTGGATCGGCGAGCGGAGCTCGTGAGCGAGGCTCGCGGTGAAGAGCTGCGCCTGCTCGGACGCCGCGCGGACTCGCGCGAGACGTTCGCGCAGCGCTTCGGCGAGCGCGAGGATCTCCTGCGGCGGGTTCGCGAGCTCGATCCGCGGATCACCGGTCGTCTCCGCGCGGAGGTCCTCGGTGACCCGCCGCAGGATGCCGGAGACGCGTCGCAGGAAGAGCCACGAGATCACCGCGGCGCAGACGCCGCTGATGATCACGCGGAGCGCCGCGCGCTCCTCGTACTTCTCGAGCAGGTCGTACCGCGGGGTCCCATCGACGACCACCGCGACCGTGTACCCGCTGCGCTGGAGCTCGGAGCGCCACACGAGCTTGCCGGAGAATCGGGTGTGACCGAGGTCCTTGACCGAAGGTCCGGCCTCGTCCGCGAGCCTCACCAGGCCGAACGTGTCCCATTCCGCACCGGTGTTCGTGTTCCAGACGCGCCACGCGGCGTCGAGGTCGCGCAGGACCGCCATGCGGTTTGTGACGAGGGCCTTGAACTCGTCCTTCGACGCGCCGGAGAAGTTCAGTTGCGTCTCGGTGAGCTCGCCCTCGACCACCTTCGCGAGCTCTTCCTCGATCGACGAACGCAGGAAGTAGGCGGTCGAGATCGCATTGACGATCACGATCAGCAGTGTTCCGACCGCGAAGAAGACGGTCAGCTTGCCGGCGAGCGACAGTCGCTGCTGCGTCACGATCCGTCGTGTTCGAGCGAGAACCGATAGCCTTCGCCGCGCACCGTGTGGATCAGCGGACTACCTTCGCGGCCGAGCTTGCGTCGCAGCCTGCCGATGTGGACGTCGACGACGTTGGTGCCCGGATCGAAGTCGATCGACCAGACGTCGCGGAGCAGGTCGGCGCGCGTCAGCACCTTGCCGTTGGCCCGCGCGAGCGCGAGCAACAAGTCGAACTCCCGCGGCGAGAGGTCGATCGGCTTGCCCGAGCGCAACACCTGGCGCTTCGCGAGGTCGAGGCGCAGGTCGGCGATCTCGATCGGCGCGAGCGACTTGCGGCGCCGGATCACGGCTTCGATGCGCGCGACGAGCTCGTTGAACGCGAACGGCTTGATCACGTAGTCGTCGGCGCCGAGCCGCAGGCCCTTCACGCGCTCCTCGACCGAGTCGCGGGCGGTGACGAAGATCACCGGCGTCTCGCGTCCCTGCTGGCGGATCTCCATCAGGAGGTCCCAACCGGTCTTCGCCGGCATCATCACGTCGAGCAGGATCAAGTCGAACGCCCGAGGGTCGCTCTTGAGGATCGAGAGCGCGGCCTCGCCGTCAGCGGCGGTCGCGGTTTCGATCCCGGACTCCTGCAGCCCGCTCGAGATGTAAGTACGGAACTTCGGGTCGTCGTCGACGATCAATAGGCGCATCGTTTTCCCTCTCGCGCGCGTCCTGCCGAGGCGCGGCGAACGTCCGGGATTCTAGCGTGAGCCTCCCCTCGGACCTGCATACGGATCCCGAGCCCGGGCTTGCGATCGAGCATGCAGGGTCCGAGACTGCGGGCGGAGTCGACTCGGTGCTCGTGAAACTCGCCTTGCTCGCCGCGGCCGGCGCCGTCGGCACTTTGGCCCGCTTCGGGGTGTCGACGTGGGTTCAGCGCAGCGGCGCGAGCTCGTTCCCGCTCGGCACGCTCGCGGTCAACCTGCTCGGCTGCTTCGCGTTCGGAGTGCTCTGGGCGGTCGCCGAGCGGCGGGTCGAGAGCGCCGAAGCGTTGCGGATGTACGCCCTGACCGGGTTCATGGGCGCATTCACGACGTTCTCGACCTTCGCGTTCGACTCGAGCGTGATGCTCGCCCGGCGCGAGGGCTGGCTGCTCGCCGCGAACCTGGCGCTGCAGAACGGTCTCGGGATCGGTCTCGTGATCGTCGGGCTCTGGCTGGGCCGCAAGCTCTGAGGAACGCGCTCGCGGCTTGATCGCGGGCGCGCCGGCTCGGACACTCGGAGCATGCCCTTCTGCCTGGGATGCGTGGCGCTGTTCTTCCCGCGTCTGGTGTGCCTGGCGATCTACTTCTGGTCGGACTGGTTCGAGGCGGCCGTCGACTCGTCGCTCGTGCTGCTCGCGGGCTTCGTGTTCCTGCCGCTGACGTTGCTCGTCTACAGCTGGATCGTCCACGCCAACGGCACCGTCGAAGGGCTCTATTTCGTACCCCTGGTGCTCGCGGTGCTCGCCGACCTCGGTCTGATCGGGTCGAACGCGCGCCGCAAGTCCGATTGAACTCGCACCGCCGCGTCAACGGTCGGCGTCCTCCCGACTAGTTCCAACATCGCGACCGATCGCGGCGTTCCGAAGCCCCGCATCCATTCGAGGCGCTCCATGACACATCGACCGCAGCGTGGGAGTTCGCTCCTGCAGGCCTTCTTCCTGGTGACCGTGGCGACGCTCGCCTGCTTCGCGCCGGCGCATTCCGCGCAGGATTCGGGCGCGACCAAGCCCGCGGCCGCGCCGACCGAGCCGGGTGTGCCGCAGGGAGTGCGCGAGGCGTTGCTCGCGCACGACTGGGACCGCGCGCTCGGCGCGCTCGAAAAGGCGAAGGCCAACCAGCCGCAGTTCACCGATTGGTGGACGTACCTGCGCGGCACGGTGCTCGCGCTCGCCAAGCAGAACGACGCGGCGCTCGCCGCGTTCGACGCGGTCGAGCGTTCGACGCCCCCCAGTGAGTGGCGCCACAAAGCCCGCTTCGCGCGCGCCGACCTGCTGCGCGAGCTCGGTCGCGCGAAGGATGCCGAGGCGATCTACGAGGCCGAAGCTCGACGCCTGCTCTCGGAGAGCCGCCAGGAGGAGCTCGCGAAGATCTACCTCGACGCCGCGGACGCGCTCTCGACGCCGCCCGCGAAGCCGATGCCGAACGCACCGCCGCTCGATTGGAATCGCGCGGCGGTGTTGTATCGGAAGGCTCTCGAGCTCGACGTCGGCGCCGCGATCCGCGAACGGGCGCTCTACCGCGTGATGGTGTGTCTGCAGTCGCAGGCGAATCCCGCGCAGGCCGTGCAGGTCTCCAACGAGTATCGCGACTCCTTCGATCCGACCAAGGCGAAGGGCAATCCGATCGGCGCGCACCTGTTCGAAGTTCTCTATCGGCGTGCGGAGTGCCAGCGCTCGCTCGGCCTGAACGACTTCGCGCGCCGCGACCTGGAGGACCTGATCGCGGCGATCGACGGCGTGCGCGCGAAGCGCGAGCCGTGGGGCGATTGGCTCGCCGGGCAAGCGCCGGAGCTGCAGAGCGAGCTCGCGCGCATCGACGGCGATGCGCACCGCGCGATCGGCGACACGTACGGCGACGACGCGAACTCGGTGCGGCTCGCCATCGCCGCGATCGAGCGCTTCCTGATCGCGTTCCCGTCGCACCCGAAGCACGCCGAGGCCGAGCAGTCGATCGGCTTGCGCTACGCGCGCGCCGGGCTCGACGAGGACGCGCTGAAGGCGTTCGACGCGTTCCTGCGGCGCGCGGAGCCGTCCGACCCGGCCGCGCGCGAGGGCTTCGCGCGGTTGCACGCCAACGCGCTCTTCAACAAGGGCGAGGTGCTCGCGCGCCAGAAGCGTTTCGAGCTCGCGATCGCCGCCTACGCGGAGTACGTCGCGCGTTTCTCGACCGGCGCCGAGTGGTCGCGAGCGCAGGCCGGCATCCTCGCGGCGGAGTTCGCGCGCGGTGACGCGCTACGCGACGAGCGCAAGTACGCCGGGGCCCGCAACGTCTGGGCGTCGTGCCTCGAGCGCTATCCGCTGGATCCGCGCGCGGCACCGACAGCGTTCGCGATCGGCGCGACGTTCGCCGCCGAGGCTCGCGGGCTCGCGGCGGGCGACTCCAAGCGCAACGAGCTCTTCCGCAGCGCGATCGAGCAGTGGCGACGCGTCGTCGCGAAGTACCCGAACACCGATCCCGCGTCGCAAGCGCTGTATTCGATCGGCGAAGTCGAGGAGCGCGAGCTCGGCGAGCTGGAGCGCGCCGTCGAGGACTACCAGGCGTGCACCTTCGGCTCGAGCGCCGGCGACGCGCGCACGGCGCTCGTGCGGATGACCGAGCCCGCGTTGACGATCACCAGCGAGAAAGCGTGGCGCACCGCGACCGCTCCGCGGGTCAAGGTCGAGCTGCGCAATCTCGAGAAGCTGAAGATCGACGTCTTCGCGCTCGATCTCGAAGCGTACTTCCGCAAGCAGCTCTCGCACGTCGCCGTCGAGGACCTCGACCTCGATCTGATCGCGCCCGATCAGACGGTCGAGCGCTCGGTCGAAGGCTACGCGAAGTACAAGCCGATCGCGTTCGAGCTCGAGCTGCCCGTGAAGGGCCCCGGTGTGTGGGCGATCGCGGTCACCTCCGGCGAGCTGCGCGCGACGACGCTGGTGGTGTCGAGCGACGTCGACGTGATCGTTCGCAGCGCGGCGAAGGAGCTGCTGGTGTTCGCCGAGGACATGGCGCGCGAGAAGCCCGCGAAAGCGGTGCGCGTGCTGGTCGCCGGCATCAACAAGGACGGCGTGCCGACCGTTCGCGAAGCGGTCACCGGCGAGGACGGCACCGTCCGCGTCGACGTTTCCGAGCTCATGGGCGCCACCGCGTCGGTGCTCGCGCTCCGCGAGGGTCACTACGCCGCCGCCGGAGGCGCGACGCGCAACCCGTCGACGTCGACCCCGCGGATGCCGCGCGGCGTCGTCTACACCGATCGGCCCGCGTATCGGCCCGGCGAGCTCGTGCATTGGCGAGCGATCCTGCGCGAGGTGCAGGACGGTCGCTTCGGCTTCACCGCGGGCAAGTCGTACGACGTGACCGTCAGTGACGCGCAAGGCCGAGTCGTGTCGAAGAAGAAGGTCGCGTTGTCGGAGTTCGGCACGCTCGCGAGCGACGTCGTGCTCGACGAATTCGCCGTCGTCGGCGACTGGCGCATCGCGTGCTCGACGCCCAACGGACCGAGCTTCTTCGGCGCGTTCCAGGTCCAGCAGTACCAGCTTCCGAAGGTCGAGCTCGAGCTCTCGACTCCTCGCGAGATCTACTTCCGAGGCGAGCGCGTCGACGTCACGGCGCGCGCGAAGTTCTACTGGGGCGAGCCGGTCGCCAACGCGAAGCTCGCGGCGATGCTCCCCGACGGTCGCGTGCTCGAGCTGACGACCGACGCGCTGGGCAAGGCGGAGTTCGGCTTCGAAACTCGCGACTTCGCGGCGGAGACCAGCCTTTCGTACAGCGCGACGCTCTCGGAGGAAGGCCTGACCGAGCAGGACAGCGTCTTCGTCGCCGTCAACGAGTTCCGCGCGTACGTCGGCGTGAAGAACGACGTCTATCTCGCGGGTTCGAGCTTCGACGTCACCGTCGGCACGCCCGGGATCGACGGCAAGCCGGTGTCGCGGCCGATGAAGCTCGTCGCGATCAAGCGCGAGCTCGTCGACGGTCGGACGACCGAGACGCAGGTCGCCGAGTGGTCGTTGACGACCGACACGGCGAACGGCGAAGCGCACCAAGCGATCGCGCTCGCCCGCGGCGGCGCGTACGTGCTGCGCGCGTCCGGCGTCGACCGCTTCGGCAACCCGGTGGTCGGCGAGCGCTCGATCGAGATCTCGGGCGAGGAGGACGCGCAGCGCTTGCGCTGGCTCGTCGACACGCACGTCTTCGAGGTCGGCTCGAAGGCGACGTTGACGCTGGTCGATCGCGAAGCCGACGGGCTCGCGCTGCTGACGATCGAGTCGGACACGTTCCTCGAGCACCGCATCCTGGCGTTGAAGAAGGGCACGAACTCGGTCGAGCTCGCGCTCGATCACGCGCACTTCCCGAGCTTCACCGCCGCGGTGGCGATGATGCGGCCGGGCGCGCTCTTCGCCGACGAGGTGCAGCTCTCGGTGCGCCGCGCGCTGCGCGTCGAAGTCGAGCCCGAGTCGCCCGACTGCAAGCCGGGCGAGGAAGCGAGCTTCCGAATCGCGACGTTCGACCAGCTCGGGCGCCCGGTGTCCGCGGAACTCTCGCTCGCGGTCGTCGACGAAGCGGTGTTCGGCCTGTGGGGCGACACGCTGCCCGACGTGCGGGCGCTGTTCGACGCCGCCGAAGAGCGGCGCGGCAACTTCGCGACGTCGTCGAGCGCGACCTTCCGCTACTACGGCGCGACGCGCACGATCGCCGCGGCGGTGCTCGCGGAGCAAGAGCGCGTCAAGGAAGAGGTCGCGTGGGACGCGAGCCACGCCGATGTCCTGCGCGGCCTTGGCTACGAAGGCGGCGAGAGTTCCGAGGCGTTCGCCGGGGGCGCGAAGCTCGCGCTCGGCCGCTCTCGTCCCGGTGCGCCGGGGGCGCCCGGCGCGCAGACGGCGGGCGACGTCATGGACGTCGAAGTCGGCACCGGCGGACACTACGGCACCGGAGCGCCGTCGACGTACGCGGCTCGACGCGCCGGCGGCGGGGGCAAGGGTCGCGCGGGAGGGGCCGCCGGCAAGGTCTACCGCGGCGCGAGCGACACGGTCGCGCCGAGCGTCGCCGCGCTCGAGACGTTCGACACCGCGCACTGGTCGCCGAGCGTCGTCACCGACGCGAACGGCAAGGCGACGGTCAAGGTGAAGCTGCCGGAGCGCAGCACGCGCTGGCGCGTCGTCGCGGTCGGCGCGGACAAGGGGCTGTTGTTCGGCCAGACGCGCGCTTCGCTGGTGACGAAGGAGGAGTTCTTCGTCGAGCTGCGCGCGCCGCTGTGGCTGACCGAGGGCGACGCGCCGCGCTGCACGGCTCGCGTGCACAACCTGACCGGCCTGCGCGGCACGGCCAAGCTCGTGCTGCGCGCGACGCATGGCAACGACGTCAAGGTCTATCCGCTCGACGTGACGCTCGGCGACGCGAACGAGACCGAGGTGGTGTTCCCCGCGCTCGAACCGCTGGTGAAAGGCGGCGACCTGCAGCTCGACCTCGAAGCGACCGGCGAACTCGACGGCCGTGCCGCGGCGGGCACGCGCGCGGAGTCGATCAGTGCGCGGCCGTATCGGCCCGTTGCGAAGGCGTCGATGCGCGCCGGCGTGCGCCCGTGGGGCGTCGATCTCGCCGCGGCGAAGAGCGGCGTGCTCGAGGGCTCGGCGAGCATCGAGCTCCAACTCGACCCCAAGCGCAAGACGAGCGGCAGGACGCTCGAGATCGCGCTCGGCCCGAACGTCGACGCGATGCTGGTCAACGCGGCGCTCGGCCGTGACGGCTACTTGCTGCGTGCGCCCGGCGAAGGCCACGCGACGAACGCGGCGGATCTGCTCGGTGCGTGCGAGACGCTCGCGCTGGTCGAGGCGAGCGGTCGAGCGGAGAATCCCGAGCACGCGCGGCTCTTCGAGCGCGCGCAGAGCCTGGTCGCGCGGTTGGTCGCGGCGCAACGCGGCGACGGTCACTGGAGTTGGATCGGCACCGAGGGCGAGCCGCACGTCGAGACGTCGAGCTTCGCGTTGATCGCGCTGGCGCGCGCGCGCGCCCGTGGCGTGCCGGTGTTCGATGCGGCGCTCGCCAACGGTCGCGCGGCGTTGCTGAAGAGCTTCCGTGAAGCCCCGCAGCAAGCCGACGAGCTCAAGGCGATGCTCTCCTGGGCGCTCGCCGAGAACGAGCAAGGCGACTTCGGAGCGCTGAACCGCTTGCACCGCGAACGCGCGACGCTGTCGCCGGCGGCGCTCGCGTACACCGCGCTCGCGCTCGCGGCGATGAACCGCAGCCCGATGGCGGCGGAGGTCGCCGACGTGCTCGAGACGAAGTCGCTGGAGCAAGAGGGGCCGAAACGCTGCGCGTTCGACACCGCGGGCAACATCGCGTGGAGCCGTTCGAGGCTCGCGATGACGGCGCTCGCGGCGCTCGCGCTCGAGCGCGCGAAGCCGACGTCGGCGAAGCTCCCTGCGGTGATCGAGGAGTTGCTCGCTACACGTCCGTGGTACGACGGCCGCGCGCGCGGGCTCGCGATCGCCGCGATCGCGATGTGGCGCGGCAAGACGCAGCCGACCAACGAGCGGATGCGCGTCAAGGTCTCGTGCGCCGGGCTCGAAACGGCGACCGTCGACTTCTCGACCGATCGTCCGGGCGAAACGCTCTCGTGGGACGTGCCCGACGAGCTCCCGGCGAAGCTCTCGATCTCGTTCGAGCTCGAGGGTCGCGGTCGTCCGCACTTCAGCGCGGTCCTGCGCGGCTTCACCGCTGACCTCGATCAGCCGAAGTCCGACGAGCTCGAGCTGCGCGACCACGACTACCTCGCGGCCGCTCCGCGCCATCACGGCCGCGAGCTCCCGAACGGCTTCGGCGTGATCGACGGCCAGCACCAACAGTGGAAGAACGAGGTCGCCGAGCTCGGCTACGGCGGGATGCTGCGCGCGTCGATCGACTTCACCGCGCGCGGCGAGTGGAGCACGAAACGCGATGCCTCGCACTACTTGGTGCTCGAGGTGCCGCTGCCGTCGGGCGCGCGATTGCTCGAGGACAGCCCGAGCGCCAACGTGCTTCATCACGAAGAGCGCGACGGCGTGCTCTTCCTGCACCTCGGACAGTGCGTCAACTGGGTGCACGTCGACTACACGTTGATCGGCGTCGTGCCGGGCAAGTACCGCGTCGCGCCGCCGGTGCTGCGCAGCCTCTACGAGCCCGAGCGGATGTCGATCGGCGCGCCCAAGGCGCTGACGGTGCTCGCGAAGGGCGAGACCTCGAAGGACTCGTACCGCGCGACGCCCGACGAGCTCTTCCACCTCGGCAAGGCGCTGTACGACGACGGCGACCTCGAAGGCGCGCGCGTGCGCCTGCAACGGCTCTTCGACGAGTGGGAGCCGAAGCTCGCCGACCAGCCGCGAACGCAGGCCGCCGGCTGGCTCTTGTTCGCCAACATCGAGCGCAAGGCGTCGCGCGACATCGTGCGCTACTTCGAGATCCTGAAGGAGAAGAACCCGGACCTCTACGTTCCGTTCGACAAGGTCATGGCGGTCGGCGCGGCGTATCGCGAGATCGAGGAGCACGAGCGCGCGCTCACGATCTTCCGCGCGACGATCGAGGAGACGTTCGGCAAGGAGCTGCGGGTCGTCGGGACGCTCGAGGAGCAGAACGAGCCGTACGACGCGATCCAGACGATGCAGCGGTTGTGCCGCGAGTATCCCGACGCGGCTTCGGTCGTCGTCGCGTCGTTGTCGCTGTCGGACAAGCTGCTGAAGCTTGCGCCGCTCGCCTCGCGCGATCCGGAGCTCGTCGCGAAGGGCATCGACCGCGGGGTGCTGACCGTGCGTGGCGTGTTGGAGCTCCAGCGCTTCCTCGCCGCGTACGTGCTCGACCCGCTCGCGCCCGAGGCCGGCCTCAATCTGGTGACCGCGCACCTCGCGATCGACGACTACAAGACCGCTGCCGAGCTCGGCGGCGAGTTCGCGATCGCGTTCGGCGAGCCGCGCTTCTCGGACGCGTTCGCGTACGCGCGCGCGGTCGCGGAGTGGTACCTCGGACGCGACGACGAGTCGTTGAAGGCGCTCGAGCGCATCGCCACCGCCGAGTACACCGCAGCCGACGCTTCGAAGATGCCGTCGCCGAACCGCGACCTCGCGCTCTACATCCTCGGGCAGATCCACCATGCCCGTCAGGAGTTCGGCAAGGCCGCCGGCTACTATGAGCGCGTGCAGGAGCTCTTCGCCGACGCGCGCGAAGCTCTGGCGGGCTTCCGCGAGCGCATGATCTCGGTCGAGGAACTGACCACCGCTCGCCCCGGCGAGCGCGTCGAAGTCGAGATCGAGCATCGCAACGTCAAGGAGGCCGAGCTGCTGGTCTATCCCGTCGACCTGATGACGCTGTACCTCCGCGAGCGCAATCTCTCGCGCGTCACGCAGGTCAATCTCTCCGGCATCGCGCCGAAGCTCCAGCGCAAGGTCGAGCTCGCCAGCTCCGACGCGATGCGTCCCACGAAGACCAAGGTCGCGCTCGACCTGAAGGAGCCCGGCGCGTACCTGGTGATGTGCCGCGGCGGCGATCTGCATGCGTCGGGGCTCGTGTTGCTCACGCAGCTCGAGCTCGAAGTCCGCGAAGAGCCCGCGACCGGCCACATGCGCGTCCAGGTCTCCGACCAGAAGACCCATGCGTACGTGCGTGGCGTCGACGTCCGCGTGATCGGTGCGCGGAACGCCGACTTCCTGTCGGGCCGCACCGATCCGCGCGGGCTGTTCGTCACCGACGGCATCGTCGGCAACGCGACCGTGATCGCGCGGACCGACGAACGTCACTACGCGTTCCACCGCGGCACGGTCGCGCATGCGACCGAGACCAAGGCGAAGAACGTTCAGCCGCTGATCCAGTCCGGCAGCGAGGACTACTTCCAGAACGTCACGGGGCTGAACCGCGCCGTGCAGGACCAACGCGAGCAGAACTTCGTCGAGGAAGTCCGCAAGGACCGCCAGGGCGTGCAGATCCGGACCGTGCGTTAGTCGAGGCGCGTCGACATCCGAGAGCGGGGCGGCGCGAACGCGCTGCCGGCGAGCTCGCGGCGCGCCGTCCTCGTCGGGCGCGCACCTGGGCAGAGAGAGCGCGAGGCTGACCGCTCGTCCGAGCCGTCAACCTCGCGCGTTTCGATGCCGGCGTCCTCCGGCGGCGGGGCGCCCCGCCGAGATCACGGACCGACGGTAGCGGTCAGCGCGTTGGTCAGGTTCGTCGTGCTCGGGCTCGCCGGGTCGCGGCTCCAGTACTGACCCCAGAACTGCGCGCCTTGGACGAGCGCCGGATCCGAGCCGCCGGCGATGAACGTGTTGAAGTCGTAGTTGAACGTGCCGCCGCACGTGCCGCTGCCGCCGGAGTTGACCACCGTCGTGCGCTCGAGCGGAGCCTTGACGCACAGGTGACCGCCTTGGAACGCGACGCCATTCGGACCGACGGTCGAGTAGAAGAAGAGCCCGTTGACGTTCGCGCGCACCAGCGTCGCGGTGACGACGAAGCCCGACCCGGCGCTCGCGCTCGGGCTGCCGCTCCAGGAGATCGGCGGCGTGCAGCCTTGCGAGTTCGTCTTCGACGTGCAGTAGCTGGTCACCGGCGTCGCGAGCTCGAGTCGCGTCACGCCGTCGCCGAGCGGCGCCGCGACGAAGCCGACCAACGCGCTCGCGTCGAAGCTCATCGCCGCGGGCGGCGTGGTCGTGTTCAGGACCTGCGCGATCGCGCCGGTCGCCGTGTCGATCACCGAGACGAAGCCCGACTTGCCGAACGCGAGCTTCGGGCCGGGCCCGAGCGAGACCGTCCAGTTGCCCGACGCCGCGTACACGCACGATCCCGACGGCGTGATCGCGAGCGCTTGGGGGTAGTCGCTGACCGCGAGGTTCTGCGTCATCACGCCGCTCGAGAGGTCGACGCCGCCGACCTTCTGGTCGTTGAAGTTGCAGACCCAGAGCTTGGTAGCCGCCGCATCGACGACGAGCTCGCCCGGAGCGTTGCCGACGTTGTAGGTCGCGGTCACCACGCTCCCGGCGCCTGCGTTCGAGATCGCGACGACCTTGTTGGTGTTCTTGAGCGACACGAAGAGGCGCGCGTCGTCGGCCTGGAAGACCGCTTCGACCGGGAAGCTGGTCACCGGCACGTTCGCGACCACCGACCACGTCGTCGTGTCGATCAGCGTCACGACGTTGGTGAAGCTGCCGCACACCGCGAGCGTCAGTCCGTCGTGGCTGAGAGTCAGGCCGCTCGACTGGTTGAACATGTAGCCGGTGCTGCCCATGTCGCCGGTGGAGAGCTTCGGCCCAGCGACCGACAGCGTGTTGAGGTCGATGCGCCACACGCCGTCACCGCTCGCGACGACCGCGAGGTACGCGTACTGGCCGTTGGGTGAGATCTCGACCTCGCTCGCGCGCGTCGAGATCGCGATCGGAGTCACCGTGAACGTCGAGAGGTCGATCACCGACGCGAACGTCGAGTCGAGGTTCGCGACGACCGCCTTCGAGCCGTCCGGCGTGATCGCGACGTCCGCCGGGCGATCGCCGACGTCGACGATCGCGAGCACAGCGCCGGTGTTCGCGTCGAGCACGGTCGCGGTGTCACTCAACAGGTTCGTCGTCACCGCGATCGAGCCGTCGGCGGAGACCTCGACGTCGCGCGTCGCGTCGGCTTCGGGCGGCGCACCGCTCGGCACGTTCGCTTCGAGGAAGCCCGCGGCGCCGTTGGTGTTGAACACCAGCATGTTCTCGCCGTTGTGGCTCGCCACCATGGCCGCGCGCTGGCCGCTCGGAGCGACGGCGCCGGCGTAGGTGTTGACGATGTTGTTGAGGTCCTTGACCGCCGATTGCGTCGTCCAGGAGATCAGCGTCCCCTTGAAGCCGACCGCGAGCAAGTAGAGCCCGTCGGGAGTCGGCAGGAAGCCGTTGACGCTGTTCGTCGAGATCGAGCCCGAGAACACACCGGTCGAGAGGTCGACGATCCGCGTCGCGTTGAGCACCGCGACCGCCGCCTTGGTGCCGTCGCTCTTGATCGCGATCGGCTCGTCGAGATCGACCGGCGACGTGAATACGTTGGTGATCGTCTGCGTCGCGACGTCGATCACCGAGACCTTGCGCGAGGTCGAGAAGTGCGACACGACCGCCTTCGTGCCGTTCGGCGTCATCGCGATCCCGCGCGGCGCGAGATCGCACGCGACCGACGTCACGGTGCCCGCGGCGAGATCGAAGTAGTCGATCTGGTTCGCGAGGTTGTCGGGGTGGATCGCGAGCGTCTCGCTCGGCACCACGAAGCCGTTGATCGTCGACGTCAGCACGCCGGGCTCGAACGAGATGCTCGTCAGGCTCTGGAAACCCGCGCCCGGGATGCGGAAGAGCTCGGTCGCGCTCGCGACGTCGATCACGGACACGCTCTGCGCGGCCGCGTTGCCGATCACCGCCTTGGCGCCGCTCGGCGTGAAGCGCGCGAACATCGGCTGGTCGCCGACGGGGACGACCGCGAGCTCGACGCCGCTCGAGAGGTCGAGGATCGACACCGTGTCCTCCCACAGGTTCGCGGTGACCGCGTGCACGCCGTCCGCGGCGATCGCGACGTCGTTGGGCGAGCCCGAGAGCGCGATCGTCTTCAACAGCACGCGCGTCGCCGCGTCGAACACGAGCACGTTCTGCGACGTGCGGTGCGCGACGACGATGCGCGTCGCGTCCGGCGTGAACGCCAGGGCGGTCGACGTGTCGCCTTCGGGCGCGACGCCGGTGGTGAAGAAGCCCTGGCCGAGCGTGCCGCACGCCGCCGCGAGGCTCGCGTCGAAGTCCTTCGACTCGATCACGGCGCCATCGACGATCCGTCGAGCGTGCGCGCCGTCGAGCGTCACGCTCGGCGCATCGCCGTTCGGCGACTCGGCGACCCACTCGAACGCTTGCTGCGCGCGGGCGACGCCGACGGAAGAGAGGACGGAGAGGACGACGAGGGGCAGGGCGAATTGGTGACGCACGGTGGGGCTCCCGGATGCCGGCGCCGGGCGAAACGCTCGGCGCGAAGAGCTCCGACTCTAACCGCGGTGCGCGGAGAGCGGGGCTGCGGAGCTGTTCGGAGCGAGCGGCACGGCCACGAAATGGACGAGGCCGGCGCGGGGCCGGCCTCGTCGTTCGATCAGCGCGCCGCGGCGACGCGCGGCACGGAGCTCACGGGCAGATCTGGAAGGACAGGCCTTCCGACAGGCTGGTGTTGAACCCGCTGAAGTCCTGCGGATCGCGCGACCACCATTGGCAGTACACCTGCGCACCGGAGACCAGGTTCGGATCGGTCCCGCCCTGGATCAGCGCGTTGAAGTCGTACGAGTACGTGCCGGTGCAGTCGGTGCCCGACGGCGAGCCGCCCGAGCCCTGCACCGACGTGCGGATCACCGGGAGCTTGACGCACAAGTGGCCGCCCTGGAACGACGCGCCGTTCGGCGTGAGTCCGTAGAAGAGCAGACCGTTCTTGTTGTTGAGGAACGCCGTACCCGTGACGTCGAACGCCGACGGGCTCGTCGCGCTCGGCGTGCCGAACGAGCCGATCAACGGCGAGCAGAACTGCGAGTTGACCTTCGACGTGCAGTACACGGTCGGCAGCGGACAGGTGTTGTACTTGCCCTCGGCGATCCACGTGCCCCAGTTGTTGCTGGTGCGCGCGTACTCCTGGATCGTCCACATGTTGGAGTCGTCGAGCGGGTCGACGCTGGTCAGGCTGTAGTCGCCCCAACGATTGGTGCCGTTGCCGTCGAGGTTGTTGTACGGGCCGAGGCCGGCCTGCACTTGGAAGGGCACGCCGGTCTCGCCCGCGGCGTCGCTGGCGATGCGGCCGCACATGTACGTCCCGACCCATTGGCTCGAGTTCGAGCCGCTGAAGCCGAACAAGCAGTCGCCGGACGAGTTCACCGCGATCGACGGCATGTAGTAGTGGAGCGTGGTGCTGCTGATCGTGCCGACCTGTTGAGTCGACATCGTCGACGGATCGAGCTGGTAGAAGCGCACGCCCGCGCGGCTCGACACCGAGATGCAGTGCGTCGTCCAGATCGAGCCGTTGCGGTAGATCGAGTTCATCAGTCGGCCCTCGAGCGTGTCGAGGTTCGTCGTGCTGCCGAGCGCGGGCGCGTTGGGCGGCGAGCTGTTCGACGTCACGGCGACCGTGCCGAGGTTGGTCAGCGTCGGCGCGTTCATCGGCGGGTTGACGCGACGGATGCGCAGCGTCGTGCCGCCGGGGCGCGAGACCAGGTACTCGCCGGACGGCGTGCCGTACGTCACGCACGGCTGGATCGCGCCTTCGTACGGCAGGTTGCGGAACGCGGTGACCGTGCCCATCGCCGGAACGCCGCCGAGCAGCGGCGCCTTGTCGACGGCGAAGATGCTCATCCCCGCCGGGACCATGTAGCACGAGAAGTAGACGCCGTTCGCATCGAAGCCGAGCGTCGGGTAGTCGGGCCAACGACCGGCGTCGGCGCCTTGCGACACGTTGACGTTGGTCTTGAACCACGCGCCGGTCGGATCGCTGGTCAGCGAGTACGCGAAGTACACGCGGTTCGAGAAGTTGGACGCGATCACGATCCAGCGGCCGGCGTGCTGGTCGTATCCGACGCGCGGATCGCCGACGGACGCGTTGAAGAAGCTCGTCAGCGAGACGTTGAGCACCCGCGTGCCCGTCGTGCGCGTGTACGCCGACAGGTTGGAGTTCACCGAGGCCAGGAAGTGGTTCGGGCCGACCGCACCCACCGTGTCCGGCGGGATGGAGTTCGCGCCGGTGTCGCCGAATCGCGGGCCGACGAAGCTCATGCCGAGGACCGGGTTGGTGCCGAGGCCGGCGAGCTTCTGCACGCCTTCGTCCGGCACGTTGCCGAGACCCGGCGGGAGCTTCTGCGTCTGCGGCGCGTGCACGAACTCGGCTCCGGATTGCGAGACGAACTCGCCGGAGCCGGTCTCCCACGTCAGCTCGGCGTACTGCGAGCCGGTCAACTTGGCCCCGAACTCGGCGTCCTCGAAGTCGATCACGCGCGCGGCGCCGTCGACTTGGAACGCGAGGTCGTCGAGCCCGTACCAGCCGCCGCCGTCGACGGTCGCCTTGGCGAGGACTTCGATGCGATCGACGCCCTTCAGGTTCATCGCGAAGTACGACGGCGTCGCGTCGAGATCGGTGAACCAGTCGGTGCGCGCGACCTCGGCGCCCGACTTGTAGCCGACGATCTGCACGCCGGTCGACCACGCGTGCTCGTCGCCGTGACCGGTGAACCACGCGCCGTCGAGATCGACGGGGCGCGGGAAGCCGATGCCCATCCGCGTGTCGCCCCACTTGTTGAAGGCGTAGCGCGTGCCGGAGTGCGGGAACTCCGCGAAGCGGCGCGAAGGCACCATCCACGCGCCTTGCGAACCGTTGCGGGCCTTGGTGTTGATGCTCGGCTGCGCGGCGAGCGCGCGCTCGCGTTCGAGCACGACGCCGAACTCTTCGATCACGCCGGGTGCGACCGACTCGGCGCCGAGTTGTTCGCCCGCGACGGTGCCGACGGGCTCGCCCGCATCGTCGAGCGCCTGCGTTTGCGGCGCCGGGACGGAACGGACGTCCTGGGCTTGGGTGGAAGCCGCCAGCGCGAAACAGAGCGCGGCGACCGCGTGGGTGCGGAGGAAGGTCATGGTGTCCGGAGGAGGATGGGAGTGGCTGGGTGAAGGGATCCGATGCTGAATTCTGCCACGCGCGCGGCCGTCGGACGGCCTGCGGCGACGAAGCATCAGGAGAGGTGGACGGAACTTCGCTCTCGCGGGTTCCCTGGACCCGCCGGGGACCGCCCGGCTACCAGAGGAAGTAGTCGCGGGCGAGCCAGAGCGCCGGCCGCCGGGGGGCGGTGTCGAGCAGACGCTCGAACGCCTCGGCGTCGTTCCTCTCGAGCGCCGCCTTCAGCTCGACCGCGAGCTCGCGCGCGAACCGGCCGGAAAGGGCTTCCACCTTCGCGACGAACTCGACACGCAGCGCCGGATCGGGCGTCTTCTTGAACTTCTTCCGGTAGCTCTCGACCGAGCCGGACAGGCCCGCCCAGCCCTTCGCGGCCTTCGATTCGAGCACGCCCTTCAGCTCGGCCTGCTGCTTCTTGTCGAGCGTCCTGCCGAGCGCGGCGTTCCACTCGACGAGCACCGCGAACGCGGGCTCGACGTCGTCGCGCTGGAACGCCGCGGCGGTGATCGACGCGGCGTCGAACGCCGACGTCACCTGCGCGAGCCGGCTGTGCGCCTCCGCGATCTCCGGCGAGCCCGCGGCGTCGAAGCCCTCGGCGGTGCGCAGGATCGGGAGCGCGTCGGCGAAGCGCGCGTCGTGCAACGCCTCGGCGAGCGCGCCGAAGCGCGTGCGCCACTCGAGGAACTCCTTCATCTTGCGGCGTTCGACGAGCTCCGCGAGCGGCGTGTCGAGGAACGAGGCGAGCCCGGGCCGGTACGGCTCCGCCACGGCGTAGCCCGGATCGCCTTCCCACACGACCGTCTGGTCGATGTCGAGCAACAACAGCCGCGGCAGGTTGAAGCGCGACGTGAAGAAGAGCTCGTTGGTCTCGCCGATGCCGAACGTGCCCTTCGGTCGCAGGTCGACGCCGACCGAGCCGGGGAACGGATGCTTGGCGAGGTAGGCGTCGAGCTTCTCCTCGTCGTTCGGCGACGTGATCGCGACGATGCGCAAGCCGACGTCCTTGGTCGCCTCTTCGAGGTCGCGCAGCCACGCGTCGATCGGGATGATCTCGTTCTGGTCGAGCGACCAGAGCACCAGGAGCTGCGGCACCGGCCCCGCTTCCGCCCAGTCCTTGCGCTCGGGCCCGACCCAGCGCGCGACGTGCGGGAACGGCGGCACCATGCCGAGGAAGCTGCCGTTGATCGCCTTGCCGGACTTCTTGAGCTCGGCCATGCGCACGTCGCGCTCGATCGCCGACGCGGGGTCGCGCGGATCGCGCGCGAGGAAGCGCACGTTGCGGTAGCGCGTTTCTCCGGGCCCGACGACCAGGCCGAAGCTCCCGCGCAGCACGTCGATCGAAGGAAACTCCTGCGTCGACAAGAACTCGCCGTCGAACCACGTGTCGACGCGGGTGCCGGCGACGTCGACGCGCAGCTTGAACCAGCGCGTCGTCGACGTCTCGCCTTCCGCGAGCGCGGTCGCGACCGGCGTGTGGCGCCATGTCTTGAACGTGCCGGCTCCGTACGACGTCGCGAGGTCGATGAAACCCGTGTCCGCGACGCCTTCCTTCTTCTTCTCGCCGCCGGGGAACAGGATCAGCGCGTGGAAGTTCGACGTGCCCTTGCGCCCGAACACCAGCCCGCAGAAGTTGATCTTGCCGCGCTCGGCCTGCACCTCGGCTTCCATCGAGAAGTCGCCGCTCGAAACGCGGTCGAGCGTCAGGATCTGGAAGTCGTACTTGTCGGGCTGGTAGTCGCCGAACTTACCGATCAGGTGGACGCCGTCGGCGCGGAAGCCGGTGTCGCCGACCGCGCTCCAGCCGGTCAGGTCCTTCTCGTTGTACGCGAGCTCCCAGAGCTGCAGCGTCCGCTTCGACGTCTCGAGCGCGCGCCGGTAGGCGTCGAAGAGCTCCGGGATCTCGTGCTGCGTGCCGAGCCGCCAGGCGACGTCCATCACCATCATCGGCAGCTTCTCGGCCTCGTAGCGCGCGACCAGGTTCTTCGCGGCGGCGGTGAGCTCCTTGTGCACGCGCTCGAGGCTCGCGCGCTTCGGATCCCACTTGTCGAGCAAGCGATCGGCCTCCGCGAGCGCCTTCGCGTCCGGCTTCGGCGCGGATTCGATCACCTGCAGCGCGCGCAGCACGAGCTTGGTCGCGCGGTCGGTGTTCTTGCGCTCGGCGAGGAACGTCGCGAACTCCTGGAGCAACGTGACGTCGTCCGGAGTCGCGACCAAGCCCTTCTCGAAGTGCTCTTGCGCGATCGTCGCGTCCTTCTCGAGCAACGCCGCGCGCGCCCAATCGAGGTAGGGGCGTTGGATCTCGAGCTTGCCGGTGCGTTCCTCGGTGAGCGCGACGAGCCAGTCCTTCCAGACCTCGTTGAGCTCGTCGACGGTCTTCGGCAGCGACACGTTCTTCGAGCCGTCGGGCCGCTTGAAGCCCTTGATCGGCGGCTTCGGATTCGCGAGCACGACCTCCTCGAACGTGGAGATCGCCGTCTTGCCCATCTTGCCGCCCGACGCGTTGATGAACTCGCGGAACGCCGAGCGGTAGACGTAACGGCCGTCGACCGGGTCCTGGTAGTTGTAGAGGAAGTAGACGACGCCCCACGTCGGCGCGTACCACGGCGGACCCCAACCGTACTCGTCCTCGAGCACGATGCGGAAGCTCGGCGCGGTCTTCGGCTCGACGTCGGGCTTCGCCGGATCGATGCCGTCGCTCGCGCTCGTCATCCAACCGTTCTTCATCCGGTCGACCAACGGGAAGAGGCGGTGGTCGGCGGGCTCGTTCATCAGCACGGTGCCGTTCTGCAGGATCCGGCAACCCTCGAAGAACGACGCGAGGCCTTCGTTCAACCAACCTGCGGAGTTGGTCGCGAGCGAGACGAACTGGTGCGCCGCTTCGTGGAAGAGCGTCCCGATCATCTCCTGGAAGCCGCCGGCGCCGACGTAGGTCTCGACCGAGCCTCCGGTGAACTGGCCGCCGCTCCAATCGACGGGCGGGCCGCTGCCGAGCTTCAGGTACTCGTCGCGGTTCTTGAAGATCACGAGGTCGATGCGCGAGACCTCGCGCTTGTCCTCCGGCGTGCCGAACTGGAAGAAGACGCGATAGAACGCGTTCATCTGCTCCATCGCCTCGGCGGCGCGGACCATGCACTCGTAGCCGGCGTCGGTCCGAGTCGTGTAGTTCTCGCGCACGAGCTCGGAGCGCGTCTCCCACGTCGAGTGTTGCTCGTCGTGCTCGCGGATCCACTCCTTCGAGACGTCGGCGAGCAGATCCTTCGGCTTCGCGTCCGCGGCGAGGCTCGGATCGGGCGCGGCGGCGAGCCGTTCGATCGCCGCGCGGCTGGTTTCGAGCTCG
Source organism: Planctomycetota bacterium (assembly GCA_020847695.1). GTDB lineage: Bacteria > Planctomycetota > UBA1135 > UBA1135 > JACRIN01. The sequence goes on from JADLBP010000352.1 coordinate 36,771, forward strand.
GGATCGAGCGCGAGCATCGCCTTGTGGACGCGGATCGCGGAGTGCGGGCGCTTGTCCTTCTCGTACTGCTGCGCGATCGGCGCGAGCTTCGCGATGAAGACCTTCGACAGGTCGAGCAGCTCGGGCGCGATCGGATCGAGGCCGATCAGCTTCCCGCGCACCGCGTCCTGCTCGCTCTTCGGCGCCTTCTGGGCGACCAGGAGCTTGTGCTCGCGGTGCAGCGAGAACACCTGCTCGTCGCGATCGCCGTTCGCTTCGGCGAGCCGTGCGCGCAGGTCCCACGCCTTGACCGAGCGCGGATCGCGCTCGAGCGCGCGGTCGAGCCAATGGCGCGCGCCTTCGAGGTCTTTCTGGCCGAGCGACGCTTCCGCGTTGCGCAGCGCGGCGGCGAAGCTCGAAGTTTCCTCGGTCGGCGAGAGCGCGAGGAGCAAGGGCACGAGGAGCCAGGCGAGTTTCATGGTGGGGGAGGCGCGCCAGGATACCGGGCGCTCGCCCGCCGTCGCGCGCCCTGCACGCGCTTCGAACACGACCGGCTCAGGCGAAGGACGAGCGCGTCGGATCCTGCTCGTCGAACACCAGCGCCAACGAGCCGCCCGGCTCGACCGCGAGCCAGCGGGCGTTGAGCTCGGCGATGCACGTGCGGATCCGCGCGAGGTCGGCCTCGGAGATCGAGCGCTGGGTCTTCCAGCCGTGCATCTCCGCGCGCAGCGCGAGCTCCTCGATCACGCCGTCGGCGTCGAGCGGCGCCTGGCCCCAACTGTCGCGCCAGATCGCCGCGACCGCGAACTCGGTCCACGCGGCCTCCTCGGGCAAGAGCTTGGTCGCGCCGGGCTCGACGAACGCGGTCAGGTTCCAGCCGCTCGCGACCAGCCCCCAAAAGCCGCGGCGCAACCCCAGAGTCGTCTCGAGCGCCCAGTGGACGAAGTCGTGGCTGACGATCGCCGCCTGGACGCGCGACCACGTCTGCGTTCCGTTCGCGCGCTCGCACGCGACGACGTGGCGACCGTCGGCGGCCTTCTTGAACTCGATGCGCATGCTCCGCTGGCCTCCAGCCCGGAAATCATGCGCTCAGCGCGAGGGAACCGTCCAGTCCGCAACGTTGCACAGGGGCTGCGTGAGCAGTTCGAGCCTCGCGGACTCGCGCGTGGTCCGGAACCGTATGTCCGCCGGGTCGACGCGGACGTCGGCGAGCTCCGCGACGCTCGCGGGCCAGCCCGCGCACCGATCGCGATACGCCATCACGCGTAGGACGACGCGAGCCAACGCCGCGCGCTCGCCGGATTCGTGTTGGACCCTCTCGAAGATGCCGAGCCACCGATCCGGCATCTCCGAGCTCGTTCGCGGCGCCGCGCCCGAGGCGAGCGCCTCGTGCTCGCGGATCGAAGCGGTCAGCGCGTCGAGCGTTTCGGCTCGTTGCCACCAGTCGAACGGCGTCGCGCCCACTTCGGACGCGAGCGGAGCCGCGTACTGCGCGCAGAGCTCGGCTTCGGCCTTGCCGATCTCGCTCCACGGGACCGGCGCTTCGTTCCTGCGCAGCCGCTCGTCGAGCCGCGCGAGGTATGCGTCGGCTCGCGCGTCCGACCGACCGAGCCGCTCGCGCAGCGCGTAGAGCGCGATCGAATCGAACGAGGCGCGCAACATGATTCCGTGGTTCGATGACCGACAACGCAGGCGATTCAGATCGAGCGCGAGCGCGAGCCAACGAGCGGCCGACGCATCGTCGGGAGCCAACACCGCGCGCGCGGCAAGCACGTTCGCCCAGACGAGTCCCACACGGAGTCCCGGGATCGGCAGCAGCCCGCGACCGCGCGCGACGACCGCGAGCGCAGCGTCCGATTCGAGCAGCGTCTCCATGCGCGCGGTCAGCGGCGCGACGTCGTCGAGCGCGACCTCGAGCTCCGCGCGACCCTCGCCGGACCAGCGATACGGCGCGAAGACGCCGAAGTCGAGGTTGGGCACGCGACGTTCGAGCTCGCGATCGAGCACGACGAGCTCGCGCGCGAGCTCGCTCTCCGCGCGCGACGGAACCGACGGCGTCCAACGCTCGACGCAGCGTTCGAACTCCGCCTCCGCGAAGTTCTCGCGCACCGCAGCGGCCACGAACGTCCCGACCAGCGCGAACGCGGCGACGCCGAGCCCGAAACGCACCCCCGAACGCATACCCCGGGTGCCTGATCGGCCGCCGTTCGAACCGATCTTGAAGCCTCAGGGCAAGGCGAGCGTGATTTCGAGCGCGTTGGTCAGCGCGCGGCCCGCGGGGGCGTGGCTCGAGGTCGACAGCGCCTGGAAGCCGAAGCGCTCACCCACGAGCGCCGGATCCGACGGCAGCGCGAGCACCAGCGTGCCCGGCTGCGCCGCGCCGAGCGCGCACGTGCCGGCCGCGAACGAGCCGCGCGGCTCGAGGCGCAGGCCGCCGAACGGCGTGGCGAGCGCGCGCGGGCCCAACCCGCCGCGCGCGACGTAGAGCGTGCCGGTGCCGCCGTCCTCGCCCCAGAGGCGGCAGGTCGCGCTGCCGCCGAGCGCGCCGTCGGTCGCGAGCTCGAGCGGCGCGAACTCGTACGCGCCGAGGTCGAGCCGCGGGTGCGTGTCGAGGTCGCCGTCGAGCGAGCGCTCGCGGCCGTCGAGGTCGTGCAGCGGCGGATGCGCGGCATCGTCGAGGCGCTCGCCCGCATCGACGCACGGGCTCGCGAAGCCGAGGCGCCAATCGCCGGCCGCCGCGTCGACGAACCGCGGGTCGAGCGAGAACGAGTCGCCGCCGCCGGGCCAGTCCTCGACGTCGCACTTGCGCGTCAGCGCCGATTTCGCGCCGAACGTCTGCGCGTGCTGGTAGACGACGTCGGGCGTGTTGTCCCAGACGATGTCGTGCGCGAGGTCGAGCTTCGCGACGAAGCCCTGGATCGCGAACGTCTCGCTGTACGGGTTCGAGGCGTTGTGGATGCGGTTCGCGACCACCGTGCAGTTCGCGATCGTCGGATACGAGTACGCGCAGTACACCGCGGCGGCGTTCTCGAGCGCGTGGTTGTCGGCGATCAGGCAGCCGACGATGCGTACGTTCGCCTGGCGGTAGAGGAAGAGCGCTCCGCCGACCGCCGCGAGGTTCGAGCGCAGGCTGCAATTCACGAGCTCGACGCCCGCGCAGCCCTCGACCGAGAGCGCGCCGCCGCCGTCGGGATGCGCGCCCGCTCCGCCGACCGCCTTCGAGAACTCGATCACGCAGTGCTCGAGCCGCGACGGCGCGTTGTGCGCGGGCTTCTCCTCGAAGCGCAGGCCGTTCCAGCAACCGGTGCGCGACGCGTCGAGCGCGAAGAGCTCGGGGTGCGCGCTGGTGAACGTGATCGGGCGATCCGCGCGGCCGCGCGCGTCGAGCGTGCCGTGCACCGTGAGTCGGAAGTAGTCCTGGAACTCGACGCGCGTGCCCGGCGCGATCGTCAGCGTCACGCCGTCCTCGACGACGACGTCGCCGAGCACCTGCACGAGGTCCGCGTCCCACGTCTGATCGCCGGTCAGCGAGCCCGCGACCTGCAGCAGCGCGACGTGCGCGCTCGGCGCGCGCGCTCGCGGCGTCGCGCGCGGAGGCCCGACGGTCGCAGCGCTCGCCCCGGCGACGAACGTGCGGCAGCCGTAGCGCGCCGCCGCGGCGTTCGCGGGGCGGAAGTCGCCGAGCTCGGGCGCGCGCAGCGCGGGATCGAGGCCGACGACGTTGTGGTGTGGCGCCGCACCGGCGCCGAGCCAGGGGCTCGGCTTCGCTCACCCATAGTCGCACAGGCCGTGGAAGTGCCTGCGCATGTCGGCGTTGGCCGACGGGTCGGAGTGGAAG
>JADLBP010000353.1 GCA_020847695.1 Planctomycetota bacterium
CGCGCGGCGAGCCGCGGCCCTCGACGCGCGGCGAGTCGACATCGATCGGGCGACGCCGCCGGGCGTCGCCCGACTTCATTTCGCGACCGCGACGAAGCGCAGCGAGCGCACGTTGACCACCGCCTCGCCCGGCTTCGACTTCGCGCGCAGCACGCATTCGTGCGCGCCCCACGCGAGCTTCGCGCGGCCGAGTTCGAGCGTGCGATAGCTCTGCCAACCGCCGGTCGCGGGCACCGTGAACGACAGCACTCCGGACGGCAACTCGAGCTCCATCTGCGAGCCCGCGGCGGAGTCGGCGCAGGCGATGTCGGCTTCGATCCGGTACTCGCCGTCCTGGCCCGGTTGCAGCCCGACCGGCCACGTCGCCGTCGCGCTCGCGTCGAGCCAATAGCCGAGGTTGTACGTCACGTCCTCGACCGCTCCGACCTGCTCGACACGCAGCGAGGGGCCCGCGAGCGTCGCATCGTGCGGCAGGAGCGTGATCACTCCGTTCTCGTCGGGTAACACCAGGAACGCCATCGGCACGGGCAGCTCCGCGAGCTCGAGACGCACGACGGTGCAGCTCGGATCGGGCTGCGTCTTCGGGACGCGCACGACGAGCCGGCCCGCCTTGCGGTCACTCGGAGCGACGGAGAGCTCTTCCTCGCGGCCGAGGATCTTCGCCGATCGCACCTTGCTCTGGAGCGGCACGACGAGCTCCCCGTCGCGCGGCCAATCGAACACCAGCAGATAGAGCGCGCCGTCCTTCTGCGTCGCGCGTCCCCACGGAAGCCGCGCGAACGGGCTCGCGCGCGTCCCGTAGATCGCTTCGCCGTGGGTGCGCATCCACGCGCCGACGCCGCGCAGCGTCTTCTGGGCGGCCTCGGGCACGCGGCCGTTCGCGTCGGGTCCGATGTTGAGCAACAAGTTGCCGCCCTTCGAGACGACGTCGCAGAGCAGTCGCACGACGGTGGTCGTGTCCTTCCAATGCCCGTCGTGCGAGCTGTAGCCGTACGACTCGTTGAGCGTGTGGTTGACCTCCCAGTCCATCCCGGGAATGCCGGTCGGCGGCACGTACTTCTCGGGCGTGCCGTAGTCGCCGTTCTGGTTCTCGAGGCCGAGGAAGAGTCGGTTGTTGACGACGATCCGCGGTTGCTTGGCGCGCAAGTCGGCGAGCAACTGCGCGGCGCCCCAAGCGCTCCCCTGACGCTCGGCGTCGGAGTAGTCGAACCACAGCGTGCAGAGCTCGCCATAGTTCGTCGCGAGCTCGTTCACGTGAGCGCGGACGTACTCGAGGTACCGAGCGTGCTCGCGAGTCCGCGGCTCGCGCGGATACGCGGGCAACGCCATCTCGTACGCGTCGGGGTGCTGCCAGTCGAGCAACGAGTAGTAGAAGCCCGCGCGCAGGCCGCGTTCCTTCATCGCGTCGACGAACTCGCGCGCGACGTCGCGCCCCTTCGGCGAGATGTTGGTGCCGCCGGTGACGTCGTTCGCGAGCGAGTAAGGCTGCTTCGATTCGAACAGCGTGAAGCCGTCGTGGTGCTTCGACGTCATCACGGCGTAGCGCATGCCGGCGTCGGCGGCGAGCTCGGCCCACGCGTCGGCGAAGCCGGGCTCGGGCCGGAAGAGCGGCTTCAGCGTCTTCGCGTACTCCTTGCACGGCACGCCCGCCCAATGCTGGATCCACTCCGCGTAGTGCTGCTCGTAGACCTTGCCGTCCCACTTGCCGCCGGCCGCCGAGTAGAGCCCGAAGTGCACGAACATCCCGAACCGCGCCTCGCGCCACCACGCCATCCGCTCGTCGCGCGTCGAGGCCCAGAGCGCGAGCTCGCGCGTTTCGTCCGCGGCACCGGACTGCGCGGGACTCGGAGCGAACGCCAACGCCGCCGTGAGCATCCAGGAGAGCATGTGCGCACGTTAGCGCGCCGCAGCGTTCGTCGCTGCAGCGCACGACGTGGCCGGCGCCGCGCGTTCGGACGCCGGCACCGGTGAATCGGACGCGCTCGGTCGACGTCGCGGGTGCCTGCGAGGGCGAAGCACCCGCGGCGCGGTCGCTCGCAGCGTCGGCCGCGACGTCGACCGGCCGGATCAGAGGCGCAGGCGAGAGAGCCGCAGCGCGTTCGCGATCACGGAGACCGAGCTCAGGCTCATCGCCGCGCCTGCGAGCATCGGGTTCAGGGTCCATCCGAACATCGGATACAGCACCCCCGCCGCCACCGGCACCCCGAGCAGGTTGTAGCCGAAGGCGAACGCGAGGTTCTGGCGGATGTTGCGCATCACGCCTCGCGAGAGCTCGATCGCTCGCAGCAGTCCGCGCAAGTCGCCGTGCAGCAGCGTGATCGCCGCGCTCTCGAGCGCGACGTCGGAGCCATTGCCCATCGCGATGCCGACCGAGGCCTGCGCGAGCGCCGGTGCGTCGTTGACGCCGTCGCCGGCCATCGCGACGGTGCGCCCTTCGCGCTGCAGGCGCTCGACGACCGCCGCTTTGTCGGACGGCAGCACCTCGGCGTGCACCTCGGTGATGCCGAGCTCGCGAGCCACCCGCTCCGCGGTCGAGCGATGGTCGCCGGTCAGCATGATCACGCGGACGCCGCGCGCGTGCAGCGCCTCGATCGTCGCCTTCGCGGCGGCTTTCACACGGTCCTCGAACGCGAGCAGGCCGACCGCCGCGCCGTCGCGAGCCGCCCAGATCACGATGGCGCCGTCGCGGCGCCGCGGCTCGGCGCGCTCCGCGAGCTCGCCGAGCGCGATGCCGCGAGACGCGAGGAACTCCGCATTGCCGACGACGATCTCGCGGCCCGCGACGCGCCCCGAGAGGCCGCGGCCGGGGTGGCTCGCGAAGTCGGCGACCGGCGGCAGCTCGAGCCCGCGCTCTCGCGCCGTCGCGAGCACGGCGTGCGCGAGCGGGTGCTCGCTCGCGCGCTCGAGAGCGGCGACCGCGCGCAGGAGCTCGCGCTCGTCGACGCCGTCGAGCGTCTCGAGTGCGGACAGGGTCGGCCGACCTTCGGTCAACGTGCCGGTCTTGTCGACGACCAGCGTGTCGACGCGCTCGAGGAGCTGCAGTGCCTCCGCATCGCGCACCAGGATCCCCGCGCGCGCGCCGCGGCCGGTGCCGACCATCACCGACATCGGCGTGGCGAGCCCCAGCGCGCACGGGCACGCGATGATCAGCACCGCGACGGCGTTGACCAGCGCATGCGCGAAGCGCGGCTCGGGCCCGAACGCGCCCCAAGCGACCGCGGCGAGCGCCGACACGAGCACGACCGCCGGCACGAACCACGAGGACACCACGTCGGCCAGCTTCTGGATCGGCGCGCGGCTGCGCTGCGCTTCGGCGACGAGCTTCACGATCCGCGCGAGCAGCGTTTCGCGCCCGACGAGCTCCGCCCTCAACACGAACGAGCCGCGGCCGTTCTGCGTCCCGGCGCGCACGCGATCGCCGGCTCGCTTCTCGATCGCAAGCGACTCGCCGGTCAGCATCGACTCGTCGACGTCGCTCGCGCCCTCCTCGATCACTCCGTCGACCGGGACGCGCTCGCCGGGCCGCACGCGCAGGCGATCGCCGACCTCGACGTGCTCGAGCGGGACGTCGAGCTCCTCGCCGCTCTCGGACACGCGCCGCGCGAGCTTCGGGCTCAGACCGAGCAACGCCCGGATCGCGCCGGACGTCGCGCCGCGAGCGCGCAGCTCGAGCACCTGACCCAGCCACACCAGCGTGACGATCACGCTCGCGGCTTCGAAATAGAGCGGTGCGGAGTGTCCGTGACCGCCGGCGGACGGCACCCAGCTCGGGAAGAGCGTCGCGACGACGCTGAACCCGTACGCCGCGAGCGTGCCGAGCGCGATCAGGGTGAACATGTTCGGCTTGCGAGTGCGCAACGAGACCCACGCGCGTCGCAGGAACGGCCACGCGCTCCATCCGATCACCGGGCTCGCGAGCGCGAGCTGGAGCCACGCGGAAGCTCGCGGCGAGATCCACGCGCCGACGCGTTCGGGCCAGAGCATCTCGCCCATCGCGAGCGCGAAGATCGGCAGCGTCAGCGCGAAGCTGGTCCAGAAGCGCCGCGTCGCGTCGGCGAGTTCGGCGCTCGCGTCATCCGCCGCGCCGTCGTCCGCGGGCGTGCTTCGCTCGAGCGGCATGCCGCAGATCGGGCAGTCGCCGGGCGTCGCGCGAACGATCTCGGGGTGCATCGGGCAGACGTACTCCGCGCCGGGGAGGCCGAGCTCGCGCTCGAGCGCCATCCCGCACGCCGGGCAATCGCCGGGCTCGCTCGACTGGACGTCGGGGTCCATCGGGCAGACATAGGCGACGCCGGACGCGGTGCGCGTCGTTCCGCCGCAGCCGCCGCCGCAGCAAGAGCTCGTGCTCGACGCGGTCGCGGGGTGCGGGTGGTGGCGGTGATCGGACGCGGATCGGGCTGCAATCGACTTCATGATCGGGGCTCCTCTCGGGTTCACCCCTGCCGACGCGACGCCGCCGAGCGCATTACGCGGAAAACGGTCCGCGCGCCGAGCGCTCAGTCGCCCGCGTGCCCGCCTTCGGACCGCGCGCAGGTGCAGTCCAGGCAACCGTGCTCCGCGCAAGTGCGGCACGAGCGGTGCACCTGCTGGCGCAACGCCTCGCGCGCACGGAACACGCGGATCGCCGCGTTCCCGGAGGTGATGCCGACCTCCGCGGCGAAGTCCTTGACCGACACGCCGTCGACCTCGATGCGCTTCAGCGCGAGCGCGTAGTCGGGCTTCAGCGTCGTCGCGAGCTCCGCGACGCACTTGCACGCGACCGTCTCCAGCTCGCCGCGCGTCTCCGCGTCCTGCAGGAGCTCGTCATCGCCGACCTCGAGCGCGCGCACGCCGGATGCCGAGCGCCTGCGGTGATCGACGAGCGCGTTGCGCAGCACGCGATAGAACCACGCGACAGCGGCCTCGTCGTCGCGCAACGCGCCCGCTTTGTCGATCCCGCGCACGAACGCTTCCTGGAGCAAGTCCTCGGCGACGGCGCGGTCGCCGACGCGACGCTCGAGGAACGCGAGGAACTCGCGATGCCGCGCGACCAGCGACGCGACGACCGCGGAGGCCGGGAGCTCGGGCGAATCGCCGTCGGTGCGCGGGTCCATGCCACTGCTATGGCATGGACCCGCGGAACAGGCAAGCGCCGCATTGCGGCCGCGCGCTCAACCGGCGCGCACGTGCAGCACGCCGCGCAGCATGCTCATGCCGCACGTGAACGCGTAGTCGCCGGGCGGGAGCTCGGGCAGGTCGATCGCGACGGTTTCGCCGAACGGGAGCGCGCGGCGGATGCCCAGGCCGGGGAAGACGACGTCGCGACTGCACGCGCCGTGCTCGCGGCGCGAGAACGCGATGCGCAGTCGCTCGCCGGGGCGCGCATCGAGCTCGCGCGGGTGGTAGCCGCGCTCGACGAGCACGTCGATCGTTCGCGGGTCGGAGGAAGACATCGGGTTCGTGGAGGACGGAGGATTCATGTTCGTTGCCTTTCGTTTCGGGTCCGCCGCCATGGACGCGCCGCGCCGCGGACGATTACCGAGGAATCCCGATGCCGAGGTCTCCGGGCCTTTTCGTGTAATCGAACGGTCTCGTGGGCGTCGGCAGGTGTGGAATGCCGACTCTCGCCCGAAAGGAAACGACATGAGCTCCTCGCCGTCGCTGTCGGTGTGGTCGATCGCTCTGCTGCTCGCGAGCTGCGCGAGCGATCGCCCCCCGCGCGTGCTCGCCTTGGACCATCCCGCCAACCCCGACGCGGCGATCCCCGAACGCACCGCGTTCGTCGATCCGTTCGGGTCGACGCCTGTCGACGAGGCTCCGGCGGCTCAACCGAGCAGCGAGTTCGAGTACGTCTGCCCGATGCACGCCGACGTCGTGCGCTCGCAACCCGGCGAGTGCCCGAAGTGCGGGATGGAGCTGAAGCCTCGCGAACGGCACGCGCACGAGGAGCCGCGATGAGCCCGCTGTCGCGCTCCACGAGCATCGGGCTGGTGTCCGCGCTGCTCGCGCTGCTCGCGGCGTGCTCGGCGCCGAGCAGCCGAGTCGATCGCGAACCCGTCGAGGCGCTCGCGTCGAACGCGCTCGGCCGTCCGGTGGCGTGGCCGGAAGAGCGAGACGCACGCGTCGCGCTCGAACGAGAGCTCGATGCGCTGCTCGCCGAGCCGCTCGAGGTCGACGGCGCCGTGAGGATCGCGCTCTACCGCAACGAATCGCTGCGCGCGGAGCTCGCGCGCCTCGGCGTCGACGCCGCGGAGCTCGCGCGATCCCACACGCTCGCGAACCCGTCGCTCTCCGCGAGCCTGCGCTTCGAGCGGGGAACCGAAGGCGTCGGCGTGCCGGAGTTCGCCCTGACGCGCAACTTGCTCGACCTCTTCATGCGTCCGGCTCGCGTCGAGCTCGCGGCCGACGCGCTGACGCGCGCTCGGATCGAGCTCGTCCAAACGGTCGTCCAACACGCGTTCGCCGCACGCGACGCGTACTTCCGCGCGCGCGCGGCGCGTCATCTGCTCGCGGTCGAAACGCTCGCGACGGAGGCGGCGGACGTCGGCTTCGAGCTGATGCGTCGCCTCCACGATGCCGGCAACGCGAGCGAACGCGAGCTCGCGCTCGAGGAAGCGGCGGCGCAGAACGCCCGCGTGGCGCTCTCGCAGGCCGCCGAAGCCTCGGACGCCGCCCGCGAGGCGCTGAATCGCGAGCTCGGCCTCTGGGGCGCCGACGCGCAGCGTTGGACCGTGCCGGAGACCTTGCCGTCGCTCGACGACTCCGCGCCGCCGGCCGCGAACCTCGAAGCCTATGCGTTGACCCACCGTCTCGACCTCAGAGCGGCGATCGCGCACGCCGACGGGCTCGCGGCGAGCCTCGGGTTCGAGCGCCGCTGGAGCGCGCTCTCGTTCCTCGGCGTCGGCATCGTCGGCGAACGCGACGGCGGCGAGTGGAGCTTCGGTCCGGAGATCGAGCTCGAGCTGCCGATCTTCGACCGCGGCGAGGCGCGCGTCGCGGAGCTCCGCGCCGAGCTCGAAGCGAGCGAGCACGAGCTCGCCGCCCGCGCGATCGCGATTCGAAGCGAGGTTCGCGAAGCGGAACGCCACCGACAACACGCGTTGGCGCGCGCGCGGCACTTCCGCGAACGCATCGTGCCGGCGCAGCAGCGCGTGCTCGACGCGACCCAGAAGGAGTTCAACTTCATGCTCGTCGGCGCATTCGAGCTCCTCGACGCGAAACGCGCCGAGCTCGAGGCGTCGCGCGGAGCGATCGAGGCGCTGCGCGATGCGTGGCTCGCCGACAGCGAGCTCGCGCGCGTGCTCGGCGCGCCGCTGCCCGGCGCGACCCCGCCGGAACCGCCCGCGACCACCGACGGGCACGACGACGCCCACGCCGAACACGACCACGGAGGCTGACATGCTCGATCGACGACACTTCCTCTTCTCCACCGGAGCCGCCGGCGCGATCGGCGCCGCCGGAGTCCTCGGTTCCGCCGCCACGTCGGCGCAGGCGACCGACGGCGGCGCCGCGCCGCTTGCCCCATCGCTTCGCAGGCCGGGCGCGGGCTACGTACCGGTCGTGACGCCGAACGGCAGCACGCTCGCGTGGACGCTCGAGGACGGCGTGAAGGTCTTCCGCCTGTCCGCGGAGCCCGTCGAGCGCGAGTTCGCGCCCGGCATGAAGGTTCGCGCGCTCGGCTACAACGGCGAGTCGCCGGGACCGACGATCGAATGCGTGCAAGGCGATCGCGTGCGCATCCTGGTCACCAACCGCCTCGGCGAGCACACGACCGTCCACTGGCACGGGATCCGTTTGCCGAACGGGATGGACGGCGTCGGCGGGCTCAACCAACCGCACATCAAGCCGGGCGAAACGTGGGCGTACGAGTTCGTCGTGCGCGACGCCGGCACGTTCATGTACCACCCCCACGCCGACGAGATGGTGCAGATGGCGCTCGGGCTGATGGGCATGTTCATCGTGCATCCACGCGAGGAGGACGAGCCCGTCGACCGCGACTTCGTGCTCTTGCCGCACGCCTGGGCGGTGCATCCGGGGACGTATCGCCCCGATCCCTCGGTGATGAACGACTTCAACCTCTTCACCTTCAACGGCAAGGTGTTCCCGGCGACCGAGCCGCTGGTCGTCCGCACCGGAGAGCGCGTCAGGCTACGGCTCGGCAACCTGAGCATGGACTCGCATCCGATCCACCTGCACGGCTACTCGTTCGACGTCACCGCCACCGACGGAGGCCGCATCGCGAAGTCCGCGCGCTGGCCGCAAACCACCGTCAACGTGCCCGTCGGGAGCACCCGCGACATCGAATGGACCGCGGACGCACCCGGCGACTGGGCGCTGCACTGCCACAAGTCCCACCACACGATGAACGCGATGGGACACGGCATCCCCAACCTGATGGGAGTCGACGTTTCCGCGCAGGGCGCGAAGCGCAGTGTCGAGGAGCGCTTGCGCGCGCTCGTGCCCGGCTACATGACGATGGGCATCGAGGGCATGGCCGAGCATGCCGTCCACGCGGAGCACATGCCCGGACCGCCGAACACGCTGCCGATGATGGCCGGCCGCGGACCGTTCGGACCTCTCGAGATGGGCGGGATGTTCACCGTCGTCAAGGTGCGCGACGAGCTGGTCCCCGGCGTCGATCCCGGCTGGTACGAGCGACCGCCCGGGACCAGCGCGTGGCGCGTCGGATGATCCGCGCACGAAAGAAGGCGGGCGCGAGCTCGACGCTCGCGCCCGCCTGTTCGCCGGTCCGCGCCGGACCCTAGAACTTGTTCCAGAGGTACTGGTTGGTCACCTCGTGGTGGAACTGGACCTCGGACGCCTTGACCATCGTGCCGAGCGCCTTCGGGCAACGCTCTGCGGAGGCGAGCTTGATCTCCGCGAACTTCGAGTGGACGTTCTCGCCGAACAGGTCGAGCGACCACTTGCTCTGCTTGAAGAGCCGGATGGCGTCGAAGATGTTGTCCGGCAGGAAGCGCGTGCGCGCGCGCTTGGCTTCGTCCTTCTCGCCGCTCGGGCCTTCGAAGCCGGTGCGGAAGAGCGTGTAGAGCCCTTGGTAGATGTTGGTGTCCGGTCCGACCGAGCGGACTTCGATGCGCGCGCTCTTCTCGGTGCCGAGCGGGATGCGGATCATCGCGCCGCGGTCGATCGGGCTGACCTTGATCTGGTTCGGCGCTTCGAAGTGCGGATCGAGCCGGCGATACGCGTTCACGCTCGGGTTGAGCACGAGGCAGATGTCCGGCGCGCTCGCGAGGATGCGATCGATGAACTCCCACGCGAGCTTCGAGACGCCCTCCTGACCGCCCTTCTCGTAGAAGAGGTTCTTGCCGCCCTTGCCGACGGAGATGTTGGTGTGCGCGCCGCTGCCGTTGATGCCGACGACCGGCTTCGGCAGGAACGACGCGGTCATGTCCATCTTCGCCGCGACTTGGCGGCAGAGCAGCTTGTAGAGCTGGTACTGGTCGGACGCGATCACCGCTTCCGAGTAGGTGAAGTTCATCTCGAACTGCGACGGCGCGACTTCGGGGTGGTCCTTCTCGTTGCCGAAGCCCATCGCGCGCTGCGCTTCCGCGGCCCAGTCGATGAACTTGCGCAGCGGATCGGACGGCAGCGAGTGGTAGTACCCGCCGGTCGAGCAGTACTCGAACTTGCCGGTCTCGTGGAAGTGACGCTCGGCATCGCGGCCCTTGAACAGGAAGCCCTCGATCTCGTTCGCCGCGAAGCAGGTCATCCCCGACTTCTGGTACAGCTTGGCGAGGTACTGCTTCAGGCGGCTGCGCATGTCGCCCTCGTAGGGCTGACCGTCGCGGCCGAAGACTTCGCCGAACACGAGCACCTTGCCGGGCCCGAAGACGTCCGACGGCAGCCAGTAGAACGCCGGCCAGTCGACGCCGAGGCGCAGGTCGCTCTCGGATTGCTGCGAGAAGCCGCGGATCGACGAGCCGTCGAAGGTGAGGTTGTCGTAGCTCTTCAGCAGGAACTTCTTGTCGTAGTCGAGCATGTGCAGCCGACCCTCGAGGTCGGTGAAGCACACGGTGACCGCCTTGATGCGTTTCTCGCTCTCCAGGTACTTGATGCGCTCCTTGCGCACCTTCTCCGGGTCGACGCGGTCGAGCCGTTGTTGCTTGGCAGCGAGGTTCATCTCCTCGAGCTGGTCGTACGGAATCTCCAGGAAGTCGCGCAGCGGGGTGGTTTCCATGGGTGGCGTGGAAGCGGTGATGTCGGGCGAAAGGAGGGTCGGCGGGGCGGCGGATCGAGCCGGCGGACTAGCCTAGGAGCCAGCCCGCCAAGCCTAAAATTGGCTGCCGGAAGACTAAAAGCTGGCGGCTTTATGTCAAGCACGACGGACCGAAGCGAACGAGCGACCTGCTAAGCCTCGGCGGTGACGCACGTTGCGCGCGCCGGCCGCCGCGGCGCCGCGCGAATTGACCGCGCGCTGGGCATGCGTCACGATCCGCCCCGCGTGATCGGCCCCGACTCCTTCCGCCGCGTGCTGCGCACCGCGCTGCCGTGGCAAGCCAACGGCTTCGCGGTCCTGCTGCTCGCGGTCGCGCTCCCCGCGCTGCTCTCGTTCGACGTGCTCGCGCGCTGGGTCGAGGGCTTCGGCCTGCCGACGATCGCGAGCTGGCTCGGCGTGCTCGGCGCGAGCGTGTTCGTCGGCGCGACCTGGACGATCTCGCGCGCCCAGCAGGCCGGGCACACTTCTTCGTGGCTCGGCGTCGCGGCGCTGCTCTGGAGCGTCGAGCTGGGCCTGCGCGTGGCCTCGGCCTTCGGTTGGTTCGATTCGAGCGGCAGCGACACCGCCCGCGCGGTGCTCGCCGGCGCCGGGGGCCTGACCCTCTCGATGGGGATGCTCGCCCTGGTGCCGCCCTCCAACTTCCGGAGCGTCCGGGTCCAGTGGCGGACCTCGCGCGCGCTGTTCGCCGGCCAACTGGGCGTCTTCGTGCTGCTGCCGCTGGTCGGGTGGATGCTCGATCGGCCGCTGGCGGACTGGGTCGGCGCGCGGGAGCAGCTCTCGGGCTGGATCCGCTCGCTGCTCTGGATCGCCTTCGCGGCGCCCCACCTGTACCTCTTCCTCGCGCTGCGCGGCACCCGCGAGTCGTTCACGCGGCGGGAATCGATCTCCGACATCCTGCTGCGCTGAGCTCCGCGCCTGTCGCTAGACTCTCCGCCCCTTCCGCCATGCAGACCCTCGAGCAGATCCGCGTCCTGTCCGACGACCGTTTCCTGATGATGTACGAGTCGCTTTCGACTCACGGATTCGGCCCGCTGGACGCCGAGGTCGCCAAGCTGATGAAGTTCCGGCCGCAAGCGATCCGCAAGCTGCCGATGGCGCTGCGAGCGAAGAAGGCCAAGGCGCTGCTGCTCGCCCAGAAGAACGCCGAGCTCGCCTACGAGTTCCTCGGCACGTACCTGCTCAAGGACCACAAGGACCTGGTCACCGGCTTCCTCGAGGCGACCGGCGTCGCGCACGAGAACGGGATGATCGACGACGCTCCGGGCAACCTCCCGGACGCGGACAAGGTCGCCGCCGCGGTGAAGGAGCTCGACGGCAAGTTCGCGAAGGACGATGTCACTGCCTACCTCGCGATCGCCGCGCAGCAGTGGTCCGAGGTCAAGACGATCGAGCCGCTCTGGCGTTCGCGCCTCGCCTGAGCGCGCGCGGCTGACACGCGCGGCAGAAGTGCGTGCCGCGTTGGCCGACGACGGTCTTGACGATCGCGGCGCCGCAGCGAGTGCAGGGCTCGCCCTCACGATCGTAGACCTGGAACTCGTCCTGGAAGCCGCCCGGCTTGCCCTCGGGAGTTCGGTAGAAGGTGTCGAAGCTCGACCCCTCGCGCGCGATCGCCGCGCCGAGGATCGAACGGATCGCGGAGTGCAGGCGTTCCGCCGCAGCTCGATCGAGGCGCGCGGAGTTGGCGAGCGGGTGTAGGCCGGCGCGGAACAGCGACTCGTCGACGTAGATGTTGCCGAGCCCGGCGACGAAGCTCTGGTCGAGCAAGAGCGGCTTGAGCTGCCGCTTGCGCGCGCGCAACGCCGCGTGGAAGCCGTCGACGTCGAACGCGTCCTCGAGCGGCTCGGGACCGAGCTCGCCGAAGAGCTCGCCCTGCTCGCGCACGAACCACATCCGACCGAACTTGCGCACGTCGATGAAGAAGAGCTGCTTGCGATCGTCGAGGTCGAGCCGGACGCGCAGGTGCGTGCCCGCGTCGTAGTCCGGCGCCTCGACGTGCAGTCGACCGGTCATCCGCAGGTGACAGACCAGGTGCCCCGCGAGCTTGCCGCGTCGCTCGAGATCGACGACGACGAACTTCGCGCGCCGCCACACGCGCGTGCAGCGCGCGCCGCGCAGCGCCGCGAGGAACTCGTCCGGCCCGGGCGACTCGATCGTGCGCGCCCAGAGCACCTCGCCGCCGCGGAACGCGCGCCCGACGAGCCTGGGGCGAAGCAACCGTGCGACGGTTTCGACCTCCGGCAGCTCGGGCATCGTTGAGGATCGCGTGTCGCGATCAGAACGAGTGTGTCACGCCGAGTAGTCCGTACAGCCGGGCCTTGATCTCGACGTACTCCGGGCTGTCGACTTCACGCGGGTGCGGCGCATCGATCTCGACGATCTCGGCTATGCGACCGGGGCGCGGGCTCATCACGACCACGCGATCGGCGAGTTGCATCGACTCTTCGACGTCGTGAGTGACGAAGAGGATCGTCATCCGCTCCTCTTGCCAGATCCGGAGCAGCTCCGCGCGCATCTTGAGGCGCGTGAGCGAGTCGAGAGCTCCGAGCGGCTCGTCCATGAGAACCACGTCGGGTTTGACGGCGAGGGCACGCGCCACGGCGACGCGCTGGCGCATTCCTCCGGAGAGCTCGGCTGGGTACGTTTTCTCGAAACCCTTGAGCCCGACGAGCTCGATGTAGTGCTGGATGCGAGCGTGTTGTTCGGCGGCGTCGAGCCGGCGCAGCCCGAGTGCAACGTTGTCCCAAACCGATGCCCAGGGAAACACTCCGTACTCCTGGAACACGAACACGCGACGCGGATCGGGTCCTTCGACCGGGGCGCTGTCGATCGACACGTCGCCGGATGTCGGGAAATCGAAGCCACCGATGATGTTCATCAGTGTCGACTTCCCGCACCCCGACGGACCGAGCAGGCACACGAACTCTCCAGCGCTGACATCTAGATCGACGCCCTGGAGGACGACGAGCGCGTCGGACTTGCGCTGGAAGACCTTGCTGACGCCGCGAACGGCGACTTTCGGCGCCGGTGATCCACTAGGAGTCATCACGAGACTTTCGAGAAGCCCCAACGCACTTCGTCGAGCTTCTGGAGCTGCCGCATGCCGAAATCGAGCACGATGCCGAGCACACCGAGACAGAACATCGCGCCGCATACCCGAGCATAGTTATTGCCGTTGCGTGCATCGGTGATCACGTACCCGAGTCCAGATTGAACGGCGATCATCTCGGCCGCGACGATCACCATCCATGCGATGCCCAGCGCGAAGCGCAAGGATGTGATGATCTGCGGAAGCGACGCGGGGAAGACGACGTAGCGGAACACCTCGTGGCGTCGGAGTCCGAAGTTGCGGGCAGAACGCACGTACACGGACGGGATCGAGTGAACCGCGGTATACGCACCCGTCATGATCGGGAAGATCGATGCCACGAAGATCAAGAAGATGGCGGACGCGTCCTCCACGCCGAACCACAGGATCGCGATCGGAATCCACGCGATCGGGGAGATCGGGCGCAGCGCCTGGACCATCGGATTCAGCGCGCGGAACGTTCGCGTCGACCAACCCATCCAGAGACCGACGGGGATTCCGATCAACGCGGCGAGTCCGAAGCCTATCGCGACCCGGTACAAGCTCGCGACGGTGTACCGCAACAGCGTGCCGTCACCGGACATCCGACCGAGCTCCACGCAAGTCTGCCACGGCGTCGGGAACACCTCGAGCAGGCGCACAGTCCCCGTCGCGGAGTCGCGCAGCTCGTACTTCTTCAGGTCACAGCCGAACTGCCAGGCCGCAAGGAAGATCGCGGCGGTGGCGAGTGGGAGCACCACGCGCTGAACTCGCTCTTTGAAGATTCGCGAGCCGTACAGGACCGCCGCGGCGATCGCGACGGTGATGAAGGGCCAAAGGCTGTATCTCACTTCTTGCCGAGACTAGCCAGTTCCGCTTCGGTCGGCATCGGGAGGTCCTTGAAAGGCATGATCACGGTCTGGAGGTCCGGCGCGAACCTGGTGTCACAGTACTCCTCGAACTCCATGTGCTTGGGGAGCACGCCAGTCTCGACCGCGAGGCTCATGATCTCGTCGAACGTGTCCTTCGGTGGCATCAGATTCGTGTAAGCGACGCGATCGAGAGGCTTGGTCAGCACGTGCTCGAGCAACGCCGGATCTTGGTTGTAGAACATCTTGCCGACGACGACCGCCGCCTGCTTGCGATGGGCCGCCCCGGCTTCCTTGTCCTCGTCGAGCCACTTGCCGGACGCCGCGATGCCGTTGACGAGCTCCTGAACGAGTTCCGGTCGCTCGTTGATCACCTCTTGCCGCACGACGAGCACGCACGAGATGAAGTTCGGCCACAAATCCTTCATGTAGTAGAGCACACGGCCGTAACCGTCGATCTCGGCCTTGGCGCAGTGCGGTTCCCCGACGATGTAGCCGTCGACAGCCTTGGCCGCCAGCGCTCCCGGATGATCGGGCGGCGGCGTCTCCACGAGTTGGATGTCGTCCGGCGCCATGCCGTACTGCTTCATCATCCGCCGCATCAGGAGATTCTGATTGGAGAAACGGCTCGGGATCGCGACCTTCTTGCCCTTCAGGTCGACGAAGTTCCTGATCTCGCTGTCGGCGCCGACCACCAACGCACTTCCGTCGCGATGCCCGAGGTAGACGATCTTCACCGGTACGCCGTCGGACGCGAGCTTCATCGCCAGCGGCGCGATCATGAACGTCGCTTCGATCTTGCGAGCGATCAGCGCTTCCTTCATCGCAGCGAAGTCACCGAAGCGCTGCGGGCCGAATACCGTGCCCTTGTCAGAGTGCTGTGTGACCCAACTGGTCACCGGACAGGTGAGGTGTCATGTGACCGGCAGAAACCCGACGGTGAAGTTCGACCGAACCGGCGTCGCCTTGCCGGCGGCGTCGGTCGGCATAGCGTTCGGCACCGATTCGATCACCGAACTGCGAGGTGCATTGAGCCAACGGTTCGCGGCCCACAGACCGACGATCAGGACGACACCGATGACCAGTGCTTTGAACTTCATGGACTATCGCGATGGATGCTGGGGAGGTGGTTCGTGGACGCAAGGCGGCGTGCTGCGCGGCGCGGGAGGTTTCGGAGCGTGTCAGGGCGCCGGTTCCAAGCCTAAGTTGGATCGGGTGGCACGGGCCAGCTTGCGAAGTGCGCGCACCGGTGCGGCGCGTCGACTCCGCCGAGGCACCGCTCACAGATCCCTGCGATCGTTCGCCTAACCTCTTGCAGCAAATCCGGTTAGACCGATGCTCCTCCGCCGTTCGACACGGCGTCGGTGATTGAACGCCCCCGAGTTGTCCGCGCATAGCGGCTACGCGGACGTGCTGCTTTCGAAGGCGGAGCTGGTTGACACCACGCCCCAACTGTACTATTTGTCCTAGTACAGTCGAGTCACCAAGCATGCGCCTGCGCGTCGACCCCACCAGCCCCGAGCCGATCTTCGAGCAGCTCGTCTTCCGCGTGAAGGAAGCGATCGCGCAAGGCTCGCTGGTCGGCGGCGATCGACTGCCCTCGGTGCGCGAGCTCGCGCGCGATGCATCGATCAATCCGAACACCGTCGCGCGCGCGTACGAGGCGCTCGAAGCCGAAGGCGTGATCGTGAGACGCCAGGGCTCGGGTTGCTTCGTCACCGAGAAGGGCAGCTCGCTCGCCACGAACGAGCGCAAGCGCCGGCTCGATGCGCTCGTCCAACGCTTGGTGACCGAGGGCTTCCACCTCGGCTTCGGCGCGCGCGAGCTGCGCGACGCGCTCGCCGAGCGTCTGTCCGCCACGCCGCTGCCGCCCAGGAGGGATTCGTGAGCTCACCCATCCGCTTCGACGACGTCCATCGCCGGTTCGGCGCGCGCGAGGTGCTGCGCGGACTCTCGTTCCGCGTCGAACCAGGCGAGGTGTACGCGCTACTCGGCCGCAACGGCGCCGGGAAGACGACGGCGATGCGCATCTTGCTCGGCTTCCTCGCGCCGATGCAGGGCAAGAGCGAGCTGCTCGGCTCCGACAGCCGGGCGTTGACGCCCGAGCTGCGCGCGCGCGTCGGTCTCGTCTCCGAGGGACACTCGCTCTACGGCTGGATGTCGGTAGACGACGTCCTCGCTTTCGAGGCGGGCACGCGGCGGCGCTTCGACCTCGCGAAGGCGCGCGCGATGCGCGAGCGGCTCGCGCTCGACCCCGGCGCGAAGGTCGCGGCGCTGTCGCGCGGCCAACGCGCGCAACTCGCGCTGCTCGCGGCGGCCTGCGGTGATCCCGAGGTGCTGGTGCTCGACGATCCGGCGATGGGTCTCGATCCGGTGGTGCGCCGCGAGTTGCTCGGCGTGATGATCGACCTGCTCGCCGACACCGGGACGAGCGTGCTCTTCTCGACCCACATCCTGAGCGACGTCGAGCGCATCGCCGACCGCGTCGGGATCCTCCACGAGGGTCGTCTGATCGTCGACGCGACGCTGGACGACCTGAAGCGCCGCGTCGAGGTCCGGTTCGTGCGCGGCGGCACGGCGAGCGAGCTCGAGCGCGTCGTCCCGCGCTGCCTCCGCGCCGCGCCGCGCGCCGGCGGGCACGATCTCTTCCTCGCCGATGTCGCGGACGACACGCGGCGCGCGCTGGCGAGTCTCGCGGCGACCGAGCGACACGGCGCGGTGCCTTCGCTCGAGGACCTGTTCGTCGAGCTGACGGCGGACGATCGAAGCCCGGCGCCCGAAACCGCGGAGGTGACCCGATGAAGCCCCAGATGCAGGCCCCGTTCGATCCCCCGATGAATCCCCCCGTCAGCCCCTCGATGAGTCCTTGGATCCGCAAGGAATGGCGCCAGATCGCGTGGCTGGTGTGGCTGGTCGCGGTGGTCGTGGCGGTCGCGCCGTCGCTCTGGGGCAACGAGTGGATCGAGCTCGGTGAGCCCGGCTTCGGCGGCAACGACAGCGCGCGAGCGTCGTTCGCCGTTTGGACGTTCGTCGGAGCCGCGCTGGGCTTCCTGCAGTTCCGGGAGGAACGCGCCCGCTCGACCGAGTCGTACCTGGTGCATCGCGACGGCGGACACGCGGCGGCGTTTCGCGCGAAGGTCGTGGCTGCGTGGCTCGCGTGGACGATCTGGGTCTCGATCTTCGCGCTCGTGTTCATCGCGCGCACGTGGCTCTTCGATCCCGCGGCGCCGGTCGCGCGGTGGAGCTCGCTCGCCGAGGCCGCGTGGATCGCGCTCGGCTTCGTGCCTGGGCACGCGTTCGGCGTCTTCGCCGCGCTGGTGCGCGCGAACTCGGCGATGCGCTTCACCGCATTCCTGTCGACTGCCGGCGGGACGATCGTGGCGGCCAGTCTCGCGTCGCGCGACGTCTTCGGCACGGGCGCGGCTTCCGCGTCGCTGTACGTCGCGACGCTGGCGGCGCTCACGGCTCTCGGGCTCGCGCTCTCGTCGCGGATGTTCGCCGCGGGAGACGATCGCGAGCTCCCGTTCGCGCCGCGCATCGGCTTGCTCGGTGCCACGCTCGTCCTCGCGTGCACCGTCCCGCTGCTCGAGAACGTGCTGAGCTCGTACCAACACGCGGCGGTGCTCGCCCTGGAGAAGCGACGTCCGATGATCCTCGCCGGCGCCGACCGCGTGCCGTTCCTCGCGACGGAGACCGATGCCGGTTGGCGTCGCGTGGATCCGAAGACCGGTGAGCTCGTCGGTGAGCCCCTGATCGGCTTCGAGGCGCGGCTGTTCGATCGTGAGGCGGACTACGCGATGCTCCACGCGCACTGGATGACGCCGCTCGAGTGGAGCGAGCCCTCCGGCGATCCGACGCGCATGCGCGTGTCGCGCGACCCGTTCCTGTTCGCGGGCTCGTGGCAGCACGTCGTGCTCGGCGGCAAGGGACAGTGGAGCGCGTGGCTGTCGAGCAAGAGCCGGCGCGTCGACGCCTATCGACGGAGCGAGACGAAGCTCGAGCGCGTCGAGCTCACCCGTCCGGACGCGCGCGAGTTCTCCGAGCGCACCGTGATCGTGTACGGCGGCGGCGAGAAAGGCGGCGAAGGCGCACTGGTCGACCTGGCCGACGGAACCGCGTGGCGGGTCCGGTTCGAGGGCGAGCGGCCCGCGCTCGCCCCGATCGCCCTGCCGGACGGCGACCGCATCGTCGGGGTCGAGCATCTCCAGTCCGTGCACCGCGCGCGCATCGGCGCGTGGGAGCC
>JADLBP010000354.1 GCA_020847695.1 Planctomycetota bacterium
CGCGGGCACCAGCGACTTGAACGACATGCCGAGCTTCGCGACGCCGAGCGACGGCGCCGGGACGCTGCGCGTCCGCTTCGGCGGCGTCGAGCGTTCGTGCTCGCTCGCCCAGGCTCGTGGAGCGACGTCGCGCGGGGACTCCGCGACGCTCGAGCTCTGCTGGGACGAGCTCGCGCCCGCGGATCCCGTCGCGCCGCTCGCGAAGGACGACGCGAAGCGCGTGCGCGACGAGCTCGTCGCCGCTCGCCGCGCCGAGCTTCGCACCGAGCGCGCCGCGGAAGTCGAGGCAAAGGTTCTGACGCTCGGCGACAAGTCGCTGCGGTGGCTCGAACGCTCGTTCGGCGACGCGCCCGAAGGCGAGCGCAGCCTCTGGATCTCGCTGCACGGCGGCGGCGGCGCGCCGGTCGAGGTCAACGACGGCCAGTGGAAGAACCAGATCCAGCTCTACGAACCCGCCGAGGGCATCTACGTCGCGCCGCGCGCGCCGACCGACACGTGGAACCTCTGGCACGAAGGGCACGTCGATCCGCTGTTCGCGCGGCTGATCGAGGACTTCGTCGCGCTGCGAGGCGTCGATCCCGAGCGCGTGTACCTGCTGGGCTATTCCGCGGGCGGCGACGGCGTGTGGCAACTCGCGCCGCGCATCGCCGATCGTTTCGCCGCCGCCGCGATGATGGCGGGCCATCCGAACGAAGCGTCGCTGCTCGGCCTGCGCAACCTGCCGTTCGCGATCTTCATGGGCGCCGAAGACGCCGCGTACGATCGCAATCGGATCGCCAAGGAGCGCGCGGGAGAGCTCGACGCGCTGCGCAGCGCCGATGCCGATGGCTACGAGCATTTCGTGCGCATCTACCCCGGCCTCGGACATTGGATGGAGCGCAAGGACGCCGAAGCGCTGCCGTGGATGGCGGATCGGCGCCGCGTGTCGTGGCCGAAGCGCGTCGTGTGGTTCCAGGACGACGTCGTCCACGAGCGCTTCTACTGGCTCGGCCGCGCGACCGGCGCGGCGCGCGCGGGCGAGCACGTCGTCGCCGAGGTCGACGGCCAGCGCGTGCGGATCGACTCGCACGGAGCGCGCGGACTCGAGCTCTGGCTCTCCGACGAGCTGCTCGACCTCGATCTGCCGATCGTCGTCGAGCGCGACGGCGCCGTCGTCTTCGAGGGCCGCGTGCCTCGCGACCCGAACGTGCTCCGCGCGGAGCTCGCGCGCTCGTTCGATCCGAAGCTCGCGGCGTGCGCGCGGCTGTCGCTCGCGGACTGAACGCGCTCAGCGAAACGCGAACGAGCCGGGCAGCAGCGCGCGCGACACCACCGTCGCGAACTCACCGGTGCGCAGGTTCGCGACCTTGATCGTCGAGAACGGTTCGGGCGCCGAGAGGCCCATCCGATAGCGCGCTTGGCTCGCGCCTTCGGTCGGCAACGCTTCGTAGAGCGCGAGCTCGCCGTCCCAGAGCCCGATCACGGCGCCCGCGAGCCCGGGCAGGCGCGCGTTCGCGATCGTCACCTCGCCGCCGGGGACCGAGACGCACCGGAGCGACTCGCCCTCGGCGACCAACGCGACGCCGAGCTCGCGATCGAACGCGAGCAGCACGCCGCGGACGAGCTCGCGCTCGTCGTCGGCGTCGAAACCGCGGATGCGCACCGAACGATCCGCGCCGGCGCAGTCGGTGAAGACGACGCAGCGCGCGGCTTCGTGCACGCCGACGGCTCCGACACAGTCGATCGCGCGGCTCCAGACGATGCGCGGCTCGGCGAGCGAGACGAGCTCGAGCCTGCGCTCGAACGGCGTCGCGCCCGCCGGACGCGTCGCCCACGCGATCGCCGCCCATTCGCCGCGCGCGCCGACGCCGACCCGCGCCTCGCCGAGTTCCCCCGCGCCTCCGACGAGCTCGCGCGCTTCGCCCGGAGCGTCGAGCGATCCGATCCGCAGACCGAACCGACCGCTCGCCGGCGTGCCGCCGTAGTCGTCGACCGCGTGGACGAGCACGTTGCCGACAGTGCTCGCGTCCGCGCGGACGTGGTCGCTCGGCACGCAGAGCTCGCGCTCCGCGCGCGACGGCAACTCGAGCAGGTCGCAGCAGTCGCGAGCCCCGACGCCGACGACCGCGAGCGTGCCGCGCAACCGTTCGACGAGCTCCGGAGCCTCCGGCCCCGCCACCGTCGGCAAGAGCGGAGACTTCCGGAACCCGAGCGCGTCCATCACGAAGCAACCGCTCGCCCACAGCACGCACGCGCCGAGCAGCAGCGCCGTCGAGCCGCGCAACCACGCGCGACGGCGGCGTTTCCATTTCCAACCGGGCTCGGTGGCGTCCATGCGTGACGGCGTGCGCGGCGCGAGCGCTCGCGCGCGGCGACGCGAAGCTAGCACACGGCGTTCACGGCTTGCGTTCGTTCGGCGTGACGTCGGGCGCGGCGCCCCACCGCTGCGGGACCCGGCGCAGCTTCGCGACGTCGTAGCCCATGTCGCGCGCGGCGAGCACGAGCGCGTCCCACTGCGCTTCCGGGATCTCCGGCGTGCGCGCCATGATCCAGACGTAGTCGCGCGCGCTCCTCGCGATGATCGTCCGCGTGTAGTCCGGATCGAGCCAAGCGATCAGGTACTCCAACCGGAACGGACCCTGCCACCACCAGAACTTCATGCCCCAACGCGCGCCGTCGCCTTCGTCGTCGACGTAGCCGACGGGTTCGAGCTTCACGAGCTCGCCATCGAAGCCCCCGTCGCGGAAGACGTACGTCGTCTCGATGACGTCGTCGGTGCCCGGCCGCAGTCGGTACGTCTCGACGCCGTTGAACGCGTTCGCCTCCTGCGACGCGGGGATCGCACCGAGCACGTACCAATCGCCCATGAAGCGCGGCACGTCGACCTTCGGCA
>JADLBP010000355.1 GCA_020847695.1 Planctomycetota bacterium
GTGGTCCGCGTTCGTCGAAGGCCCGGCCGCGAAGAAGAGCCAACGGAGGATCCTCGGATGACCCGCACGAAGAAGGTCAACACGCTCGGCGCACGCCTGCGCACCGCGCGCAAGGCGAAGGCCTGGAGTCGCGCTGAACTCGCGCGCCGCGCGAACGTGAACGAAGGGCTGATCGTGCGATGGGAGACCAGCGGGGGCAGCCCGCGGTCCGACCTGCTCGCCCGAGTCGCCGCCGCGCTCGGCGTGACGATGGACGCGTTGATGCGAGGTGCGCCGTGACGGCCCGCGAACTCACGCGCGAAGCGTGGCTCGAACTGCGCCAGGGAACGCTCGGCTCGAGCGAGGCCGCGGCGGCGCTCGGAGAAGATGCCTACTCGTCGCCGTTCCGCCTGTGGGCGGAGAAGCGCGGCGAGATCGAGCGCGAGGACATCGGCAACCGGCGCCCGGTGCGTCTCGGGCGCAAGCTCCAGTCGGTCGTCGTCGAGGAGTTCGCCGAAGAGCGCGGCGCGCAGATCGTGACCGACCGCGGGGAGGTCGAGCGCATTCTCGCAAGCGACGGCGCGTGCGAGGTCCTTGGCTGGGTCGAGGGCAAGGAGCCCTTCGTGCGCTCCACGCGCTACCCGTGGATGACGGCGACGCTGGACGCGGTCGCGATCGACACGTTCGGCCGGCCGATGCTCGTCGAGGCGAAGGCGCCCGGCTTCCGCCAGCTCGCGAAGTGGGGCGAGGACGGCACCGCGCCGGACTGGTATCGCCTCCAGGTGCAGCACGCGCTGATCGTCGTGCCCGCGCTGGTGCAGGTCGGCGTGCTCGTCGCAATCGTCGGCGGGAGCGAGTACCGCGAGGTCGTCGTCGAGCGGGAGAGCGTGCCCGAGGGCGCGATCGTGCAGCTCGAGCGCGCGTTCATGGACTGCGTCGCGCGCGGAGAGCCCCCTCAGCTCGACGGCTCGGATGCGACGCGCGAGGCGCTCAAGAAGCTGCACCCGAAGGACAACGGGCAGACCGTCGTACTGCCCGAGAGCGCGATCGCTTGGCGCGACGAACTCGACGCCGTCGCGGGTGCCCGCAAGGCCGCGGAGAAGCGCGAGCGCGAACTCAAGACGCTGCTCGAAGGCGTGATCGGATGCGCGACGTTCGGCGCGCTGCCCGACGGCAGCGGCACCTACTCGCTCAAGACCACGGAGCGCGACGGCTACGTCGTCGCTCCGACCACGTACCGCACGCTGCGATTCGCGGCGGCGAAGTCCGTCACCACTTCCAGGAGCAATCAATGAACGACCGAACCACCACCGTGCAAGTCGAGGCCGGCCAGGAGATGCGCCAGGGCTTCGGCGAGCAGTCGCTCGCGCGCGTCGCCGAGACCTCGTCGATCGCGTTGGCAGAGCAGGCGAAAGCCGCTGTGCAGGCGCGCTACATCGTCGCCATGCAGCGGCCGCGCGACCTCATGCGCGCCCGTCAGACGCTGCTCGCCGACTGCAAGCGCCCGGCGTTCGCCGAGACGGCGATCTACCGCAAGCCGGTCGGCGAGGGCGTCGAGGGCCCGAGCATCCGCATGGCCGAAGCCGCGGCACGCGCGATGGGCAACGTCTACGCCGACGTCGCCGCGATCTACGACGACGCCGAGAAGCGCATCGTGCGCGTTTCCGCGACCGACCTCGAGGCGAACGTGACGTACCCGATGGACGTCACGATCGCGAAGACGATCGAGCGCGCGCGCCCGCAGGAGGGCCGCAAGATCGTCATGGTCCGCAAGAACTCGAAGGGCAAGGACGTCTTCGTGATCGAGGCGACCGACGAGGAGATCCTCGACAAGGAGCGCGCGATCGCATCGAAGGCGCTGCGCACGTGCCTGCTCCGCCTGATCCCCGGCGACATCTTGGAGGAGGCTATCGAGCAGTGCTACGCGACGCGCCGTGGCGAGATCCAGAAGGACCCCAGCGCCGCGCGCAAGAAGATGGCCGATGCCTTCGAAGCGATCGGCGTGAGCGTGAAGCAGCTCGCGGAGTACCTCGGGCACGCGCTCGACGTGGCGACTCCGAACGAGATCGACCACATGCGCAGCATCTACCAGTCGATCAAGGACGGCGAGGCCACCTGGTCGCAGGCGGTGGAAGCTCGCCGCGTCGAGCTGGGTGGCGCGACGGCCGCGCAGCACGCGCAGACGACGGACCTGAACGACCGGATCAAGGGCAAGGCGAACGGCGCGGCGAAGTCCGAACCGGCGCAGGACGTCGGTCCGGCGGGCGAACTCGATGCCGACGGACTGCCCAAGGGGCTCTGATCCATGGACGCAACGAACACCACCGACCTCGCCGCGTTCCACGCGGACACCGAGAAGGCGCTCGCGACGTTCTCGCCGGCCGACGCGGCGATCGCCGAGATGCGCGAGCGCTACATGGCGCTGGAGATCAAGGGCCTCGACGACCGCGCGGGCTACAAGATCGTGCGCGAGGCGCGGCTCGACGTGAAGCGACACCGTGTCGCGATCGAGAAGAAGCGCGCGGAACTCAAGGCCGACGCCCTGGAGTACGGGCGCAAGGTCGACGGCGAGGCGAAGCGTCTGACCGCGATGCTGGAGCCGATCGAGGCTCACCTGGAGACCCAGGAGAAGGCGATCGACGCCGAGCGCGATCGGATCAAGGCGGAGGCCGAAGCCGCGCGCAAGAAGCGGCTCGACGA
>JADLBP010000356.1 GCA_020847695.1 Planctomycetota bacterium
CCGGTCACGCCGTGCGTTCCCATCACGATCAGATCCGCGCCGTCCTGCAGGGCCAGGATCCCTTGGATCGGATCGTCGTCGACGAAACGCGCCTCGTGGGCGACGCCTTGCCAGTCGAAACCTTCGATGCGCTTTTCGTACTCCTTCCGAGCGAGCTCGCGCAGCTCCTCCACTCGCTCGATCGCCATCGCCATCGGGGCTCCGGAATCGAGCGAGTAGACGTAGCCCGGGTGCACGAAGCAGTACAGCGTCGTGACTTTCGCCCCGAGCTTCTTCGCCAGGTCGCGCCCGGAAGCGAGCGCGGCGAGGCTGTGATCGGACAAGTCGACCGGCGCGAGGATCGTGCGCACGTCGCGCGCCCAGCCGTGTTGGACCCACACCGGCGCGGCCGCCTTCGCGAGCACGGCCCGCGCGGTGTTGCCGAAGTCGAAGATCCCGCGTTTGCGGTGCGAGCCGAGCACGATCAGGTCCGCCGGCAGCGCCGCGGCGCGCTCGAGCATCACCTTCGCCGGACTGCCGACCTCGACGCGCAACGAATCGTTGATCGGTGCGCCACGCAGCGTCAGCGGAGCTCCGCCGTCGCGGCGGGAACGCAGGTGCGCGGCGACCGCTTCGCCGGCCGAGCGACGGGCTGCTTCGATCTCGGCGTCCGCGCGCGCGCGCGCGACCACCGGCCAGTGCGCCGCGTGGACGTCGACCGAGTGCACGAGCTCGAGCTCGGCACCAAGCTTGTTCGCCAACGCCAGCGCGGCGACGACCGCTTCGTCCGACCGCTCTCCACCCGCGACACCGACCAGGATCTTCTTCATGGTTTCACTTTCGTGTGCGCGCCGAGCACGGTCGCCGACGCTCACCAACGTTGGAAGAGGTTCGACCGTCGCGTCGCCAGAGGAGGAGCCCCTTCTTGCCGCACGGGTGCGCGGCGCGACGGCCGAACCACGTTACAGCTACTTGGCCTTGACCGCGATCTTGGCGGCGGGCTTCGGTTCCACCTTGGGCACTCGGATCTCGAGGATGCCCTTCGAGTACGTCGCGGTGATCGCGTCCGGATCGCAACGCGCGCCCTCGGGCATCTCGATGACGCGCCGGAACGAGCCGTACTGGGATTCGACGCGGTGATAGGTCTTGTCCTTCTTCTCGCCCTCCCACTTCCGTTCACCGGAGATGACGAGATCGCTGCCGAGCAGCTGGACCTGGATCTCCTTCTCGTCCAGGCCGGGGAGCTCGACCGAAACCGCGAAGTCCTTGTCGGTCTCGGCCATGTTGACCGCGGGGATCGGTCCGCGACGGAAGGCTTCGGGCAGGTGCTCGAAGCGACCGCTGTCTGCGAAGAAGGAGTCGAAGAGCTTGTCGAACTCCGACCGGAACGTCGTCACGTCTCCGCGTTCGCGCCAGGGAATCAGTTGCATCGCAAGCCTCCTTGGACGGCCGCGCGAGCGGCACTCGTCCGCTTCAGTTCGCTTCCCGACCTTCCTAAGCCCGAAGCGAGCCCGTCTCGGCCGGACCGAAGAGGTACGACGTCGGGTTCGAAGTGGGTAGAAGTGGGTAACGCCGGATGTCGTGGCTCGGCGCGCGAGGAGTAGCTTCGCAGCGCATGCGGAACTTCCGCGCTGCGCTGGTCGCGCTCTCGCTCTGCACTTTCGTTGCGCCCGCGCGTCCGCAGGGCGAGTCCGCGCATCCGCAGGGCGAGGCGGCGCGCGTGGCAGACGAACTCGTGTTCGAGAACCCGCGGACTGGTCTGCGTGCTCGCGTTGCAGCGCAACGGTCGCAGCAACGCAGCGGAGCTGCGCCGCGTGCTCGAGTTGTTCGTCGCCGGGCGGGACGTCTACGCGCCCGAATGGGGCAAGGCGCTCTGCCACACGAGTCCGACCGGCTTCGGCGCGCACTACCTGCTCTACGACTACGCGTTCGCCTGTGTCGCGCTCGGACTGCCCTCGGAGCTCGACGCGACGGAGCGCAAGCGCTTCCGCGCGGTGCTGCTCGAGGACTTGCTCGCCCAGCGACTCGCCGACGGCAGCTTCCAGGACCTGCCCGGCTTGGGCCGCGCGTATGGCACGGCGGCTGCGCTCTTGGCGCTGGACGCGTTGGCGGAGCGCTGAGGGCCCGGCGGACTCGGGCCCTCGGCGTTCCTACTTCGAGCTCAGGACTTCAGCAGGCCTTCGCGGATCGCGAGGCGAGCGAGCTCGGCCGCCGAGTGGCAATCGAGCTTGCGCTGCAGGTTCTCGCGGTGCTTCTTGGCGGTGCCCAGGCTCATGCCGAGGTCCTTCGCGACCTCCTTGTTGCTCTTGCCGAGCGCGAGCAGTTGGAACACCTCGCGTTCGCGCGGGGTCAGCGAGTTGAGCTTGCCGCCGATGTCGGTCGATCCGTCGGGAGCGCGCTTCTTCCCGAGCAACACGCCCGCCACCTTCGGTGACAGGAACGGGTCGCCCTTGAAGACCGCGTCGATCGCGAGCGCGAGCTCGACGGGATCGGAGTCCTTCGACAGGTATCCGTCCGCGCCGGCCTTGAGCGCTTGCTCGACGAACGACTCGCCCTCGTGGTGCGTCAGCATCAGGATCCGGGCGCGCGGGTGCACCTTGCGGATCATGCTGATCGCATCGAGGCCGGACAGCCCGGGCATCGTGATGTCGAGCAGCACGATGTCGGGGCGCAGCTCGCCGATCCGGTTGACGGCGTCGCGTGCATCGCCGCTGTCGCCGACGACCTGGAAGCGCTCTTGCTGCGAGAGCAGGCTCCTGAACGCCGCGCGCAACATGCTTTGATCGTCGACCAGGAAGATTTTGATGCGTGCTTCGGACGTGGTCATGAGTGAAGAGTTCATTGGATCGGCATCTCGATCGAGAAACGGGCACCGCCGAGCGGACTCGATCCGGCCGCGATCGTCCCACCGTGCTGCTCGATGACTTTCTTGCAGAACGGGAGGCCGAGGCCGGTGCCTTGTTGTTTGGTGGTGACGAACGGTTGGAAAAGCGTGCCTCGCACGGACTCGGCGATGCCGGGTCCGTCGTCGTCGATGAGGACGCGCGCGGTCCGCGACGCGCGCTCGAGCGTGATCTCGATGCGCCCGCCGTTCGGTTGAGCCTCGAGCGCATTGCGCAAGAGGTTCGTGATGACTTCCTCCAAGAGCTGTCGGTCGCCCTCGAACGGGAGCTTCTTCTCGGGGAGTTTGGTGCGGACGTCGAAGCCCGATTTGATGATCTGCGGCCTCAACTGTCCCAGCGCCTTCGAGATCAACTCGGAGGCGTCGATGGAGGTGAGCTTGAGCTCGAGCGGCTTGGTGAACGTCAGGGTGCGGCGCATCAATTCCTCGACGCGCTTCATCCGACTGACCAGGTCCTCGAGGACTTCCTTGTGATCCTCGCCGAGCTGTTGCGCGACCGCGCGCAGGGCGAGGTTGACGGCGGTGATCGGGTTCTTGATCTCGTGCGCGAGCATCGCCGCGGACTCGCCGACCGTCGCGAGCGCACGCAGCATCGCTGTTTCGGCTCGCTGCGCGCGCTTGAGCTCGGTGATGTCGCGGCCTTCCGGGATCAACTGGACGACCTTGCCGCTCGTGTCGCACACGGGCTTGATCGAGAAGTCCATCGTGCGCAGCTCGTCGCCGCGGCCGCGATTGTCGGCCTCGTAGCGGACGAACTCGCCCGACGCCGCGGCGCGGATCGCGCGCTGGAGCTTCTCGCGCGCGTCGCCGGTCGCCGGCCACCAGCGGGTCTCCCAGAACGGCTTGCCGATCACCTCGTCGCGCGTCAGACCCGCGGATTCGAGCGCGGTCTGATTCGCCTCGAGGACGATCCCTTCCGGGGTCAAGAGGCCGATGTACTCGAAGGACTGGTCGAAGATCGCGTGGAAGCGCGTCTCGCTCTCGCGCAGCTTCGCCTCGGTCTCCTTGCGCGACGTGATGTCGCGGAACGAGCCGGTGAACAGCGGCCGCCCTTCGCCCGCGATGTCGACGCGCGCGACCGAGAGCTCGATCGAGACGTTTCGCCCGTCCTTCGCGACGACCTCGAACTCACGCGTGCGGCCGAGGATGTTCGTGCGGCCGGTGCGTGCGTAGGTCGAGAGGTAGCCGTCGTGCTTCGAGCGATGCGGCTCGGGCAACAGCACCTTGATGTTCTTGCCGATCAGTTCCTCGGGCCGCCAACCGAAGACGCGCTCGACCGACGCGCTCGCGGTGACGATCGTGCCGCGCTCGTCGATGGTCAGCGTCGGATCGAGGACGGCGGCGAGGATCGATCGATGGATCGTCTCGGTGCGCGCGCTCTCGGCTTCGCCGCGTTCGAGTTCGCGCGTGCGCTTCGCGAGCTCGCGCTCGAGGTCGAGCACGCGGCGCTCGAGTGATCGTTCGACCTTGGACGGAACGGGCGGCGTACGCGCCGGTTTCCGAGCGGGCTCGCCCTTCGTCGACTTCTTGCCGCGTTTCCGGACTGAACCTTCGGTTTCGACGGTCTCATTCATACGTAGCTCCGCGCTTCGATCGTCGAGCGGGGGGTCGCTGAGTAGAACGAGTTCGGAGGAAGTCATGCGCACTCTCGCACCCGTTCCAAGGTAGGCCCCGTTCGGACGGTGACCCTACGGCGATGTACGCACTTGCGCGAGGGATAGCGCGTAGATCGTCGTCAACCCACCGGCGAATGACGCAGGTAGAGCGCCGAGGCCGCGCTGAAGTAGATCACCAGGCCGGTGACGTCGACCAGGGTGGCGACCAGCGGCGCCGACGCGCTCGCCGGGTCGAACCCCAGGCGGCGCAGCACGAGCGGCAGCATCGCGCCCGACAGCGTCCCCCACAGGACGACGCCGAGCAGCGCGAGCCCGATCGTGACCCCCAGCCAGAGGTAGTTGGGCCCGTAGTCGGATCCGAACTGCTGCCAGAGCACGATCCGCAGGAAGCCGATCAGGCCGAGGATGGTTCCGAGCGCGAGGCCGGACGCGAGCTCGCGCCGCATCACGCGGAACCAATCGCGCAGGCGCACTTCGCCGAGCGACATCGCGCGGATCACCAGCGTCGTCGCCTGCGAGCCCGAGTTGCCGCCGCTCGAGATGATCAACGGGATGAAGACCGAGAGCACGACCGCAGCGGCGATCTCGTGCTCGAAGTGCGACATCGCGGT
Organism: Planctomycetota bacterium; assembly: GCA_020847695.1. Classification (GTDB taxonomy): domain Bacteria; phylum Planctomycetota; class UBA1135; order UBA1135; genus JACRIN01. Next base: position 5,109 of record JADLBP010000356.1, read on the forward strand.
CGCGGTCAGCGTCTCCCCGAGGAACAGGATCACCAACCAGCCCGCGCGCTTCTTGACCATCGAGCCGACGCCGACCTCGAGGTACGGCGCGTCGAGGGCTTCGCTACCACCGATCTTCTGGATGTCCTCGGTCGCTTCCTCTTGGACGACCTGGACGATGTCGTCGAAGGTCACGATGCCTTGCATCCGCCCTTCGGCGTCGACGACGGGCAGCGCCATCAGGTCGTGCTGCGCGAACAGCCGGCCGACCGCTTCCTGGTCCATCGTGTCGGGCACCGTGATGACGTCGGTCTTCATCACGTCGGCGACCTTGGCCGCTCCCTTGGCGGAGAAGAGGTCGCGGAACGACACCACGCCGCGCAGGCGTTGCTGGCCGTCGAGCACGTAGCCGTAGTAGATCGTCTCGAGCTTCTCGTTCACCTGCTTGCGCATGTAGGTGATCGCCTCGTCGACGCTCATCTCGGGGCGCACGCGCGCGAAACGCGGGCTCATCAAGCCGCCGGCGTCGTCCTCCGCGTATGCGAGCAGGCTCGCGACTTCACGTTTCGCCGAATCGTCGAGCAGGCCGGTCAGCTCGCCGCGCCGCGCTTCGTCGGCCGATTGGATCACGTCCGCGGCGTCGTCGGGCGCGAGCAAACGCATCCAGAGCCGCCGCTCGTTCGACGGCAGGCCGAGGATCAGATCCATCTGATCCGGCGGCGCGAGCCCGAGGAAGAACTCGTGCGCGTCGGCGGGCGCGAGCAGCCGGAAGCCGTCGACGCGCTCGGCGGTGTCGAGCAGACGCCACGCGTCCTTAAGGTCCTCGGCCGGCAGGCGATCGCCGAACGGCGATTCGACCATGGTCTCGGTCACGCGCGGCCTCCGGTCGGAAGCCGGGGGGTGCTCGCGACGAACGCAAGACGCCGGCACAACGCCGGCGGCGGTCGGAGAGCTCCTGATTCCCTGCCGTGCCCCATGCTCGAACCCGTTCCGTCGCTCGCGATCGACGGACGTCGAGCGAACGGCCCGGATCCGCGACCCGCGCTGCGATGACCGACGTCTGCGACCGAGTTCGGCGACCGGACTCGGCGACCGAACTCGGAGGCGCGCGCGGGGCGCGCCACGAAGCGCCCGGCGAGGTTAGTTCGCGCTCCGGGTCCTGGCAACGGAAAGTAGGACGCCCGACGCGCCGTCGAGGCGCGCCGGGCGTCGGTGCAGTCCTCCCCAAACCTCTAGATCGTCAACGTCAGACCTAGCTGCACGAAGGTCCCGTCCACGCCGCCGGTGTCGGCGTCGGTGGACCCGACGTTGAGCTGCCACTTCAGGTCGTGCCCGGTGACGTAGTAGTTGACGCCCCCGGTGATGCGCGACGTGTCGAACCCGTCGTCGCGATCGTCGTAACGCAGCACGCCTTCCCACTGCGGCTGGAAGAGCCAGCCGGCGGTCGCGCTGAACGGCGTGCGGTCGCCGACGTCCTTGTCGAAGTCGACGACTTCCGCCTGGAGACTCCACGGACGCTGGTTGACGACCGCGTCGACGGCGAAAGACGTTCCGTCGGAGACCGAGCCTTCGTCCGAGACGGCGACCGCAACCGTGCAGTCGAGCTCGTCACGCCCGGCGATCGCGCCTTCCGCACCGGCGACCTCTTGGCCGATCGGTGTGAACGCGACGCGAGCGCTGAGCAACTGCTCGTCGGCGATGCCGTCGTTGCCGTTCTGGACCGCGGCCCACCAGTGGACGCGCTCCTGGACCTTGCCTTCGAGCATCACACCGGTGTCGAAGCGCGCGACCGCAAGCGCGGGCGCCGTCCGCTCGATCAACGCGAGCTTGTTGTCGAAGAGCATGAACGAGCGCAGGAACGGCTGCTTGAAGCGACCGAAGTAGGTCGAGAAGTACTCGTTGCACTTCCACTTCGCGTAGCCGTGGTAGAGCACGGCGCTGCCGCTCGCGCACTCCAGGCTGATCACGGCGGAGTAGTCGCCGGAGGTCGCCTCGAAGTACGGCCGCGCGTTGAGGATCCGCGTGCCGCCGACTTCGTCGTCGCCGGCGTCGAGCGCGGAGTTGTTGTTGACGTCGAAGTCGCCGAACAGCACCGCGGTGCGCAGGTAGCCCCAGATGCGAACCGACGGGTCCGCGGGGTTGCCTTGGGCGTGGGCGGCGAGCGAGGCGAGCTCGCGGTCGAGGCTGCTCCAGCTCGCCTCTTCGCCGGGCGCAGTGCCCGACGTCGCGGCGATCAGCGACGGGATCAAGATCGAGAACATGGGGCTCTCCTGGATGGACGGCCGTTGGGGGACGGACCTTGGGGACGGGACGGCGACCGAGGCGCGCACGGCGCGCAGGCCGACGGCGGAGCAGAACCCGACCCCGGGAATCCGTCCAGGTGCCCGGAGCGACTCGTAGCGACTATGCCGGAGCGTGAAAAAGAAGACGCCGAGCCGGACGGGAGCTCGATCCCCGCGTCGACTCGGCGCATCGATTCGTCGTGCTCCCCAGCGGCCGCGAGTTGCGTCCGCGCGGCCGTGGAGGGTCCGCCACCGTTCGGTCGAAGAGCTCTCCGCCCCGCCTCAGCGGGCGCCGATCTCCAACGTCAGCCCGCCCTTGCCCGCGACTCCGAGCAACGCGCGCGCCTCGCCTCCCGCTGCGAGCTGCACCCGCTCGTCGCTGACCAGGTTGGACCACGTCGCGGTGTCGCTCGGCGGCGTCGCGCCCTTCATCCCGACCGCGAGCGTCGGCGCGGCGTCGAGGACACGCGCTCGCGCGGTCACACGGACGTCGAATCCGCCGTTCGCGAGTCGCCGCGGCTCGAGCGCGACCAACAGGCCGTCGAAGAAGACGCGCACCTGCGGATCGAAAACCGACGCCGACTGCGCGATCTCGATCGTCGCGCTGTCGAGGCCGAGGCTCTCCGCGCCGACCGTGAACGCCGAGCGCTCGCCGTCGACCACCGAGCCGCTCCAACGCGCGACGACCGTTTCGCCACGCCGCAGGGTGACGTCGAGCTCGGTCGACTTCGGCCGAGCGATCGCGGCGAGCGCCGCGGGGTCGAAATTGCGCGGATGGGTCGCCGCCGGATCGACCGACGAGGGCTGCAGCACCAGCCACGATCCCAGCATCTCGCCGAACAGGGCGTCGCGCGACGGGAAGTGACGTTCGCGAGCGAGCGCGAGCTCGTCGCCCGACTGGACGGCGCTCGCGGCGAACGGATCCGCGCGATTCCACGTGGCCTCCGAGTAGAAGCCCTCGAGCAAGGAGGCGCCTTCTCCGCGATCGAGCAGGCTGCCGGCGATCCGCACGCGCGGCGGGGCGAAACGCGTCAGGTCGACGACGTCGAGCCTGTAGCCGTTCTCGTAGAGGTCGACGCCCTGCACCGCCGGAGGCGCCTCGCCGAGCGCGCGCAGCACGAACGTGCAGCGCGTGTTCGTCTCCAGGTTCGCGTACGACGAGCGCACGATCACTGCCTCCCCCTTCGGCAGGAACGTGGTCAGCGCCTCGGCGTGCTGGACGATGCTCGGCGATTGGAACAGCAGCGCCGCGGACGGCGTCGTGACCAGTTGGCTGTTCGCGATGTAGTTGACGTACTCGACCATGCGCTCGCGCATCGGCGCGGCCTCGTCGACCTGCCGCAACACCAGAGCGAGCTGCACACCGTCCGCGACGTGCGCCGCGCGCGCGAAGAGCTGCGTGCCGACGCGATAAGTTCGGATCATCGGCTGGAGCGCGAGCGCTTGCTGCGCGACCTCGACGTCGTAGTCGCAGAGCGCGCGGAGCTCACGCGTGTTGTCGACCCGCACCTCGGAGCCCGGCGCGATCCGCAACTGCATCGTCCGGACCTTGCCTTGCGCGGCCGCGCGAGCGACCAGCTCGTCCGCCGCGGCCGCCGGCAAGCGCGTGGCGACCCCTTGCGCCCCCAGATCCCCGTCGACGACGTCGACGCGCACCGCGATCGTCGAGCGCAGGGCTTCGCCGAAGAACGCGAACTCGCGCTCGAGCAGCTTCTGGGCGTCCGCCGACGCGCAGACGTGGAGCTGATCGTCGTCGTCCGTCGACCACGTGCGGCCCTCGCGCTCGAACTCGTCGCCGGTCGCCAAGATCGCGAGCTGCGCGAGCGAATCGGTCCAGCGCTCGAACGGCGCTTCGCCCGCTCGCGAGAACTCCCCCGACTGCGCGAGCGTCGGCAGGAGGTTCACGAGCGCGGATTCGGCGGCGAGCCTCGGCGCGATCGCGCCGAGGTCGTACGTGCGCCACGTGACGGCGGGCGCGCTCGGCGACTCGCCGCCGGAGAACCACGCAAACGGGAGCAAGGCAGCGGTGAGGATCGTTCTGTTCATCACGAGACTCGCGTATCGAAGTGGAGGCGCGCTTCCTCGGGCAGACGTGCCTCGAGCAATCGCGCCAGTTGGATCGTGGTCGCGCTGGTTTGCGCGCTGCGCTCGAGCACCTCGCGGATCGCGCGGCGCTCGGCTTCGTCGAACTCGGCGAGCGCCGTGTCCAGCGCCGCTTCGTCGCCGTGGCTCTTCAGCGCGAGCAGCAGCACCGCGGCCAAGCGACGATCGCGTCGAGTGAAGCGCTCGAATCCGGCGGCCAGTTCGGTCGCGGCCGCGGCGGACGGGCGCTCGCGGAGCGCTTCGAGCGCGACCAATCGCAGCTCGGGCGCGAGCGAGGCGTCGAGCGCGAAAGCGCAAAGCGCGTAGGCGGCGTCGACGCTCTCGGTCTCGATCAACGCGTCGAGCAGGAGCTCGGCTTGGGCGAGCTCGCGACCCTGAAGCGTGCGCTCGGCGAACGTGCGCAGCACCCTGGGATCGCGCGCTCCGCGAGCGCGCAGCACTGCGCAGAGATCGGCGCGCCGCGACCGGCCACGCGCGGCCTCGCGAAGCAATTCATCGAGCCCTTCGTCGCCCGAGAGCGTCGCGAGCGCCGCGAGAGCGCGGTCGTGGCGACGCCGGTCCGCGAGGTTCTCGACCAGCCATCCGACCGCTTCCGCGCGCGGAGCGAGCGCGAGCAGGTCGAGCCACGCGTCGACGTGCTCGCCGCGCGCGACCGATGCCGCGGCGGCGAACGCCGGCCCTAGGTCCGCGCGGCGCGCGCTTTCGGAGGCGATCGACGCGAGCGACGGTCCGCCGCGACCGACCAGCTCGACGCAATGCACGAGCTCCGCGGCGCCGGCTCGCGTCAACACGCTGCGCCAGGCGTCGTCGTCGACGTCGCGCGCCTGTGCGAGCGCATCGACGAGCGCGCGCGGCTCGAGCGCGAGCTCCGCGGCGCGATCGAGCACGCGTCGTCGTCCCGTCGACTCCGCGAGCGCGAGCACCAGCGAGTCCGGGCTCGCCGTCGCGAGATCGAGCAGCGCGAGCGAGAGCTCCTCGCGCGGAACCGCCGCCCGCGTGAGCGTGCCGAGCGAGCGCCGATCGCCGCGCACGCCGACGTACCGCGCCGCGCGCACCGCGACGTCCGCGTCGCGCAACAGTCCTTCGACGCGGCGCAGCCCGGCGTCGGTGCCGGCGCCGGCGAACGCCGCGTCGGCCTCGAGTTCGGACGCGAACGCGAGCACCTCGCCGCGCGACGCGAACGCGGACAGCTCGCGCGACGCGAGCGCCGCACGCAGGAGCTCGCGCTCGGCGGCGAGCTCGCGATCGAGCGCGACCGGCTGCAAAGCAGCGTCGTCGGGAACCGCCGCGACGTCCTCTGCGAGCTCGGCGACGGGCTCCCGCGGCTCCTCCTGCGGACTCGGCAGCGGCGCCGGCGTCCTCGGTCCGCTCTCGCCCGGTCCGGGCAGCGCGATCGCCCCGTCCTCGCGCGTCGCCTCCGGCGTGCGCGACCACAGCAACGTCGCCGCGACCAACGCGGCGGCCGCCGCGGCCGCGACGACGAACGGCCAAACGGACTTGCGCGCGACTCGGCGCGTCACCGCGCGCGCGGCGAGGGCGACGTCGGAGTCGGAGAGCTCCGGAGCCGCGGACGCGCGCAAGGCGAGCTCGAGCCGCCGCATGGCCCGCGCGTGCGCGCGACACGCGGCGCAGCCGTCGAGGTGTTGGGCGAGGTGCTGGGCGAACTCGCGAGCTTCGACGGCATCGCGCTCGGCATCGAGCATCGCGAGCATCCGCTCGCGCGCAACCTCGCACTTCACGCGTCACCTCCGCCGAGCACGTGCCACAACCGCGCGAGCAGGCTCTTGCGCGCCTTCATCACCAAGGTGCGCGCGGTCGCCGGTTGCACGCGGAGCTCCGCCGCGACCTCGTCGTAGCCACGCTCCTCGACGACGCGCAGGTGCAGCGCGCGGCGCTCGTTCTCGGAGAGCCGGCCGAGTTCGCGTTGCAGCGCGAGCTCCAGTTCCGCGTCGACGAGCTCGCCGTCGAATTCGCGCTCGTCGAGCAAGCCGTCGACGCCGAGTTCGCTTGCCTCGCCTCGCCGCATCCGCGCGCGCAGCTCGTCGCGCAAGCGATTGCGGACGATCGCGCCGAGCCAGCTCCGATAGGGCGCATCGCCGCGGTACTCCGCGCGACGCTCCCACGCACGAGCGAAGCACTCTTGCGTCAAGTCTCGGGCGTCTTCGACGTTCTGGGTCATCGCATAGCTCGTCTGGAACACCGAGCGATAGTGATCTCGCACCAGGGCTTCGAACGCGCGCGGATCGCCGAGCGCCGCCCGCCGCGCGAGCTCGCCGGACTCTCCACGCGGGACGACGGGGCCGGCTTCGCGAGCGCGGGCCGGGAGGGCACCCCCATCGTCGGGTCGCTCCACGCCGAGGTGCACACCCACCCAAGACGCCGATGCCGCGGGCTTGTCGATCGGATTCCCCAGGAAAGCGCCGCCGACGGCGAGACGCGCGAGCGCTACCTCCGGGACGCGGCCGGTCACCGGGGACGAGCGGTCGAAGCGCGCCCGAGACGCGAGAGCGGGACCGCGGCGACCGCGACCCCGCTCGTGCGCGCCCTGTTCGGCCGACTAGCGCCGTGCAGCGGCCGTCGGCGACGGCGACTCGACGTTCGGCGCGCTGCGCCGGCCGCCGAGTTGCTGCTCGGGGCCCGCGCCGAAGCCGCGCGGATAGAAGAAGCGGCCGCGCTCGTCCTCGGACTTCGGGGTCTCCGCCTGATAGGGATGCTCGCGAGCGAAGGGATCGTCGCGCAGCGCGGTCACTTGCCACGACACCTTCGAGCCCGCGCGGCCACCGGCGATGCGGAAGCGATTCCCGGCGACCTCTTCCGCGACGTAGACCGGCGCGAAGCCGCCGATGCACGTCAGTTGGTAGCTCGGCTCGGCGTTGAGCGCGTCGAAGTACGCCGGCAGCTCGACCCACGCTTCCCCCGCCGCGTCGAGCACGACGTTGCCGCGATAGAAGGTGTAGTAGCCCGGACCTTCGACCGCGTTGTGAGCGAGCTTCAGGTTCGCCGGATCGAGCGGATGGTCGAGCACGAAGTTCTTCGAGCCGTTGGCGACGCTGAAGTCGCCGGTGACGGTCACCTTCGCGTCCTCGCCGGTGACGTCGTCGGCGCCCGCGACCGAGAGGACGCTCGCACCGCCGACGTTCTCGACGCGCAGGATGTCCCACAGACACCCGCTCTGCGCTTCGATCGTGAAGAAGTTGCACGAGACGCTGCCGGGGTTCGGTCCGACGTACACCGCGCCGAACGGATCGATCGAGAAGTTGCCGCCGAGGTCGATCGCTCCGTTCGGGTCGATCACGAGGTCGGGGCCGCCGCTGGAGTCGCCTGAGAGGCGCAGGTTGTCGAAGCCGACGAGCTCGTCGAGCCCGTAGACATCCGAGTTGTCGTTGACGCGGATGTTGCCCGCGACGTGCAGCCGCTCGGTCGGGCTCGACGTGCCGACGCCGAGCTTGCCGGTCGAGTCGATCGTCATGCGGTTCGCGCCCGCCGTGACGTCACGCACGATCAGCTTGCCGGCTCCCGCGCCGTGAGCGCTGCCGGTCGAGTTGAGGTCGAACGCACGGCCGCCGACATCGGTGTTCGAGAGCTCGATCCGCGATGCCGTGGTGTGACTCGACTCGAACTTGCCGAGCGTCGCCGCCGGGCCGACGACGTGCAGCGGACTCGCGGGCGCGTTCGTGCCGATGCCGACGTCGCCGGAGCGCTCGATCGTGACGAGCTGAGTCTCGACGCCGTTGTCGAGCCCGCGGAAATCGAGGCGATCGCTCGCGCCTCGGTAGATCAGCTTCATCCCGGCGCTCGCGTCATCGTCCTCGCCGAGCACGAGCTGGCTGTCCTTGCCGCCGGTCGACTCGTTGGGCGCGACCAGCAACGAGCCGAGCGTCGCGCCGCCGACGACGTGCAGCGACGCCTTCGGATCGGCGACGTTGAGCCCGACTTCGTTCGCGTTGCTGCGTTCGATGACCAGTCGCGGCGTCGTCAGGATGCCGGTGATCGTCGAGAGCTGGAGCCGATCGTTCGCTCCGTCGTAGGAGAGCTCGGCGCCCGAGGCGAACGGATGGTTGTCGTCCTCGAGCAACTGGAGCCGCGAAGTGCCGTTGGCATTCGCCGTGTCGAGCCGCACCGTGGTCGTCGCGTCCGCCTGGACGTGCAGCTCGCCGTGCGGCGTCACCGTGCCGAGGCCGACGTCGCCGTTCGTCGCGACGAAGAGGTCCGGCGAGATCGGGAAGAGCTTGCCGAGCTCCGGCACGCTCGACGCGCCAAGGCAGTTGCCGGAGAACGCTTGATCCTCGACGCCGGGCAAGCACGGGATCGACGCGGAACCGAGCGCGGCGCTCGTCGACGGCTGCGCGGAGCCCGACGCGGACGAAGCGAGCGAGTCCGAGCTCGCGTCGACCGCGGCACGCGCCGAGCCGGCGGCGCTCGACGAGCGACCGGCGCCGCGCGAGCCCGCGCGAACGTCGTCGGCGGCGGCCGAACGTGCCCCGGGCGCGCCCGACGTCGGCTCGGCGGCAGGCGACGCGCCCGGGGCCGGCGCGGGAGTCTCGGGCTGCGAAGCCTCGGTCGTCGACGCCGTCGGGACGCTCCACACGAACGGTGTCGGCTCGAGCACGCCGCGACCGTCGTTGTGCAGGAGCTCGACGCCACGCGCCGTCCAGAGCGCGAGGTCCGCGCGCTCGTCCTGGTCGTAGTCGAGCCACTCAGCGCGCGAGCAGAGCGGCGCGCGATCGAGCCCGCTCGCCGCCGTCGCATCCTCGAACTTCGCGCCGCCGAGGTTGCGATAGAGCACGCTCGCGCCGTCCGGCCGCACCAGGTGCAGATCGAGAGCTCCATCGCCATCGACGTCGAGCCAACTCGCGGCGCGCGCCGCTCCGACGACTCCCGAAGCCGCCGTCACGTCCTCGAACGCGCCCCGCCCGACGTTGCGGTGAATCGACACGCCGCGTGCGTCGAGCACGGCGAGGTCGGCGAGTCCGTCGCGATCGAGATCGCCGAAGGCGAGCACGGGCTCGCCGGGATCGCTCGGCGCTTGCATCGCGAAACCGGCGGTGAGGAGCAAGGTGAACAGGGAAAGCTGCATGGCAAGGTTCTCGGTCGGAGCTTGGGGAATCCGCGCGGCCGCCGCGCGGCCGTCCAACCCCCAACACGAGCTTCCCTCGCCGAGCCCTTCACGGATTCCGCCTGATGGCGTCCGCGGCCACCGCGGCCACCGCGACCGACGCCTCCGAGCCGCACGCGTCGGTCTCGGGGCTCGCGGTCGGCAGGTCGGAGGCTCGCTGGATGCGTCTCGTGGTGTGAGGTCGACACGAATTGCTTGCAACGCGCACGCGGGAACTCGGGCACACAGGATCCCGCCGCCGCAGTGGGCGATGGCGACATACACAGCACCACGGAGTTACCTTTCCATGAGTCTCACGTCTTTCCTTCGCCCCCGCAGCTGGCATGCCGCGTTGGGTGCGAGTCTTCTGGCTCTCGGGCTCCTGATGCCGAATTCGGCATCCGCGCAGGGCGAGCCCGGGCTGACCGAAGGCTCGAGTGCGTTCGAGGGCCCGATCGTCTTCTCGCCGGGCTGGATCCACTTCGCCTACGCGTCGCCGGAGATCCCCGACTTCCAATTCGACGGACTCGCCGTGCCGCTCAGCGGCTACCCGGGGAGCCTCTATTTCCCCGAGACCGCGATCGGTCCGGCAGCGCTGTTCACGAGCGCGGACCCGACGGGACCGGGCTACTTCTTCTATTCGCCGTCACTCGGCATCTGGGCGCCGCTGACCTACGACGAGCCGAGCACGGCGTTCGTCGGGCCTGTCGGCACCGGAACGTTGACGGTGACGACGACGGCGTCCACGCAAGGACCCGGAACACCCAAGACTCGACTCGAGCGTGGAGCCGACGGCAATGCCGGTATCTTCATCACTGCGCCCTGCGCACCGGCGACGTTCAAGCAGTTCTTCACGATGACGCGGACCTGGAAAGGTACCAAGCCGAATCCGACCACTGGCAAACCCGAACAGACGGGCGGCTCCGACAAGGGCCCGGCGAATCCGACCGGCAACGCGGGGCACGACGTCGTCACCGACGGCAAGAACGTGTACGTCGACGCGCCCGCAGGCAACGGCAACTACCCGTACACCACGGTCAACGCGGACGGCACGACGACCATGGAAGACGCCCCGAACTGCAATGACCCGAATGCGGTTGCGGCCGGGATCGCCGGTCGGAATCCGGGTGCGACCGTGAACGAGATCACGACGACGTACCACTTCACGACGTACGTGTACTGCGGCGGAGTCGTGATGTGGAAGATCGAGTGGATGGAGTCGGAGACGAACAAGATCCCGAGCCCCGTGCCGGACGTGCCGAACGGCGGATTCTCGGGCCGCAGCCAGGGCCCGCCTCCCGCTGGCTCGCCCTGGGCTGGAACGGAGCCCGACGTGACCTCGGTGAACGGCCTCGATCCGCACCACGCGGCCGCGCTGGGCGACTTCCAAACCGGCACCTACGGCGGTGCGGCCGCGCCGTCTGGCTGGTGATGCTGCGTCGGTTCCAACGGAATTCGTGATGCGGGCGGCGTGGGATTGCAGTCCTGCGCCGCCCGCGCATCGTCCGTCAGACCTCAACGCGAGAACAGGAAGTTGCTCTCCTCCGACCACGCGCAGAAGCGATAGAGCGGCACCAGGCGCACGAGGTCGGCGAGCACGTGCTGCGGCGCTTCGGGGGAGAGCACCGCGCCGCGGTTCTTCGGCGGCGCGGGGTAGCGGCGCTCGACGCGCAGCGCGTGCTCGCCCGGCTTGTAGTAGCGCAGGAACTCCTCGAGCTTGTTGCGGTCGAGCGCGCCGCAGCGCCACTCGCCCTTCCAGTCGTCGAGGCGCAGGAAGAAGCCGTCGAGCGCGTTCAGCGCCTTCAACCAACCGTCGAAGCCTTCCTTCTTGACGCGGTTCAGCATGTTCTGACCGTCGTACCAAGCGTCGACGTGGATGCGCAGGCTGACTTCGACGACGTCGCTCTCGAGCGCGACGCACAGGTACGCGTTGCGGTACGCCGCGTCGAGGTCCTTCGCGAGTTCGGCGCCGAGGATGCTCTTCAACCGCTTCTTCTCCGCCTTGCCGCGACAGAGGTAGACCCAGAGCCTCTTCACACGCATGCCGTTGAAGGTGTGCGGTGTGTGCAGGCTGGTCCGCGAGGTGAGTGCGAGGCCGCAATCCGCTTCGATGCGAGCGAGCGCTTCCTTGCCGAGCGCTCCGAGCTTGCGGCGCGCGACCAGCCGCCGGTCGTTGTACTGCGGGTCGCGCGAGAGCGACTCGGAGAGCGCGTGGAAGTCGCCCTCTTCGAACGGAGCGAGCGCGTCGAGCGGTGTCGGTTCGTCGTTGTCTTCGGCCACGGGGATCCTCTCGGGCGCGAGAGGATGCCGATGCGGCAGGGCGGGCGCCAGAGCGCGGCGTGGACGCACGATCGGCACGCCGCGCGCGCTTGGGTCGGACTCGGGCTGGGTCGAACGCGTCCGACGTGATTAGAATCACGCTCCCCCGACTGCCCTGCCGATAGGGCAGCCATGCCCCGAAACGAGCTCCGGATGCGCTTCTCCCACTTCGTGTTCGACCCGAAGACCGACATGCTCGGCGAAGGGCCGCTCTCCGAGGTGTACCGCGCGGTCGACGAGCGCCTCGGGCGCACCGTCGCGTTGAAGATCCTGCGCGCCAACGTCGACATCGATCCGGAAGCGGACACGCGCTTCGCGCGCGAGGCGCGGCACACGAGCCAGCTCGAGCACCCGAACATCGCGCGGATCTACGAGTACGGCTCCGACGGCGGACGCTCCTTCATCGTGATGGAGTACCTGCAGGGCCGCACGCTCGACAAGATCATCAAGGAGCGCACGCTCGGCGTCGACGAGGGTCTGCGCATCGCGGTGCAGCTGACCAGCGCGCTCGCGCTCGTCCACCGCTCGGGCCTGATCCACCGCGACCTCAAGCCCGCGAACGTGATGGTGCTGCACGACGGCACCGTCAAGCTGCTCGACTTCGGCATCGCGCGCGCCAACAACGAATCGGGCATCACGCAGCACGGCATGCTGGTCGGCACCGTGCTCTACATGTCGCCGGAGCAAGTGCGCGGCGACGAGCTCAACGCGCGCTCCGACGTGTTCTCGCTGGGCGCGGTGCTCTACCACGCGCTCTCCGGACAACTGCCCTTCCCGGGCAACTCGTTCCCCGAAGTCTGCATGACGATCCTCGAGGGCCGGCCCAAGCCGCTCTCGCAATTGCGCTCGGGACTGCCGACGACGTTCGAAGAGTTCGTGATGAAGTGCATGTCGAGCGAGCCCGGCGAGCGCTACGCCGACGCCGAGGTCGCGCACGGCGTCATCATGGCGATCAGCGACAGCCTGGTGTCCGGCACCGGCGTGTCGAACTCGAGCTACCTGTCGGGCCGGATCGCGATCGCGCCGATCGCGGTCACCGACGGCGGTGAAGCGGCCTCGGCGCTCGCGACCGGCACGCGCCGTGACCTCGCGGCCGAGCTCCAGCGCGCGGGCATGACCGTGCAGCTGCTCCCCGGCAACGGCACGCGCGAGGTCGAGACCGATTTCTACCTGCACGGCGCGTTCAAGCTCGACGGCGCGAACGGCACGCTCGAGCTCGCGCTCGATCAGTGCAAGAACTCGCGTTGCGACGAGACCCGCGAGGTCTGGCGCGAGCGCATCGAGCACGCCGGCGAGGAATGGGACCTCCAGGCGATGCTGGTGCGCTCCGCGGTGCGCGCGTTGAGGCGCAAGCTCGCCGAGAACGCGCTCAAGCTCGAGGAACCGGCGACCCGCGACCCGAAGGCGGCGCGCGAGCTCTCGCTGAAGGCGCACGGGTTGTTGCACCGCGGCATGACCCGGCACTTGCTCGCTTCGATCACGCTCTTCCGTCGCGCGATCGAAGCCGACACGCAGTCGGCGCTCGGCTACGCGGGGCTCGCCGAAGCGCTCGCGCGCAAGTTCTTGTACTGGGACGGCGACGAGTCGTTCCTGAACGAGGCTCGCGAGCACGCGCGGCGCGCGCTCGCGCTCGACCCGAGCTGCGCCGAGGCGCACACGTCGCTCGGCTTCGCGTACCACCTGCGCGGCTCGACGGTCGACGCGCAGCGCGAGTATCGCCTCGCGATCCAGCTCAGCCAGAGCGAATGGCTCGCGCACCGCTTGCTTGGCGCGTTGCTCGCGCGCGAAGGCAACTACAAGGCTGCGTCGCCGCTGCTCCAGCGCGCGATCGCGATCAAGCCGACGTACATCTCGACGTACGACCACCTGCACAACGTGCTCAACCACCTCGACCGCTACCAGGAAGCGATCGAGATCGCCGACTCCGGCATCGGCGCGGCGCGCAAGCGCCTGCAAGTCGTGCCCGACGACCAAGACGCGCGCGTCCACCTGGCGATGTTGCTCGCGCGGATGGGCTTGCGCGACGAAGCGATGGCGGAGCTCGAGCGCGCGCGAGAGATCGCGCCGAAGGATGGCTTCACCGCGTTCCATTGCGCTGCGGTGCACGCGCTGCTCGGCAACGCGGTCGACGCGCTCGACTCCCTGAAGGCGGCGCAAGCGCGCGGCTTCTACGTCCGCGCCGAGGCCCGCAACGCCGAGTTCGACGTCCTGCGCGGGCTGCAGGAGTTCCAAGAGCTCGTCGCCTGAGCGGCCGCGCGCCGGTCGCGCGCTTCGGGACCGAAACGGGTCGCGCGGAGAGCTCACGGCGCTCGCGTCGCGAGCTCCCGCGCGTTCAGCGCGAGATCGAGAGCCGCAACCGGAAGCTGCGACCGTCCTGCAGCAGTGAGTCCTGCTGGAACTCGCTGCCGACCGGATCGTAGTAGTCGCTGTCGAAGAGGTTGTGCACTCCGAGCGCGAGCTCGACGCCCTCGCCGAGCCGCTGGGTCACGAACGTCGCGTTGACGACGACGAACGGCTCGGTGCGATCGCGATCGTGCGTCAGGCGAGAACTCGTCGCCTGCGCTTCGAGCGCGAAGCGGACGTCGTCGTAGCCGAGCGGCGTGTCGAAGCCCAACTTGCCGAGCTGGCGCGGCGAGTTGGCGAGCTCCTCGTCGAGCGTGTCGTTGATCGCCTTCTGCAGGCTCCAACTCGCCCGCACGCGCGAGCCGCCGTCGAAGCTCCTCTCGCCCTCCAGCTCGAGCCCGTTCGCGGTCACGCGCTCCTGGTTCTGGAAGATCGGCACGCCGTCCGAGGGGTCGACGCCCTCGACGATCATGTCGCCGATCTCGTAGTGGTAGATCGATGCGCTCGCGCGCCATCGTCCGGCGACCACGCGCTCCCAGACGAGCTCGTAGGTCTCGATCTCTTCCGGCTGCAGCGCCGGGTTCGGCTTCAGCGAAACGCTGTCGCCGTAGAACGACTCGTACGCGTTCGGAGCACGGAACGCGCGACCGTAGAGCAGCTTGACCGCGCTGCACTCGTCGGCGAGCCAGATCAGACCGAGCCGCGGGCTCAGCTCTGGCTCGATGTCGGTCGCGTCGTCCAGGCGCAGCCCCGAGCGCAAGCGCCACCGATCCGCGAAGCTCCATTCGTCGTCGGCGAACACGCCCCAGTCGGTGCGCTGGCGCTCCTCGTCGACGTAGTCGCCGAACACGTCGTACGCGTGCTGGTCGAGCGCGAAGCTCCGACGCGCTTCCGCTCCGAGCGAGACGGTGTGATCCGCCCACGTCGTCGTCGTCAGCAGCAGACTGGTGGAGAGGCCCGTCGCGTGCGCGTCGTCGAGGTACGGCTCCTCCGCGAGTCCGCCGCTGCCGGTGGTGTCGTAGAGGTAGAAGCCGTCGTACTCGTACTGGTCGTACGCGACGCGCGCCTCGAGCTCGGTATCGGCGGAGAGCTCGGGCCTCCACGCGACGTCGAGGAAACCCTGCGCGTCGGTCGTGCGATTGTCGGCGTCGAAGACCGTGTCGAACGAGCCGGTCGGAATGCCCTTCTCGCGCGAGCCGTAGCCGCCGAGCACCGTCCAGTCGCCTCGGATCCAGCTCGAGTAGAAGCTGTAGCTCTCCTCGTAGTCGGTGCCGCGGGTCGTGCCGCCGGTCGGCGTGCTCGCGAACTCGTCGTAGGTCAGCGTCGGACCGTCGGTGCTGAACGCGCTCGCCGAAACCAGCCATTCGGTGCCGTCGGCGAGCTCGCGGCCGAACGTCGCGCGACTTTCGAGGCCGCCGAAGCTCGCGGCTCCCGCCTCGAGCTCCCAGCCGTCGATGTCGCCGCCGGTGCGCGGACGGAGCTCGAGCACGCCGAAGAACGCGTTGCTGCCGTAGAGCGACGAGCCCGGTCCGCGCGCGAACTCGACGCGTTCGAGCAATCCGATGTCGATCGGCAGGTCGCGACCGATCGGAGCCGTGTCGTAGATCGCGTTGTTGAGACGGTGTCCTTCGAGCGACAACAGGACGCGACTGTTGTAGTCACCGAGCGGATTGAACCCGCGCACGCCGAGGTGCTCGTAGTTGCGATCGTTGGTGACGTCGAGCCCGCCGATCGAGCGCAGCACCTCCGCGAGCGTGCGGCGATCGAAGAGGTCGAGGTCCGATCGCTCGACCAGCGCGACCGAGCTCGGCGCCTCCAAGCTCGACTGCGAGCGGCGGCTCGCGCCGTGCACGGTCTCGACCTCGATGCCGAGCAAGTCCTCGAGCGAGAGCTCCGCGAGATCGGTCGCCTGCGTCGGCTCCTGGTCCTGCGCGAACGCCCACGCGCCGCACGCCGCGCACGCGATCGCCGCGCGCGCGAAACGGAAGGAGCGCGCTACGGGGCGCGGGCGCCGCGGAAGGACTTGGGTGGACATGTCGGGGCCCGAAGCGCTCGGGCTCGCCCCGACTATCGGTCCGCGCCGCGACGAGCCGCTCCCAAGATCGCGCGAGTCGACGCGCATTCCCGCTCGCGAGCACCTCGGTCCGGGCGGAACCGCGCGCCTCGGAAGGAATTTCCGTCCGAGGGCGCTCCGCGCGACGAAGTCGATTCGCTCCGGCGTCGCGGCGGCTCCGCCGATCCCGCGCCGTGTCGCGACGGCGCGCGGTCAGGATCAGAACGAGAGTCGGATCCCGGCGCTGACCTGATCGTCGTCCTCGAGCTTCGAGTACGTCGCTCCGACGCTGAGCATCTCGAGCACGTGCACGCGCGCGCCGACTTCCCAGAACGTCGTCTTGTCGTCGCTCGAGATCTGGTTCTCCAGGTCGACGTATCCGAGTCCGCCGTTGAGCTCGAGCCCGCCGCCGGTCCACGGCAGCACCATCCAACGCGCGCCGCCGAACACTTCGTAGCCGTTGGTGGTGTCGTCGAGCGCCGAGAGGTCGCTGGAGACGTCGCTGTAGAGCCAACCGACCTCACCGAAGAGGTCGAGCTTCGGCACGACGTTGACGTGCGCGCCGGCGCCGAGCTCGATCAGGTCGGTATCGGTGTTCTTGTAGTCGATCGAGAGGTTCGAGTACTCGCCGAAGACGTACAGGAAGCCGAGCAGCTCGATCGACGCGCGACCGTAGTAGATGTCCGCTTCGTCGTCGATCGCATCGACGTCGAGCGAGACCGCGCCGAGCTCGAGGTACGTGTAGCTGAACGGCGAATCCGCGTCCGCGACCGGCATCGACGCGGCGGCCGGCGCGAGCAGCGCGAGCTCCGACGTGTTCGGCGTCGGCTGCGAGGGAAGGAGCTCGGTCGGCTCGGCAACCGGCGAAGTCGCGAGGGCGAGGGCGAAGGGCAAGTGCAGCATGATCGATCTCTTCTGAAAGGGAATCGGGGCACGGTCGCGAGCGTCGTCAGTACGCCGGCTCCGCCGCGGACGATCGTCCGCGACCCGCACGATAGCGCGAGCTCTCGTTCCGCAACCAGTCGGGACGTCGCGGACGCCGAGCGCGCGCGTCGAACCCGAGACGCCGATCGCGGACGTTCGCACGCGCACGCCGCGCGGCGCGTGCGCGCGGGGGACTCGCTCGGGGTCTTCGCTCGCCCGGATACTCGGAACCACCGATTCGGGGCAAATCCGCGCCGTGCGAGCGGATTCCACCGCCCACGACCGACTTCGTTCAGGTCGACGATCGACGCGCGACACACGCGCCGACGGATCGCGCGGCTCGCACCACGCTGGCGTGTGCGCACGGCGCGACGACGTGACCCGCGACGTGACCCGCGACGAACCCCGCGCGACGCACGCTCGCGAGCGCGCGGCGCGGTCTGCATCCGCAGCCGTCGCATCCGACGAGCACCGTGGTCGCCGGGCGATGCGCGGGCGCGGCGACCGATCGGCTAGCATCCACGCCGCACGCGGCGGACCTCGTTCGCCGCGGCAGCTTCCAGGCTTCGACCGCTTCCCACCTCAGCCGAACGAGATCGCCGATGAGCTTCCACTTCACGCTCCAAGTCGTCCGCATCGAGTGCTTGAACGAACAGTTGATGGAGTGGGGCAAGGACGAGATGCACTTGATCGGCTTCGGCGTCAGCCGCAAGGGTCGGTTCTTCGCCACCGGCTACCGAGGGCTGGGCTCGTACGGCGAGGGCGACGTCCGGACGACGAGCCCGTTGCCGATGACGCTCTACGAGAGCGACTTGGAGGACGACGAGCTCGACGTGCTCTTCTACTTCTGGCTGGTCGAGGAAGACGGCGGCGGCGTCGGTCGCGCCGCGAGCGCGCTCGAAGCCGAGATGCGAGCTTCGTATCTGCGGAAGGCCGTGGAGTTGAACGACATCCAGTTCCCGCGCGTGTGCATCCCCTTCACCGCGTTCTACAAGGCGGTGCTGCCGTTCGAGGCCAGCATCGCCGAGGCCTCGACCGACGGGCGCAACGACGAGCTCTACACGCCGTTCGATCTGCTCCTGCGCTTCGATCCGAACACGCCGAGCAGCCTGAGCTCGTCGAAGGACCTGCCCTTGCGCCGTTCGAAACACCTGGGCGACTACCTGATCACGCTGCGTTACACGTACCGCCGCGACCCGCCGATCCTCGCGTGAGGCTTCGCGCCGACGCCGCGGACTACCTGCGCTCCGGATCCGCGCCGCCGAGCACCTGGACGAACGCGAGCAGCGCCGCGTCGAGCGAACCTCCGTCGAAGCGCGCGTCGAGGTGCTTGCCGTCGACCGTCCAGCTCAAGCGGTATTCCGCCGACGCGTTCGCGCCGCTCGAACGCTTCGGCAGTCCGCGGAACGCGCTCTCGAGCCGCGCTCGCTCGTCGCCGTCGAGCACGCGGATCCGCGGCGCGACTCCGCGTTGCCCCGTCTCGTCGACGACGACGCCGGTCGTGTGCAGTCGCACGGTGCGGCCGCCGCGCAGGCCGAGCTCGACCCACGGACGCGCGTGCGTGATCTCGACGGCGAGTGGGTCGATCGGCTTGTCGTCCCGGCCGAGGACGCGCACGCTGTAGCGTCCCGGCGCGAGCCCGACGATCGTCACGGTCTGCCGATAGTCGGTCAGGACCTGCGCCTGCGGCCGATCGTTCGGCGGCGGCAACGAGAGCGGCGTCACCAAGACGCTGGTGCGTCGCTCGTCCGCGCCCGCGTCGGCGAACGTCCCGCCGAGCTCGACCGAGAACCCCGCGAATTGCCAATTCGGCGTCGGATGCGAGCCTTGGACGACCAGCTCGAGAGGCTCGCCCCAGTGCACGCGTTCGGGAGCGGTCGCAGTCTTCACGTACGACGTCTGCGCGGCCGCGACGAACTGCGGATCGACCAACGGGCCGGCGGTCACCTCGCTCGCCCACTCGCGCGTCGACGCGACCGAGTCGCTCGCGAGGTCGACGCGGCGCAGCCCGCCCGCGGCGAGCGCGAGCAGGAGCTGCGGAGCCGGACCGAGCGGCGTCTCGACCCATTCGATCGCCGCGTTCGCGAGCCACGGCCCGGTGCAGCGCTCGAGCGCGAGCTCCGACGCATCGAGCGCGCGCTCCTCGCCGTCGACGCGCCAGATGCGCACGAGCTCGCGTCCGGTCTCGCAGCTCGGATCGACCTCGACGAACGAGAAGCCGTCGTCGGCGACCAAGTGACTGCGCTCGCCCGGCCGATGGCGGACGAGGTTCGACCAGAGCGCGGTGCGCGTCCCGTCCCGCTGGCGCATCTCGACCGTCAACAGCCAACGCGCGAGCACGTCGTCGACTTGCTCCTGCCCTTCCGCCTTGCGCACGCTGGCCGCGAACTGACCGCCGGCGGCGACGACGTCGACCGCATGGAAGCGCCCGGCGTCGGTCGACGGCGCTTGCGGCGCGAACGCGAAGAGCAAAGCGATCAGCGAGTTCATGCGTGCGAGCCCCAGCATCGAGCGCGCATCACGGCGTCAGGATGCGCGTCGGATCGCGCGGAAGCGCCGGCGTGGTCCGCTCGAGGAACACCAGGCCGTCGAAGTCGGCGCGCGGGAACGTCGGCAGCAAGCGCGAGACGTCCTTCGATTGCTCGGCGCAATCGGGCGCGACGTTGTATCCGCCGAACCAACGCTGGCCGTGGCCTTCGTCGAACCACTCGCCGATCGGACCCTTGGTCGGCGCGGCGCGCAGGTCGACCAGGAAGTCGCCGCGATCCGCTTCGACGAACGGGGCCTCGAGCGAGCCCGCCGGCGGCGGCCCGAGCTCGTAGCGCCGGAACCCCCACGCGCCCGCGGCATCGCGATCGTTCGCTTGGAACCCACCCGAGCCGAACAGGAACCCGAGCGCGTAGTAGTCGTCGCCGAGCGCGGCGCCGAGGTGCCCGCCCATCGCGAGCTCGTCGCTCTCGAGATACCGAAGCGGCGAACGCATCACGTGCCCGTTGTGCGCCCAAATGACCGCTCGCGCGTCGGGACCGGCGCTCGCCAGCGCCGCGAGCAGCATCTCCGCCAACGCACGATCGCGTCCGCCCTGCGAGCGGAACATCTCGACGCCGAAACGCAGCTCGGTCGCGCGCAGCTCGAGCTCGATCGGGAGCTCGGGCGTCGAAGCGCGCAGCGCGGCGAGCTCGTCGGCCCACGCTTGCGTCGCCGCGGCGATGCGCTCGTAGTCCTCGATGTCGCCCGACCAGAGCTTGGACACCGCGGGCTCGAGCTGCTCGGCGAGCTCGACTGCGCGCGCGCCGAGCTGCGGATGGGCCGGCAAGAGCTCGGCGATGCGCCGCGCCGCCGCCGGCGGATCCTGGACGTCGACGCCGACGAAGTGCACTCGCTCGGACTCCTTCGCGTCCGCGTTCCATGCGCGCAGGTCGCGCAGCAGCTTCGCGTTCTCCTCGACGTCCCAGATCAACATTCCGAGGCCCTTCATCGCCGCCGCGAGGTCGTCGCTCTCGCCCTGGACGAACGCCTCGGTCGCGCGCGCGCGCGTCGAGCTAGCCTCGAACGCGACCCAACGGAAGCCGTGCTCCTCGATCAGGTGCAGCGTCAGCTCGCGCTTCAGCTCGAACGCTTCGTGCTGGCCATGGGTCGCCTCGCCGAGCCCGACGACGCGCACGCGGTCGAACAACTTGTCGAACGGCTCGAAATCGCCGTCGTCGAAGTCGGTCGGGACGCCGTGGTGCTCCAACCAATCCGCGACGTCGGTCTTCGGCATCGGCGCGGCGCAGGCGGAGAGCAGGAGCGCGAGCCACGGCCACGCGCGCAGGGATCTCGGGAGCGACATTCCGCGAAGTTAGCTCAACCACCGCGCTTCTCCACCATCGCGGCGAGCTTCCGTCCTCCGACGAGCAAGCGGCCGGCCGCCCCCAAGAGCGACCGGCCGCACCCGTCTTGCTCGGTGAGGTCCGTCGACCGGAGTCGACGGCTCCACCGATCTCTACGGAGCGATCGTGAACGTCAACGCGTTGGAGAGTTGGACTCCGAGGAACGGTGCCGTGTCACGCGCCCACCCCTGGCACCAGACCGTCGCGCCCGCGATCAACGCCGGGTCGACGCCCGACGCGATGCGCGCGTTGAAGTCCTGGGTGACCGAGGAATCGCACAGGGTCGTCGAGCCGATCGTGCCACCGGTGTTGACCAGCGGCGGGATCCGCTTGATCGGTCCCTTGACGCACAGCGTGCCGCCGAGGAACGGGATCGCCGACGGTCCGGTGGTGCTGTAGAAGAGCTGGCCGATGTGCGACGGCGCGCCCGGTCGCGGCGAGAGATTGGTGACCGTGATGTTGGCGACCGCGCCGGAGGCGGCGCACGAGACGCTGACGATGTCCGGACCGGCGAAGCCGATCGAAGGCACGCAGCCGTTGCTGTTGACCTTGCCGGTGCAGTAGGTCGTCACGCCCGAGAACTCGCACTTGTCGGGAATGCCGTTCAGGTTGCAGTCGGTCGCGCCCATCGCGATGTCGACCGCGTCCTCGATGCCGTTCTGATTGCAGTCGAAGCGCGGCACGCGAATGATGTCGAGCGCGTCGAGCTCGTCACCGAACGGCATCGCGAACGAGCGCGCGGTCGCGAGACCGATGCTCTCCGCCGAGTAGAGGATGCCCGGGAACGGCGAGCCCCCGCCCGCGACCGGCGGGATCAGGATGTCGCCCGGCTCGATCGGCACGCCGAAGATCGAGTCCGGCATGCCGACGACCGCCGAACCGCGGCGCACGGAGAAGAGCAGCATGTCGGTCGCTCCGCCCCAACCCATGTACGGACCGGGCGACGGCTGGAAGCCGGCGACGCCGTTCTCGAACACGGCGAGCGCGTCGAGGTCGTCGCTGCCCGCGCCGCCGACCAGGTCGAGGCCGAGCATCGGCGGGGCCGCGTAGATCACCGCCGCGCCGCCGAGCGGTTTCGCGACCACCATGCCCGGCAAGAGGCCGTTGGCCGCGGCCGAACCGCTGTACGGCATGCCGCACAACGGATCGACGAAGCCGGCGTCGAGCGAGAAGAACACGATGGCCGAACCGAGCGGTCCGTCGACGTCGATCGCATCCAGGTTGTCGCCCGGATCGGGCAGCGCGCAGCCGGGAGGCAGCGGCTCGATGATGCCGACTCCGGGGTACGCGAACGCGCTCGGGAATGCCATCCCGTTGCCGTCGATCATGCCGGTGTGGCCGATGCCGAGCGCCGCGGGCGGGATCGGACCGGCGGGCAATCCGAGGTCGACGAACACGTCGCCCGCGGCTTCGGAGATCGGCGGTCCTTCGGTCCAGACCGCGGGCGGCTTCGGCACGCCGGCGATGCCCATCGCGAACTTGTCGACGGAGAATGCAACGCGGCCCGGCGGCATCGCCGCGAGCAGCGGACCGTCGGTGCCGAACGAAACCGCGTCGACTTCGACGCCGCACGGCATGCCCGGAGGGTGACCGACGCACGCGGCCCACGTCGGCAGCCCGAGTCCGCCGGGGCCGGCGGTGATGAAGATGCACGGAGGCGCGAGCGGTCCGAGCGCCGGCACGCCGCCGGTCGCGGGCGTCAGTAGATCGCCTTCGGTGATCGGCACGCCGGTGCACGTGCTCGGCACCGCGATCGTCGGACCGCGGTACTCGATCGAGAACACCGTTTGTGCCTGGGCGGCACCGCACGTCGCGGCGACGGCGGCGATGGAAAGCGCGCGGTGGACGCGCTGGTTCGAGGGTTGTTTGCGCATGGACGACTCCTTGGAGAGGGCCGGGAGATTCCTAGCCGTGCGCACCAAGTGGCAAGCCGCCGCACGTTGGGACAGGAATCGCGAGTTCTCTCGCTGACGGCGTCCGCGGGAGCGCCGCGTTGTCCGCGCGCACGCTCGGACACCTCGGGTTCCCGCGCCCACCGCGGGGACCCGCGGGATCGTTCATTCGAGCTCGACGCTGGTGAACGGCACCGCGGGCAAGCCCGTCGAGCCGAACAACGTCACCGGCGGATCCGCGGCCCACGCGTAGCGGACGCCTCGCGGCTCGACGACCTCGGCGCAGCGAACGACGACGCGCTCCCGCTCGACGCCCGCGACGCCCGCGACGGCCGGGTGCCACGCTCCGGCGGCATCGAGCACCTCGAAACCGCGCAATCCTTCACCGCGGACCACCAGGCCGCCCTCGGAGTGCGCGAAGCTGAGCACCGCCGCGTCCGCCTCGCGCGCCCAACCGACGAACTCCGGGCCGGATGCGACCGAAGCGCGC
>JADLBP010000357.1 GCA_020847695.1 Planctomycetota bacterium
CGGCCTGCGGCGGCTTCGCGCTCGATGGGCGCGTCGGGCGCGGGCGCGCGTGGCGTTGGGGTGAGGAAGCCATGGCCGTGTCTCGGAGCCCGCGCAGTCTACCAGACAAATGTCTGGCTTCGCAAGGGACGGACGGCGGCCGTCGAAGAGCGTGAGAAACGCCTCAGGGCAGCTCGAACGACGTCGCCGGCAGGCCGGCGGCGTTGAAGAGCGTCGCCTCGGCGGTGTCGCTCCAGAGGTAGCGCACGAAGATCGGGTCGGGCACCGCCGAGCTGCGCAGCTGGACCGTCGTGCCGACGATCGCCGCCTCCGCGGGCAGGAAGTTGCGGTCGGCGCCGGCGAGTTCGAACCCGCCGAGCACCGGCGTGGTCGCGCGCAGGCCCTCGGCGTAATCGAACTCGACGACCATGTACGTGCGATCGCGCCGGGCGACGCGCGGCAGCGGACCGGACGGGACCACGTCGCTCTTGCCGTACGTCTTCGCGAGCGCCCAACGCGCGAGCCGCTTGCCGACGTCCTCCTTGTTCTTCGGATGGATGTCGGCGAGGTCGCCGATGTCGAGCGTCACCGCCATGCCCGTGTTCGGCGTCGCGAGGCAGCGCCGTTGCACGTCCCGCATCTCGGCCGCGGCGCCGATCGAGTCGCCGTAGCGGAACGGCGCGATCTGCACGAAGTAGAACGGGAAGTCCGGCCGGCGGAACCGCTCGCGCCAATCGGCGATCATCGCGGGAAAGAGCGTCTCGTACTGCTTGGCGCGCGGCCGGTTCGATTCGCCCTGGTACCAGATCGCGCCGCGCAGCGCGAACGGAGCGAGCGGCGCGATCATCGCGTTGTACAGCACGCTCGGTCGGTTCGGATCGGCGCTCGGCGGCGCCGGGAGCGGCGGCAGGTCCTTCATCGAAACGCCGCGGTAGTACGACCACTTGCCCGCGATCGGCTGCAACTTCGGCGCGACGTCGCTCGCGGAGCGGAAGCCGAGCTCCTCGGGCTTGCCGGTCAAACCGCCGAGCCCGCCGGTGTCGATCACGCGCAACGCGATCACGTTGCGGCCCGCGCGGACGAGCTTCTTCGGCACCGTGTACTTCCGCGGCGTCGACCAGAGGCCCGGACGCTCGCCGCCGTCGACGCGTTCGCCGTTGAAGTAGAACGTGTCCATGTCGTCGATCGCGCCGAGCGTGAAGACCAGGTCCTGGTCGCTGTACTTCGGCGGCACGACGATCGTGTGACGCAACCACACCACGCCGTCGAAATCGCCGAGCACGCTCCCCCACTCGCCCGGCACGTCGAGCAGCGGCCACTTGCCGGCGTCGAGGCGCTCGCGCGCGCGACTGAACTCGCCGGAGCCGGGCTCCTTCTCCTCGATCGCCTGCCACCACGCGGCGCGCGCGGCTTCGAACGTCTGCTCGACGGTCTTCGGATCGCCCGCGAGCGCCGCGATGCTCGCGAGCCCCTCGTCGAACCCGCCGTGTCGCTTCAACGCCTCGGCGCTGGTCCACGCCTCGCAGACGGTGCCGCCCCAGTCCGCGGAGATCAGGCCGACCGGCACGCCGAGCTTCTCGTGCAGCTCGCGGCCGAAGTAGTAGCCGGTCGCGCTGAACGTGCGCAGCGACTCGCGGTTGCACGCCTTCCACTCGCCCTTGACGCGCGTGCGCGGCGCGTAATCGAGCTCATTCGGCACCTCGAAGAGCCGGAGCTGCGGCAGGTCGGCGCGCGCGAGCTCCGCCTCGCGATTCGTGGTGCCGGTGTACCAGTCCGCGATCGCCTCCATCGGCATCTCCATGTTCGACTGGCCGGAGCAGAGCCAGACCTCGCCGCTCCAGACGTCGTCGAGGACGAGCTCGTTCGCGCCGCGGACCTTCAGCGTGTGCGGGCCGCCGGCCGCCGGCGTGCGCAGCACGAGCTCGAAACGACCGTCGGCGCCGCTCGCGACCGGCCCGGCCTTCGCGCCCCAGGACGCCTCGACCGAGACCTGTTCGCCCGCGGTCGCGAAGCCCCAGACGACCAGGTCGGTCTCGCGCTGGACCACCATGTGGCTCGCGAGCACCGCGGGGAGCTCGACGTCGGCCCGGGCGGGCGTGAGCAACGGGGCGACGAGGAAAGGAACGACAGGCAGCAGGCGTCGGAAATGCATGGGATCGATGGGTTGTCGGCTACGGGACTCTCGCACGGGCGTGAGCCGAAAGCCAGACTGCCCGCATGTTCGTCGTCGCCTTCGCGGGTCTGCCGGGCAGCGGGAAGAGCACGCTGGCGCGCGCGCTCGGGCTCGCGCTCGGCGCGCCGGTGCTCGACAAGGATCGCGTGCGCGCGGCGCTCTACGAGCCCGGGCTCGTCGAGTACTCGAGCGAGCAGGACGACATCGTGTCCGCCGCGATCCACACCGTGGTCCGCGAGGAAGCGCGCCGCGCGCGACACGACACCGTCGTGCTCGACGGCCGCACGTACGCGCGGCGCGCGCAGGTCGACGCGCTGCTCGGGCTCGTGCGCGAGCTGCGCGCGGAGCTCGTCGTGTTCCAGTGCACGTGCTCGCTCGAGACCGCCGAGCGCCGCGTCGCACGACACGCGGACCATCCGGCGGCCAACCGCGGGCCGGAGCTCGTGCGCGCGCTGCACGCGAGCTTCGAAACCCTGATGGTGCCGCACCGTGTGATCGACACCGACTTGCTCTCCGAGGAAGAGGCGCTCGCGTACGCGCTGGCGCACGTCGCGGAACGGCGCGCTCAGGCGCTGCGACGCTGAGCGAACTCGGCGCGCACCGCGCGCGCGAGCGCGAGCGACGCGAACACGACGAACGTGTACAACGCCGCTTCGCGGAAGAACGGCAGGTAGCCGGGCCAGTTCGGGTGCTCGTTGAAGCCCCAGTGTCCGCGCAGCAGCGGGTCGGCGCAGACGAACGCGTAGAGCAAGTAGAGATAGCCGCCGGCGAAGACGTGCGCCGCCCACGCGAACACGCGCCCGCCGAAGAACCAGAACGGCATCGCCCACGCGAGGTACTGGAACGCCCACGCGTCGACCAGCGCGTAGAAGAGCGCGTACGAGAGCGCGAGCGTCGTCGCGAGCCCGAGCGCATCGCGCTCGCGTCGACGCAGGAACGCGAACGCGACGATCAGCCCGAGCGCGAGCGTGCTGCCGTGCGCGACCAACGCGACCGCCCAACCCGGCCAGCACTCGACCAACCCCGGGACCTCGGACCAGACCTCGATGCGCTTGTCGTAGCCCCAGAGCTCGATGAACAGGTTCTTGAGGCCCCAGATGAACGTCGGCGGATTCGACAGCGTGAAGATCACCAGGCCGCGGTAGCCGAAGACCTTCTCCTTCACCGCGCCGAAGTCCTGGACCAGCACCGGCGCGTAGCACGCGAGCGCGACCGCGAGCGTCACGCCCGCGAGCTCGAAGCGCTTGCGCCAGCCCGGCACCGCGAAGAAGAACGCCGGCGCGCCGAGCACGATCGGCAGCTTGATCGCGAGTCCGATCCCGAGCACCGCGCCGCACGCGACGACGCGTCCTCGCGACGCGAACACCGCGGCGGCGAGCAGCAGCGTGCCGAGCAACGCGTCGGTGTTGCCGTGGTACGCGCCGAGCACCAGCGCGACCGGCATCACCGCGTAGAGCCCCGCGACGAGCCAACGCTCGCGCCGCCCGACCAGCAGCGCGGCGAGCAACGCGACGTTCGCGAGGTCCGCGAGCGCGATCGGCAGCCGCATGCACGCCTTGAAGGCGAGCCCGGTCGCCTGCGAGAGCTCCCACATCGCCGCCATCAGCCACGCGGCGAGCGGCGGGTGGTTCAAGAGCATCTGCGACTCGCGGTACTGCGCCGCGAGCCCGCGCTCGGCGATGCCTTTCGCGTGGTCCGCCCAGATGAAGACGTCGGTGGTGCCTTCGGTCGCGAACACGAGGTAGAGCCGCGCGACGAGCCCGAGCGCGACCAGGCCCCAGAACCAGGCGCCGCGCTCGGCGAGGAATGCGAAGCGGCCCTGGAGCGCGCTCTCCGCCTCCACCGACGGCTGCGGCGACTTGCGCGCGCTCACTTCGCGCCTCCGAGCGCCGCTTGGACGCGCGCGAGCCCGCGGCGCGCGTCCGGCGACTGCGGCAGCGCCGCGAGCGCGCGCTCGTAGCACGCGCGCGCCTCGCTCCACCGTTTCGCCGACTCGAACGTCGGCCCGAGCACGAGGTAGAGGTTGACGTCGCCTGTGTAGCGCTTGGCGCTGTCGTCCGCGAACGCCAGTGCGCGCTCGTGTTGACCGAGCGTCTGCGACACCGACGCCGCGACGTACCAATCGACCGGGCGGAAGCGATCGCGCTCGGTCTCGCGCGTGATCGAGCCTTGGTAGAGCGCGGCCAGCACCGCGAGCCCGACCAGCGCTCCGACCGCGCCGAAGCGCCGCTCGCGCATCGCGTGCCACGTCGAGACGAGCGCGAAGCCCGCGCCGACGAACAGCGCCGGCGTCACGTAGAGGCGGAAGCGCGCGACGGTGTGGACGAAGCTCAACGCGCCGGCAACCGCCAAGAGCAGCGCGCAGGCGGCGAGCACGCCGCGCGGATTCGCGAGCGCCGCGTGCTCGCCGCTCCGCAGCGCGCGCCACGCCGCCCACGCGGCGACCAAGAGCCCCGCGACGCCGAGCGGGAAGAGCCACGCGAACGTCGGCGAGCTCGCAAGCAGCGCCGAGTACTCGCGGTAGAAGTAGAAGCTCGTGTTGTCGGGCTCTTCGAACCGCTTCCACACCGCGCTCCACCGCAGCCACCAGTTGCCGACCAGCTTCGCGACGTCGCCGTCGTACGTCGCCCAGACGCCGCCGAGCATCCTCAGGAAGCTGCCGTCCGCCTCGTCGAGGATCTTCACCACCGCCGGCCCGGGCGCGATGAACGTCGCACCGCCCTCGGCCGCGTTCGCTTCGTTGGCTTCCGCGAAGTTGATCAGCGTGCGACACGACACCGAGAACGGCGGCGCGCCGACTGCGAGGTTGCGCGCGAGCAGCGGAGCGAAACCGACGACGTAGCCGACCGCGAGCGCGGCGAGCGCCTGCACGGCCGCCGCGCGCCCCGCGCGCAGTCGCGCGCGCGCATGGTGCAGGCCGAGCACCAGCGCCGCGACGACCAGCACCACCGTGCCCATCTCGTGCAGCACGTGGAACAGCCCGATCGCGACGCCGAGCAGTCCGCACGCGAGCGCGCGGCCGAGCCCGCCGCGCTCGATCCGCAGCTCGCACGCGAGCAGCCACGCGAGCGCGAACAGCGCGCACAGCGCGGGCCCTTCGCGCAACAGCTGCGCCTCGAGGTAGTAGAGCGGCCCGTAGCCCGCGACCCACACTCCGGCGATCACGCCGGCGGCGAGCCCGAAGAGCTCCGCGCCGAGGAGCAGCGCGAACACCGCGGTGCACGCGCCGAGCACGAGCTGCACCGCCTTCGCGAGCTCCAGCGGCTCGTCGGAGAGCGACCGCGCGAACGCGAGCAGGTACGCGTACCCCGGCGCTTGGTGGAAGACGTGCGGCCCGTACCACGCGAGCCACTTCTCCGGCGGCGCGACCGTCTGCCAGCCGTGGTAGGGATGGACGGGCTCGCTCGCGAGCCAATCGCCGGACGCGAACTGGTCGGCCTGCGCGAGGTAGGTCGCCATGTCGCTCTGGTCGTAGCGGTGCCATTCGTCGAGCGCGCCGCCGCGGACCTGCGACCAGAACGCGAACCGCAGCCCGAGCGCGAGCGCGAACACCGCGCACGCGGCGATCAGCAGGCGCCGCCGCGGGGGGCTCTCCCGCGGAGTCGTCGAGCGGAGGCTCACCGAGCTCCGCTCCGGTGGGTTCGCGCGGCGCGCTCGGCGCAGCGCGCGACCGGCGCGTCCGGCCGCGCCGCTCGCTCGTCCTCGTGCTCGGTGCCTTGCATGGCGCGCCAGGATCCCGGCCGAGCGCCGTTCCGGCAAGCGTCAACGCGCCGCTTCGTCGGATCGCGCGCAGCGAAAGCCCAGGTGGTCGAGCCCGCTGTCGTGCGGCGTGTGATTGCGCGCGGCGACGCGATAGCCCCGGCAGTAGTTCTCGCTGCAGAGGAAGGAGCCGCCGCGGATCACCCGATCGTCGCCGCGCTCGGGCCCGCGCGGGTCGCGGCGCGGCGAGTCCAGGTAGTACGCCGGGTCGTACCAGTCGGCGCACCATTCCCACACGTTGCCGGTCAAGTCGTAGAGCCCGTAGCCGTTCGGCGGAAAGCTTTTGACCGGAGCGACGCCGACGAAGCCGTCCTGGCCGAGGTCGCGCTCGGGGAAATGACCTTGCCAAGCGTTGGTCCGGTGGACGCCCGCGGGCACGAGCTCGTCGCCCCACGCGTAGAGCGTGCCGAGCGAACCGCCGCGCGCCGCGTACTCGTACTCGGCCTCGGTCGGGAGACGCTTGCTCGCCCAAGCCGCATAGCGCTCGGCGTCCTCCCACGCGAGTTGCGTGACCGGTTGGTCGTCGGGAGCGACGAGCGAGGGATCGACCGGATGTCGCCAATCGGCTCCTTCGACGACCTTCCATTCGCCGTTCGAAAAATCGAATACACCGGACCAGCCCAAGCGCTCTGCGACGGTGACATGACCGGTCGCGGCGACGAACACCGAATACTGACCGACGGTCACCTCGTGCTCGTCGATCCAAAACGGCGAGAGCTCGATTTCGTGCACGGGCGCCTCGAACGCGAAACCGCTATTCGTCCCCATCGCGAAAACGCCGCCGGGAAGTCGCACCATCCCTCCCTCCCGTCGCAACACGACGGAAGCCGCGGAGTTGCTTTCGCCGCGATCACCGGGTTGCTGCGGATCGCCGCACGCGAAAAGCAAGCTCGCCGCAAGCGCCACCGCGCCGAGCGTTCGTCCGAGGTCCAGACGGAAGATCGAATATCGCACGAGAGCCTATTTGACTTCGCCTGACTCGAAATGCCAAATACGGGCATGGCAACTCCCAATCTGGATCAACAAATTCGTTCCCGTATCGAGTCGTTCGTCGAAGAACTCGCCACTTTGGTGCGCGAGGCTGCGTTGGAGTCCGTGCAAGCGGCGCTCGGCAGCCCGGCCGCGCGCGGCCCGGGTCGCCCGCGCACGACCGCGGCGCCGGTCGCAGGCGGCGCGATCCGTCGCCGCGCGGTGCGTCGCGGCCGCGGCGCGAAGCGCAGCCCCGAGGAGATCGACGCGCTCGCCGCGAAGCTGCTCGCGTACGTGAAGTCGAACCCCGGCAACACGATCGAGCGCATCGGCAAGGCGATCGCGATCGACACCAAGGAGCTCAAGCTGCCGGTGATCAAGCTGCTCGCCGAGAAGAAGCTGAAGACCACCGGCCAACGCCGCGGCACGAAGTACTCGGCCCGCTGACGTCCGTCCGCGACTCGGTGAACGCCCGGCCGCTCGGCTCCCGAGGCCGCCGGCGCGGCGCGGTCGCTCGCGCGGCCGCCCGATCGACGAACCGCGGAACTCCTCTTGCGCGCACGGCGCCCCGACGACCGCCCCCGAGAGGCGGTGAGCTCGCGGTCGCCGTGCGCGTCGCGTTTCGCGCCCTGAGGGAGCGGCGGCTCGCCGACCTCCCCCGCGCGGCGTTCTCGCGGC
The DNA here is from genome assembly GCA_020847695.1 of Planctomycetota bacterium. Taxonomy (GTDB): domain Bacteria; phylum Planctomycetota; class UBA1135; order UBA1135; genus JACRIN01. The sequence goes on from JADLBP010000357.1 coordinate 7,559, forward strand.
GTCCGGTCCGCTCCGGACGACGGCGCCGTCATGCGAGCGCGTCCGAAATCCGGCGTCGAGCCGCCGGGACTCCTCGGAGTGCTTGGCCCTCCCGCGCGGCGGGGTTAGCGTGAACGCGCTCGCCAGGAGAACTCACCATGTGGACCCTCGCTCTCGCGTTGTGCTTCGTCCCCGCCGCCGTGCAAGACCCCGCTACCGAGCGGCCGGCCTTCGTGCAGGAAGGCGAGCCGGTCGACCGCGCGCTCGACGCGCTCGCGCAGGCGCTGCAAGCGCACTCCGCGCCGCGCCCTGCGTTCGAGGCGCTGATCGAGGCGTTGGAAGCGGAGGCGAAAGCCCACGCGAGCGAAGCGCGGGCTCAGACCCTGCGCGACCGCTTGCGCGCGGTGGTCGAAGAGCTCCGCTCCCGCGCCGAAGCCGGGCTGTTCGACGCCGACGCGCTCGCGCGGCTGCGCGAGGACGTGCTCGACGCGCGAGCCGAACGCGCGCTCGCGTGGCTCGAGGAGCGCGCCGTCGCGCGTCACGCGACCCGCGCCGAGTTCGAGCGCGTCGGAGCGCTGCTCGAAGCGCGTCTCGCGCGCGCCACCGAGCAACCCGACGCCGATGGCAACAGCCGCGAGCGTTGGAAGAAGCTGGTCGCCGACGTGCAGGCTCGCCAGGACGCGGGCGGCGCGACCGCGGCCGACTTCGTCGCATTGCGCGAGGAGCTGGTCGCCTCGCGCCTCGAACGCGCGCTCGCGTGGCTCGAGCAGAAGGCGCTCGCGCGCGGCGCGACGCGGGTCGACTTCGCGCGCGTGCGCGCGGCGCTCGAGGATCGCGCGGCCGCGGCGGGAGCCGTCGGCGGCGGGGACGAGCTCGAGCGGCTGCAGAAGGCGCTCGCCAAGCTCGAGGAACGCGCGCTGAACGCGGAGATCACCCGCGACGAGTTCCGCGAGGTCGCGCAGAAGTTGATCGGCAAGGCCCGCGAGGCCGGCGCGACGCGGCGCTGACACGCGCGGCATCGAACAGCGACGGGGACCGCTCGCTCGAGCCGTCCCCGTCGTAGGTAGGTTTGTGAGCGCAGCGCGCGCTCGCGTTCACTCGCGGTCGTAGCCGCCGCGGTCGTAGCGATCGCCGCGCCCGCCGCGGTCGCGGAAGCCACGGTCGCCGCGATCCCCGCGGTCGCCGCGCTCGCCGCCGCGGTCGCCGCGATCACGGTAGCCGCCGCCACCGCCACCGCCGCCACCACCGCTGCTCGGGCCGCCGCCACCGGGACGCGGACGGAAGCCGCCGCCCCCGCCGCCGCCCGGCGCGCGCTCTTGCGCTTCGTTGACGCGAATGCGCCGGCCATCGAGCTCGAAGCCGTCGAGCTCTTCGATCGCCGCTTTCGCCTCGGCGTCCGTGCCCATGCGCACGAACGCGAAGCCGCGCGGCCGACCGGTTTCACGATCGGAGATCACCGCGACTTCCTTCACGGAGCGTCCGTTGGTCTCGAACGCGGCGCGCAGCGAAGTTTCGGTGGTGGAGTAAGACAGATTCCCAACGTACAGCTTGGTTCCCATCGGTCAGTCGAGAGTTGCCTCCGCTCGGGTCGCGCGCCAAACGCTTAGGCGGTTGGGAGTCCCAGACGGCGCATTGCCAGCGATCGAACCGAGCCACGAACCACAAGCCTGCGCGCCGAGCGAAGAACGGAATGGAAGAGCGATTCACTTCCTCGCACCCCCCAAGCGGGCGGCGCTCGAAGTACGCCAATGTTGGTACCAGATCGGCGGAAACGGCGCCAGGGCATTTCGACCGGCGGTCGCCCTCAGCGCGTCTCCGCGTTCGCGAGCACGCCGACTCGTAAACAAGACGGGTGCTCGGGCGAGCGCTCGACCCGCACCCAGGCGGCGCGGAAGTCCTGCTCGCGCGCCTCGAACACGTTGGGGACGAATGTCTGCGGGTTGCGGTCGACCAGCGGGAACCAGGTCGATTGGACCTGCACCGCGACGCGGTGGCCCTTCTCGAACGTGTGCAGGACGTCCTGCAGCGGCCACGCGAGCCGGGTCGACGTGTCGGGCTCGAGCGGCTTCGGCTCGGCGTACCCGTCGCGGAAGCGCGCGCGCAGGACCTCGCTGCGCACGAGCATCTGGTACCCGCCGAGCGCCTTGCCCGGCGTCGTGGTCGGGAGGTTCGGCGTCTCGGGCGGGAAGACGTCGATCAGCTTGACCACGAAGTCGCCGTCGGTGCCGGTGGTCTGGATCCAGAGCTCGGCGAGCGACGGCCCCGCGAGCGTCAGCGGCTCTTCCAGCGGCTCGGTCTCGAAGTGCAAGACGTCCGGCCGGCGCGACGCGAAGCGTTGGTCGTCGGTCATGTACTCCGGCGGCGTGCGCACTTGGATGCGCTCGTGGTACGGCACCGGATGCGCGGGGTCCGACAGATAGCCGTCGAAACTCGCGACGTCGGAGGAGGTCGGCGCGGCGAACGACAGCGCGCGTCCTTCGCGCAGGAAGAGCGCGCGCGACTCGACCTTCGGCGGCCACGCGTCGAAACGCCGCCAGCGATTCGCGCCGGTCTCGAACACGAACGCTTCCGGCGGTCGCTCGAAGTCCGCGCCCTTCA
>JADLBP010000358.1 GCA_020847695.1 Planctomycetota bacterium
CGCGCCTCCGGGTCGGGGCTCCGCACTCGCCCGGCTTGCGCGTCGCGAGACGGCGCGCCTAAGATCGCGGACCTTCCCGATCGATCGCCGTCGCAGCGGCGCTCGACGCCCTGTTCGCAAGCCCGGGGCGATCCGCGAACTCATCGCTGAAGCGAGCTCCGGAATGCAGATCCTGATCGTCGCGCTCCTCGCAGTCGTCATCTGGCGCAGCGGCAAGCTCGCCGACCCGCGCTATTCGAAGTTCGGCGCGCTCTCGCTCGTCCTCGCGCTCGGCGCTTGGCTCGCGCCGCTGGCCGCCGGGCTGGCCCGCGAGGACGACGTCGAGCCGCGCGCGCTGGTCGCCGTGCTCGCCGGCGGCGCGATGGTCGGCCAACTGATCGCCGCGTTCGTGCTCGCGAGCGTCTGCCTCGCGCGTTGGAGCGCTCGGCCGAGCACGGTCGAGCGAGGGCGTGGCTCGGCGGTCGCCGCGCTGGTGCTCTCCGGCGTGACGGGCGCGACGCTCGCCGTGGTCCTCGTGCTCGGCATGGTCCGGATCGGCATGCGCGCCGGCGACGAAGGCGCCGTCTTCCGCTTGGACGAACAGGACTTCGAGCTCCGCGTGCCTTCGTCGGCGTGGCGTCCGTTCGACGGCGGAGACGCGCTGGAACGCGGCGCGTGCCTGATCGTGCGACGTTTGCGACCCGAGATCGTGATGAGCATCGCGGTCTCGAACGTCGGGGAGGTCGATCTCGACGACCTCGAACGGTCGTCGAAGGAGAGCCTCGACTGGACGCTGGACGAGCTCCGCTGGGGGGCGACCAGCGACCTCGTCCTCGACGACGTGACGTTCCGTCGACTGCCGTTCGAAGGCACTCCGACGGTCGGGAGCACGCGCAAGTCCTTCCTCCAGTACCTCGCGGTGCGAAGCCCGCGCACCTACGAGATCACGTTCACGACCGATCGCCGGACTCCGGAGACCGACGCGGAGTGCGAGGAGGCGATGCGCGGCTTCCGCGTGCTCGGGTTGCGGCAACCGAGCTCGCTCGACGGCGATTTCGTCGACATCCACGATCGCTACCTCGGCATCGAGACCAGGTTGCGCGAGCTCGGTTGGTTCGAGGGGGATGCCGACATCGAGGAATGGGGCTGGGTCCTCTTCCAGGCGCAACGGATGGGCAGCTACGTGTTCGCGTCGGCGTTCGAATGGAAGAGCGGCCCGCCGACTCTCGACGCGTTCGTCGATAGCGCGCTCCACACGATCGGCATCGATGATTCGCGTGCGGTCGTCGAAAGGCGCGCTTGGTCGCCCAACGGCCAGCTCGAGGGACTCGAGCTCGTCGCGCGCCTCGAGTCTGACGGCGACACGTTCAAGCAGATCGTCCGCTTCGCGCTGAACGCGGAGCGAGGCTGGTTGGTCAGCGCCTGGTGCCCGGAGGAGTCGAAGGGCGAGTACGCGAGCGCGCGGCGTGCCCTCGACGCGGTGCGGTTCTTCGAGCCCACCTCTCGGAAGCCCACCGAGCGGAGCCTCGAGCGCGGACCGACGCTCAAGATGATCCACAGCTGGATCGGGAACTGGTACGTCGAACGCGGCGAGATGGCGCGCGCGGTCGACTTCTTCCGGCAAGCGGTCGAAGCCGATCCGCTCGACGTCGAGGTCGCGCGCAACTTCGCGTTCGCGCTGGAGTCGACGGGCCGCGGCGAGGAAGCGCTCGCGGCGCTTGATGCGGTGCCCGACGAGCTCTGGCGGCAATCGGCGATCCGCTCGTCCCGTGCCGCGATCAAGCTGCGGCTCGGCCGCGTCGAGGAAGCCGAGCGCGAGTTCCGCGCGCTGCACGAGGAGCGCGAGCTCGACGACGACGGATTCCTGGCGTGGACCGAGAGCCTGAGCGCGCGCGGCAAGCACGCCGAAGCCGCCGAGATCGCGCGAAGCCACGCGGAGCGGCATCCGGTGCTCGACGTGCAGTTGCGACTGGCCTCGGAGCTGTTCGCGGCGGGCGAGGTCGCCGAATCGACCGCCGGACTCGAGCGCCTCACGGCGGACCCGCAGACGCCTGTCGATGCGCTGTACGAGCTCGCCGAGCAGTACAACGCGTCGGGCTCCTTCGAGGACGCGATGCGGGTCGTCGAACGACTGCAAGCGCGCGGCGAGCGCACCGGACGCGCGGAACTCGCTCGCGGCTGGAGCCTGATGGGCCGCGAGGAGTACGACGAAGCGAAGGCCGCGTTCGAAGCCGCGTCCGAGCTCGCGCCCGGCGATCCGAACGTCGCGGAATCGCTGATGCAGGCGTCGTTGCTGCTCGGCGAGGGACAGAACTCGACGATCAAGGCCGCGCTCGAGCCGGTGCCGCTGCCCGAGGAGCTCGCACGCGAGCTCGAAGTCGGCCCGACGCACTCCGCGGGGCGCGACGACTCGCCTGCGGTCTATCGCTCGCTCGTCGTCGGCACCTACCTGCGGCGCAACGAGCCCACGCGGACGACGACGCGCAGCGTGATCGAGCTGCGCAGCCCGTCGGCACTCGCCGAGCTCGGCGCGTTGCGCACGCCGTTCCACAACTCGTTCCAACGCGCGTACGTCAACTCGCTCTGCGTGCTCGACGCCGACGGCGAGCTCGTCGCGGAAGGCGACGTCGCCTCCTACTACGTCTCCGAGGCCGAGCCCGGGCAATCCAGCGACGCGCGTTGGCTCAACGTCCCCGTGCCGGGCCTGCGCGTCGGCCACCGGATCGAGTGCACCGTCACGGTCGAGGATCGCTCGCCGCTGCACGCTCCGCCGTGGGTCCGCGCGCCCTTCGGAAGCCGGTACCCGATCGATTTCGAGGCTCACTACGTCCGTGGCGACCCCGACTTGGTCGCCGCGCGCGTCGGCGGCACGGGCGTGCTCACGACGCTCGAGGGCGCCGACTTCCGCGCCTGGTTCGTCCGCGATCTCGCGGCGCAGGTCGAAGAGGAGGACGCGCCGCCGAGCGAGACGTTGACGCCGATGCTGTGGCTCGGCGACGAGCACGCGACGTGGCGTGAGATCGGGCTCGAGTACCTCCGCGAGATCCGCGGTCGGCTGACGGTCACGCCGTGGATCGAGGAGCGCGCACGCGAGCTCACCGGCGACGCGTCGACCGACGTCGAGAAGGCGACGCGGCTCGCCGAGCACGTGCGCGACATGATCCGGTACGACGGAGTCACGTTCGGCGTGCGTGGTCGGATCCCGCGCGCCGCCGAGGAGACGCTCGCCGGACTCGACGGCGACTGCAAGGACCAGTCGGTGCTGCTGCTCGGGCTGCTGCACTCGGTCGGCGTCGAGGCGTCGTTGGTGTTGATCCACTCGCAGAACGCGCTGTGCGAGGACTTGCCGTCGATGCAGCAGTTCGATCACATGATCGTGCACGTGCCGGTCTTGGGCGCCGCGGGATTCGTCGACCCGACCGACCAGCGATCTCCACCCGGCCGATTGTTGCCCCCGAACTGGTTCGGCGGGCGGGCGCTGCTGCTCGATCCCGAGAACCCGCGCCTGATCTCGTTGCCGGCCGAACCGGTGGACGCCACGGCGTTCCGGGTTCGTCGCACGATCACGCCGAGCGGCGAACGGGACCTCACGGTCGAGGAAGAGGTCCGCGCCGTCGGCTACGAGGCGGCTCGGTTGCGCTCGGTGCTCGGTCGGTCGAAGGCGGACTCGCGAGCGTTCGTTCGGCGGGTGCTCTCCGCGGCGAACGCCGCTCGACTCGACAGGCTCGAGGTCGACGGCGCCGACGACCCCGAGCGCGAGCTCGTGCTGCGCATCGGCTACCACGTCGCCGGTGCCCGGGTGCGCATCGGCGAGCTCGAGCACGCGCCATTGCCGACCGGTTGGGAGAAAGTGCTGCTCTCCGTGACGCCCGAGCCCGATCGTCGCCATCCGGTGCGCATCGCGGTACCGATGGTCGTCGAGACCACCGCGACGTTCCGCGGCACGACGCCGCTCGACGAGCGCGTCTCCGGGCCGGCGGAGGTCCGAGGCGCCGACGAGTTCGGACGTTGGACGCGCTCGGCGCGGAGCGCGACCGAAGACGGCGCGCCGGTGACGATCGTCGAGTCGCGCTTCGAGCTCGAAGGCGGCGACTGGCCCGCCGCGCGGCACGCGGACCTCGCGGCGTCGCGACGCGAGTTGCTCGATGCGTTCATGGTGCGCGTCTGCTTCCCGCCCGCGGAGTCGGGTCGCAAGTGAGCCGCGAACCGCGCCGTCGCGCTGGCGTCGGCTGCGCGCATCGGTTACGAAGCGGCGCGTGATCGTCGTCCTCGCAGGTCTCGCCGCCGGGTTCGTGCACGTCGTCGCCGGACCGGATCACCTCGCCGCCGTCGCGCCGCTCTCGGTCGCGGCGCGCGAGAGCGCGTGGAAAGCGGGCGTGCGCTGGGGCGTCGGCCACTCGCTCGGCGTCGCGCTGGTCGGCGCGCTCGCGCTCGCGCTGCGCGAAGCGTTGCCACTCGAGACCTTCTCCGGCGTCGCCGAACGGCTGGTCGGCGTGACGCTGATCGGCCTCGGCCTCTGGGGGCTCGCGAGGCTTGTCGCGGCGCGCGCGAAGGCCGCGGAGCATCGCCACGGCGACGTGGTGCACTCCCACTTGCCGCTCTCCGCGCACGAACGACGCGCCGTCCACGAACACGCGAGCCCGCTGCGCCTCGCGCTCGGCGTCGGGACGCTGCACGGGCTCGCCGGGAGCTCGCACCTACTCGGCGTGTTGCCGGCGCTCGCGCTGCCGACGCGGCTCGACGCGGGGCTCTACCTCGGCGCGTTCGCGCTCGGCACGGTCGCCGCGATGGCGGCGTGCGCGTGGACGTTCGGGGCGCTCGGTGCGCGCAAGCGCGAGCTCGCGCTCGGCGCGACCTCGGTCGCGGCGCTCGGCGTCGGCGTGCTCTGGCTCGTCGCGCCGCTCGGCTAGTCGCGCGGGCGCCGAGCAAGTCGCTGGAGCGGGTCTCCGCGATTCGCGTGGGCGCCGCTAATCGCGCAAGCTCAGCGACGACAGCGCGTCCTCGATGCCGGGCGAGAGCTCGGCCCAGCGCGACTCCTCGACCTGCACGGTGAGGATCACCTGCTGGCCGTGCGCGAGCCAGACCAGACAGACGTAGCGCATGTCGAGGTCGAGCCCGACCTGACGGCCGCGGTAGTCGAAGCGCAGGATCTCGACGCCGTC
>JADLBP010000359.1 GCA_020847695.1 Planctomycetota bacterium
AGCAAGCGGGGACGTCCTGTTCGCACAGGGCGCCCCCGCTGCTCTTCCGGCGCGCGGTGTTTCGCCGCGCGCACGGATTGGGTCGGTGATCAGCGACGCGCGCGGTTGAAGCGCTTGCCGCCGGAACGTTGGCCTTGGCCGGGGTGCGAGCGATTCGGACCCGACGGGCGCGGACCGGTGTGACCGGCGGGACGCTCGATCGGCGCGCGCTCGGCGTGAGCACGCTCGCCGCCGCGCGGCTCGCGTTCGCCGTGGGACGGCCGATCCGTGCGCTGCGCCGGGCCGCGCTCCGCGTGGTGAGCGGCAGCGCGATCGCCCGCATGCGCGGGAGCGCGATCGTCCACGCCGAGGCCGAAGCTCTCGCGCGGCGGGTGCTCCTCGACGTGCGCGGCGCGATGCTCGAACGAGCGGCGAGCGCCCGCCTCGGGACGCGCGCCGTGGCCGGCTGCGCGGCCGTGGCCGCCGTGTGCGCCGGTCGAACCGGGGCCCGCGCGCTCCGCGCGAGCGTGCTGCGGTCGCGCGTCGCTGCGGCCGGCGTGCGCCGGACGCGAATCGCGGCGGTCGCCGCGCTCGTGCGAACGGCCGCCTTGGCGACCGCGATCGTCGCGACGCTCGTGCTGGCCGCCGCGCTCGTGGTGAGCGGGCCGTTCACGACGTTCCGCCGGAGCGGACGCGGCGAGCGCGGGCTCGGCGAGCTCCGCGGCGAAGTCCGCGTTCGCCACCTGCGGCGCTTCGACGTGCGGTCCGCGCTTCGCGAAGCGCGCCGGCGTGTCGACGTGCAGCGGACGACGGATCAGGCGCTCGATGTCCTTCAGGAACGGACGCTCCGAGCGGCTGCAGAACGAGATCGCGACGCCGGTGGCGCCGGCGCGCGCGGTGCGGCCGATGCGGTGGACGTAGACCTCGGGGACGTTCGGCAGGTCGAAGTTGACGACGTGCGTGATGCCGTCGACGTCGATGCCGCGCGCGGCGATGTCGGTCGCGACCAGGAACGGCGTGCGCGCCGCGCGGAACGACTCGAGCGTGCGCTCGCGTTGCCCTTGCGACTTGTTGCCGTGGATCGCGTCGGCGCGCAGGCCCTGTTGGACCAGGCGCTTCGCGACGCGGTTCGCGCCGTGCTTGGTGCGCACGAAGATCAGCGCTCGCTCGACCTCGGGGCGACGCAGGACGTCGGCGAGGCGATCGGGCTTGTCGGCGGTCTCGACGTACTGCACGACCTGCTCGACGGTGTCGACCGTCGACGCGACCGGCGTGACGACGACGCGCGCCGGGTCCTTCAACAGACCGTTGGCGAGCTTCGCGATCGGCGGCGGCATCGTCGCCGAGAAGAAGATCGTCTGACGCTTCGACGGCAGGTGCTTGAGGATGCGCTCGACGTCGCGTTCGAAGCCGAGGTCGAGCATCTGGTCGGCTTCGTCTAGGACGAAGACCTCCAGCGCCGACAGCTTGACCGCGCGATCGTTCATCAGATCGAGCAGTCGACCCGGCGTGGCGACGACGACGTCGACGCCGCGCGCGAGCGCCGTCGCTTGCGGGCCCTTGCCGACGCCGCCGTAGACGACGGTCGCGGTGATCGAGAGGAAGCGACCGTAGGTGACGAAGCTCTGCTTGACCTGCAGCGCGAGCTCGCGAGTCGGCACGAGCACCAACGCGCGCGGTTCACGCGGCTTGGGACGGACCTTCGAGGCGCTGAAGCGCTGGAGGATCGGGAGCGCGAAGGCAGCGGTCTTGCCGGTGCCCGTTTGCGCGCAGCCGAGCAGGTCGCGGCCTGCGAGGAGCTCGGGGATCGAGCGGGCTTGGATCGGAGTGGGTTGTGCGTAGTTCTCCGCGAGCAGGGCTCGCAGGATCGGCTCACACAGGCCGAGATTTTCGAATTGGATCAATGGAAAGAGGCACGCGTGTTGTGCACGTGCTGGCGCCGAACGGCTCTTGGGCCGACGGTCGCGGGTAGAGAGAAGTTGTCGCGCTACGGGTTCCGTGGCAGAGCGACGCGCCCTTTGGAGCGCATCGACGCGCGAGCGAGGCTCGTGCGGCTCTGGAGACGGCTTCGGTCGCTGTGTGGGCGCGGACGCCGCACGGGATTTCAGCTGACCGAGTCGAACCCGCTACTAGCTCTGAGCGCGCGACGCGAGCCGACCTGTCTCAGGGTCTGGCTCGGCGAGGGGCGCGATCACCGTTGGAGTCCGTTTGGAGGCTGCCGGTGGACCCTAATGGCCGCCGGGGCTTCGTTGAGAACGGGTGGAAACGGGGAACGCGAGCCACACTCGCTGTTCGAGGCTGACCACCTTATCGGATCGCGGGCGCTTGTCAATGAAGCAGGCCTTGGGAGCTTGGGAACGCGGTTCAGCGCGGCTTCTCGCCCTCGAGCGTCGTCGTGCGCGTGCGCGCGAAGCACCACTCGCCTTCCGGTTGCAGGTGCATGTCGCCGTCGACGCGAACCTTCCACGCGAGCACTTCGCTCTCGCCGCGCTTCTCGAAAAAGCTCGCTTCGAGCACGACCTGCGCGCTCGGCGCGGGCCCATCGGAAACCGTGATCGACGTCAGCGTCCACTCGGCGCGATACAGGAAGCGTTTGGTCTCGCCGTCGACCGCGTTGAAGAAGAGGTGCGCGGCCGCGGCTCGCACGGTCTCGCGATCGGCGCCCCACGTGTCGTCGAGGAACTCGCGATCGAGCCCATCGAGTATCGGGTTCATGCGCGTCGCGTTGAATCCGTCGACCATGTCGTCGATCACCCACGCGATCCGCGTCTCGTGCGACGCGAGCGCGTGCACGAGCGCGCGACCGCCGACGTAGAGCGCGAGCGCGCCGACCAGGACGAGGAAGAGCCGTCTCACGGGCGTGCCTCGGTCGCGTGCGGCGAGCGGAGCGTGCGACGCGCGTGCGCGGTCGACCTGGCGAACGGCGCGCGCACCGCGTGGCAGCTCGCAGCGAGGGATCCGAGCAACTCGGGGGACGAGCTCAGCACTTCTCGTACTTCCAATTCTTGCGCTTGCCCGCGGCGAGCCACGCGACGGCGTCGGCGATCCGCCGCGCGCGCGTCGCGTCGGTCTTCGCGTCGGCGATCCACTCGAGGTACTCGCGCTGCGCGCCCGGCGGGAAGCCCGCGAGCGTCGCGGCGGCCTTCGCGTTCTTCGCGAGCGCGCGCTTCAGCTCCGGATGCATCTTGATCGGTGCCTTCGGCTTGGTCTTCGTGCGCGGCGCCTTGACGCCGTCGACGTTGAACTGGATCGCCTTCTTCATCAGCTTCGCGAAGCGCGCCTTCGACGGCAGCTCGTCGACGGAGCGCAGGCAACCGAAGCTCCCCATCGCCTCCTTCGCCTTCGGATCGTCGCCGATGACGAGCTCGTGCTTCCAGAAACCGAACACCGCGTGCTCCTTGAAAGCGGCCATGCCGCAGAGGATCCCGTGGTGCTCGAACGACGGCATGCCCCACTTGATCGTCTCGCGGACCTCGGGGCACGTCGCGTGCACCAGCGCTCGCAGCTGGACGAGGATCGGCCGAGCGAACTCGGCCTTCTTCGCGATGTAGGCGTCGACGCGGGGATCGGTCTGGACCATCGGTGACTCCGTTCGAGGTCTTCGGGAGACGCGTCGCACTCTACCAGCACGCCGTGCGAAGCGAGCGCGGCCTACGCCGCGGTCACGGAGCCGCGCGAGTCGCCGTGACCTCCGCGCTCCACCGGGACGCGGCGACGCGCGAGGTCACGGCTCGTTCATGTCATCACGACGCTGATCGCGGTCATCGCGAGGAAGCCGGCGAGCAACGCGTACGTCGCGAGCCCCTTCGAGTCGCCGCGGTGCGTCTCGGGGATGATCTCGCCGCTGATGACGAAGAGCATCGCTCCCGCCGCGAAGCCGAGCGCCCACGGCAGCAGTGCGGCGACCACCGAAGCCGCCGCCGCGCCCACCGCGCCGCCGACCGCTTCGATCGCTCCGGTGCCGAGGCTGATCAGGAACGCTCGCGTGCGGCCGTATCCGATCGAGACCAGGCTCGCCGCGACCGCGAGTCCCTCGGGGATGTTCTGCAGACCGATGCCGACGGCGAGCGACATGCCGCTGGTCGCCTCACCGCCGCCGAAGCCGACGCCGACCGCCATGCCCTCGGGCAGGTTGTGCAGCGAGATCGCGAGCACGAAGAGCCAGATGCGCCGCACGTGCGCGGCGGCGGGACCTTCGCGGCCGGTGGTGAAGTGCTCGTGCGGGATGAGCTTGTGCGCCAGCGTCAACGCGAGCGCGCCGCAGAGCACCGCGGCGCAGACGATCGCCGCAGCGCCCGAGCTCGACGTGCTCTGGCGACGCGCGACCTCGATGCTCGGCGCGAGCAAGGAGAAGAACGACGCCGCGAGCATCACGCCGGCCGCGCAAGCGAGCAGCAGGTCGTTCGCGCGCCGCGACAGCTCGCGCACCGAGTACACGCCGAGCGCGCCGACTCCGGTCGCGAGCCCCGCGAACAACCCACCGAGGATCCCGTCGACGATCGGTGAGCTCATGCGCGACGTGAGCCTAGCGGTGCGACGCACGCGGGGCCACGCGGCGAGCTACCATCGGGTGCGTGACCGCCGATCGCCCGCCGCGCTCCGAGTCGTCGTTCCTGACCACGCGCTGGAGCGTCGTGCAGCGCGCGAGCGGCGCGGCCTCGGAGGTGCGCCAGGCGGCGCTCGAAGACCTCGCTCGGACGTATTGGTATCCGCTCTACGCGTTCGCACGCCGTCGCGGGCTCGCGCCGGACGTCGCGGCCGATCGCGTGCAGGCGTGCTTCGCGCTGTTGCTCGAGCGCGACGACTTCGCGCGCGCCGATCCGGCTCGCGGGCGGTTCAGGGCCTTCCTGCTGACCGCGTTCCGACACGTGCTGATCGACTCGCGCGAGCGTGAGCGCGCGCAGAAGCGAGGCGGAGACCGCGCGGCGCTGTCGATCGACGCGCTCGCGGCGGAGGGCCGCTTGCTCGCCCACCCCGTCGACGCCGACACGCCGGAGGCCGCGTTCGAACGCGCGTGGGTCGCGGAGCTGCTCGCGCGCTCGCTCGCGCGCCTCGGCGAGGAACAGGCCCGCATCGGCCGCATGGAGCTCTTCGCCAAGTTGCGACCGCACCTGAGCGGCGAGGACGACGGTCCGCGGTTCGCATCGATCGCGGGAGAGCTCGGGCTGACCGAGAACGCGGTCAAGGTCGCCGCCCACCGCCTGCGCAAGCGCTACGGCGAGCTGCTGCGCGACGAAGTCGCCGCGACGCTCGGCGATCCGAACGACGCGGCGGCGATCGAAGACGAGGTGCGCGCGCTGTTCCGGACTTTCGAGCGACGCGTGTAACCTGTCCGCGCGACCGCCGCAGAGGGACGCGGAGGATTCGAACCATGCCCACGCCCACGTCTCCGGCCCGCGCGTGCCCGCGCTGCGGCACGTCGATCGCGACGTCGAGCGATGCCTGCCCTCGCTGTCTGCTCGAGCTCGGCCTGAAGCCGCCGCCGTCCGCGGGGCCCGAGCGAGCGAGCTCGTCGTCGAGCGCGCGCTTCGGCACGCCGCCGAGTCTCGAAGACGTCCGCGCGGCGTTCCCCGACCTCGAGATCGAGCTCCTGCTCGGCCGCGGCGGCATGGGCTCGGTGTTCAAAGCTCGCCAACCGAAGCTCGACCGGCACGTCGCGCTCAAGGTGCTCTCCCGCGAGCTCGGAGGCGATCCGGCGTTCGCCGAGCGCTTCCTGCGCGAGGCTCGCGCGCTCGCACGGCTCTCACACCCCGGCATCGTCGCCGTGCACGACTTCGGTTGCGTCGACGGGCTCTTCTTCCTCTCGATGGAGTACGTCGACGGGCTCGATCTGCGGCGCTTGATGCGCCGCGCGCCGCTCGAGCCGCGCCAAGCGCTCGCGATCACGAGGGAGCTCTGCGACGCGCTGCAGTACGCGCACGACGAAGGCGTCGTCCATCGCGACATCAAGCCCGAGAACGTGCTGCTCGATGCCCGCGGACGCGTCAAGATCGCGGACTTCGGCCTCGCCAAGCTCGTCGATCCCGCCGCGGAGGCGTTCCTGACGCGCAGCGACCAAGTGATGGGCACGCCGCACTACATGGCGCCGGAGCAGCTCGAGCGGCCGCGCGAGGTCGATCACCGCGCGGACCTCTTCGCGCTCGGCGTCGTGCTCTACGAGATGCTGACGGGCTCGCTGCCGCGCGGGAGCTTCGAGCCGCCGTCGCATCGCGTTCACGTCGACGTACGGCTCGACGAGATCGTGCTCAAGGCGCTCGCGCGCGAGCCGGAGCGGCGCTATCAGCACGCGCTCGAAGTGAAGAGCGACGTCGACCTCGTCGATCGCGCGCCGACGACCGAAGCCGTGCGCGAGCGACAGCCGAGGCGCACCGCGGCCGCGCCCGGCGGCCTGTTCCAAGGTCCGATCCGCGATTGGCGGCCGTTCGCCTTCTTCGCGCTGCTCTGGATCGCGCTCGCTTCGCTGTGGAACGCCGGTCCGTTCGTGTACGGACTCGCGCTCCCGATCACGGTCGGACTTTGCGCGTGGTTGGTTCGTCAGGCACTGCGCGGCGAGCCCGAGCTCGCGGCCTCGCGCGAAGGAACCTCCCGCGCACAGCGAGCGCAACGCGGCGTCGGAGTCGTGGTCGCCGTCGCACTCGGGCTCGTGTTCGTCCACGTCGGGCAGTGGGCGCTCTGGGAGCTCGGCACGCCGCACTGGCACTCCTTCGGCGCGAGCTCGAACACCTGGATGGAGCGTTGGTTCGACGATCCGTGGTCGCTGGCGCGCCTCGCCTCCGCGCCGGCCGACGGCGAGCCCGCGGTGCGCGTCGAGACCAGCAGAACGCTCGGACCGCTCGATCCGACGATCTTCCCGGCGCTCGCGTGGTACGCACTGATCGCGGTCGGGCTCGGACTGTTCGGGTTCGCCGTCTATGCGTGGCTCGCGCCGCGAGCCGGCGGCCCGACACGCAAGCGCGCCGCGCGCGTCGCGCTCGAGCTCGGATTCCACGCGGCGGCCGCGTGGATGCTGTTCTGGTTCGCTGCGGCCGCGAACTTCCTCCGCGACACGCGCCTGTCGGGCCTGGCGTCGACTGTGGAGAGCCCGCTCGGATTGGAGGCATGCGCGGAGCGACTCGCCGCCTACGCCGAACGAGCCGGCCTCGCGCTCGACGTCGACCAACGCGTACGCGTCGAGGACCGGCGCGACGCTCGCGTCCTCGCGCGAGCCGTCGTCCTGCGCGCGCAAGCCGATTCGCCGTTCGAGCGTTGGTCGACGAACGCGCTCGGCGCGCGCCGCGACACGCCGCAGGTCTGGGCGACGCTGGTGCAAGCCGAGGGTTCACCGCGGACGACGGTGCTGCTGAACCTCGGCCTCTATCCACCGGACTCCGCGGAGTCCGCGCGAGCGAGCGAGACGCTCCGGGCGCTCGAGACGGAGCTCCTGCGTTGAGCGCGCGGCGTCAGTCGCGGTACGCGGCGAGCTCGAAGAGCTCGAGGCGGAACGCGCCCGACTGACCCGAGCCGATCAGCAGCCCGATCGTCGTGATGCGCGCGGGATCGAAGTGTTCGGCGTCGGGCACCGGCCGACCGCGACGCATCGCGACGAACGCGGAGAACGCGAGTCGCACGCGAACGCGCTCGCGCGGCGCGACGAACTCGACTTGGTACGCGACGCCGTCGAACGCCGCATCGAGGCGCGCGCTCAGCTTGTAGCGCCGGCCGTCGCCCGCGAGCTCGAGCTCGACGCCGTCGGCCTCGCCGAACGCGAACTCCCGCGGTGCCGAGCGCACCGACGCGAAGCCGCCGCCGTACGCGAGCGACACCTCGCCGGTGAACACCGTCCGATCGCGCTCGAACACGATCCGACTCGCCGAGACGCCGCCCATCACGACGTCGTCGATCGGGCCCCACCCCCGCGCCGCGTCGGGCGCGGTGAAGTCAACGATCGCGCGACGGTTCATCGGCGACGGCCTCGCGAGCGAGCGACTCCGCACGGCGCGTGGGGAATCGCTCGGCGACGACGGCTCGGATCGAAGCGGCGAACGGAGTTTTGGACATCGACCGGCTCCCGGGAGCTCGTTGTACCCCCGAGCGCGCGGCGTTTCACGCGAGCAACGCCCCGCTCGGTCGCCGGCTGGGATCGGCGCGTCGATCGGTCGGCGCCGCGGCGTTTCGCCGAAGCGAGCGCGGTGCGTAGGCTGCCCGCATGAACGAAAACTCCGGGGCGGTGCCCGCCCACTACGCGTCGACCACGCGGACGCTGCTGCGCTACGCGGTCGTGATGCTCTTCGTCGGTCTGCTCGCCGGCGTCGCGTTCCAGGAGTCGCAGAAGAAGCTCGACTACGCCGCGATCGGCGCCGGTGCGCGCTTGGAGGCGATCCTGTCGCTCGCGCTGGTGCACGGACACGTGTTGCTGACCGGCGTCGTGCTGCCGCTCGTGCTCGCCGGAAGTCTTTTCCTGGCGCGGAAGTGCGGTGGCGGCGAGCTCTCGATCGCGTCGCTGCGCTGGCTGACGCGCGTCTACGTGCCTTGCGTGACCGTCGCGGTGCTGCTGATGCTCTACAAGGGCTATCACGTGCTGCTTTCGGTGCGCTTCGGCGAGCGCGACTTCGACGCGATCGACGCGGCGTACTTCGGCGGGATGCACGGCTTGCGCAACGGGGTGTACGCGCTCTCGCACGTTGGCATGGCACTTGGTCTCGGCGTCTTCGCCGTCGCGCTCTGGCGCAGCCTCAAGCGCGGCTGAGCGTCCGCCGGAAAGTTCCGGGCGGAATCTTGCAACGAATCCGCCGCTCGTCGGGCAGTCCATTCCGGCCGCACGGAACTGGAAGATCGCGGCCGTCAGCTCGCCCGTCTGTTGCGACCTCGTCGCTGTCGCTGCTCGGGCCCCGCAGATCGAGGGTAGCGGGTAAGCTCGATTCACCTCCCCCCGAAACTCGCAGACTCCACACCATGCTCACCAAGTACCTTTCTGCAGGCTTCGCGCTCGGCGCGCTCACGGGTTCAGCTCTCGCGCAGTTCTCCCCCGTCTACACCAGCGGTCCCGACTACATGGGCTGGCCGACCGTCGCGCCGAACGGATTGGTCAAGTTCGTCGCAGCCGACGTCACTCCTGACGACCTCGACGACGCGTTCGCCCTGTACGGGAACGAGCTCTACCTCGTTCACTCGCCGGCGGCGTATCCGCGCTGGGAGCCGGTCGCGACCGGCGTGTCCGACTTCGCGGTCGTGAAGCACCCGACCGGCAGGTATGGCGCAGTGTTCTCGACGGCCACTGGGCTCGCGCTCACGAGGTGGGCGCACGGCATCAGCGTGGTCGCGATTCCCGGCACCGCGGACCTCGCGTACGCGACCAAGCTCGCCGCTGTCGACGAAACGTCAGGCTCGAACGTCGTCGCCGGACTCAACGGGCCCACCCGCATCGTGCGCGGTCGCCTGTCCGCCAGCGGGGTATGGTCCGGGCAGAGCAGCTCCAGCGAAGCGCTGGCGATCACCGGACTCGCGCTCGCGGACATCGGACTGACGCCCGGCGCCGAGCTCGCGACCATCTCGGGCGGTGTGCTGCGGATTCGCTCGGAGGCCGGCACGCTGCAGGCGATCCCCGGGATTCCTGCAGATGTCGGTGCCAAGGTGTTCCGGCTCGCCGGAGGTGGAACCGCGAGCACGGAAGACAGCTTCGGCTACGTCACCGCGACCGCCCAGCCGGGCTCGCTCCAAGCGATCTACGAGGTGTTCGGCAACGGGGTCAACTTCCCGACCTACACCGGCCCGTACCTGATCGAGTCGATGCAGCGCACCAAGCCGTGGTCCAACGGCAAGGCGGCCGTGGTGGTCCAGACTTCGAACTCCGGAGACATCTTCCGCTTCGAAGACGCCGGCGCGACGCCCGGACAGATCACGTTGATCGTGCCGACGACGACCGATCCCGATCAGGTCTATTGGTGGATTCCGGTCACCGCTGCGCAGCTCCCCACCGGCGGACCGGTCCTCGGTGGGCGGATGGCCTGCGCGGACTTCGACGCGGACGGACTCGACGACGTGCTCGTGGCGAGCAACGAACAACGCTTCAACTACCTGTTCCCGGCGGTCGACGACCAGTTCCGCATGAATGGCATCCACCACATCGAGTCGTACACGACGCCGCCGGTCGGCGCCGGGAAGGACGGCTCCCGCCGCGGCGGCAGCCCGACGGACTCGACGACGATCCAACTCGGCATCCAGGCGCAGGTGAATCAGTTCCCACGCGGCTTCGCCGCGCCGAACGGCGTGAACACGGTGCAAGTGACGATGTGGGTCCGCGAGGGTGGTGCCGGGACCTTCGTGAGCCTGCCCGGGAGCGTCCAGCGCCAACCCCTGAACCTCACCGGACCCAACCAGTTCTTGTTCGCTGCCACGACGAACGCCCTGCCGAGCGACACGTTGGTGTACTTCCAAATCCGCGGACTCAATGTTCAGGGGACCACCGTCGTGCAATCGAGCACGCCGGTTTCCGCGGTGACCGTGCTCGACGGCTCGGTGCAGCAGAATGCGACGCTCTGCAACGTGTTCGACGTCGAGCCCGACACTTACAGCGAGGAGAACCGCAACCTCAACGGTTGCGGGTCGGGCGGGTCCGGCGACGGACCGGTGATCCTCGGCGGTTTCAACCGGCGGTCGAACGTCGGCCCCTTCGTGAACGGCTCGGGCTCGCCGGGCTGGCTGTAGTCGAAGGCCGGCCACACGTTCGCGACGCGGCGGCGGCGGTCAGCGACCTGCACGACCCACCGAGCAGGCGCTGGACCGACGCCGCCGCGGTGTTTCCTCCCTGCCGCGCGCCCGACCTCACCGCGGCGCGCGGCGTCGTAGCAGGACGAAGCCAACGATGACGAGCGCGAGGGCGAACGCGCTCCCCGTCAGGACGAACGCGAGCACGTTGCCAACCGCCGGCATGCTCGCACCCGCCGATTGCCGCGGGAGCAGCGGCTGCATGCCCGCGCCCCACGCATAGATGAGGTAATCCTGGGCGCGAGCGCCGGACGAGCGCGCGAGCGAGCGTCGGGCAGCGACCAGCGCGCTCGCAGGCGATTCGCCGGCGCGTACCCCGAGTTGGACGAGTCCGAAGAACGCGAGCGCCCGCTCGAGCTCGAGGTCGACCGGCGTGAGCACGACGCAATCCGTGCCCTCGATCGCGAAGCGTCCCGCCCACCCCGCGAGCCCGTCGTCGCCGCGCCGCACCGGCCGCGAATCGACTTGACACGCCGCGAGCATCACGAGCCGCGGCGTCGAGCCGCTCAACGTGTCCGACCACACCTCGCCGCCGTCGCCGGCGAGCAGGAGTCCGGCCGAGTAGTCGCGCTCGAGGTCCTCGATGCCGTGCACGACGAGCTGCAAGAGGTCGACGCCGCGCGAGCCGGATTCGCGCAGCGCGGCCGGCGACGCCGCCGGGCCCAGCCACGTCTGCCAGCGGTCGCCCCACGCGTCGGACCACGGACGCCACGCCGCGGCGTCGATCGGGAGCGGTGCCGCTTTCCACTTCGCAGCGCTCGCGCCGGAAACCTCCGGCGCGGCGAGCGCGGCCGCGTACACCTGCTCGACCGACTCGGCGCCGCGGGTTCGCGCGCGGTGCACGAGCTCCGCGGCGACCGGCAGCGACGGCACGTAGCTGATCGGCACGACGTCACCGAGCCGGCGTCGGTCGTCGAGCGGTAAGAGCTCGAGCGCGAGGTGACCGTAGCTCTCGACTCCGATCGCGTACGCGTGAGACCAACCCGCGATCCGCGTCCGAAACGTCGCGGGCAAGACGGAGTCGGCGAGCGCGCGCGCTTCCTCGCGCGGCGGCTCCGCGCGTTCGCCGGTCGAGCGCACGGCCCGGGCAACCGCGCTCTGCAAGACGCCGATCAACCGCTGGATCTTCCAATCCGGATCCACGTCGGCGGCGACGATGCCCTGCGCATCGATCAAGAAGAGCGTCGAGTGCAGGCGCCCCGGCTGGACGAGCAGGATGCCAGCTCCGTCGACCACGAGCGGCGCAAGCCACTCGTCGAGCGGCCGCCGCGCGAGCTGCCAGTGCTGCGCGAGGCTGCCGAGCAACTGCGCATTGCCGAGCCACTGCAGCGCACGCCGCGCGCCTGCGTCCGGTCCGTCGACGGCGAGGCACATGCGCACGAGCTCGTCGAGCACGAGATACCGCTCGCCGTAACGCAAGAACGCGATCCCGCCTTCGCGCTCCGGCGCCTCGGCCCACGCGGCCAGGAAGACCTCGAACG
>JADLBP010000360.1 GCA_020847695.1 Planctomycetota bacterium
CCGCCGTTCGTGCCGTTCGCCTACGACGACCGCGAGGGTGGCGCGCCGCCGTTCGCCGAGGCGCTCGCGGCGTACATGGATCGGCTGCACGGCTGGGGCCTGAACGTGGTCCGCATGCCGTTCACGTGGGAGGCGATCGAGCCGGTGCGGGGCACGTACGACGCGGCGTTCCTGGCGCGCCTCGACGCGATGATCGACGCGGCCGGCGCGCGCGGGATCCGCGTGGTGCTCGACTTCCATCAGGACGTGTTCGCGCAGCGCTACTGCGGCGACGGCTTCCCCGAGTGGGCGCTGGGAGACCCCGACGCGCCTTCGCCGGAGGACTGCTCGCGCTGGTTCCTCGGCTACTTCCAGAACGCCGACGTGCAGCGCGACTTCGACCGCTTCTGGAACAACGACGACGGGCTGCGTGACGCGTTCGAGGCGCTGTGGGCCATGCTCGCCGCGCGCTACGCCGGGCGCGACGCGGTCGTCGGCTTCGAGATCATCAACGAACCGGGCTGGGGCACACGCTCGCCCGATGGGTTCACGCGCGAGGTGCTGACGCCATTCTACGAGCGCATGGTCGACGTGGTGCGCGCGGTCGCGCCGGACTCGCTGGTGTTCGTCGACGCGACGGGGCGCGACGGGGTCAACGCCGAGACGGCGCTCGAGCGCCCGGCGCGGGACGGCATCGTGTTCGCGCCCCACTCCTATGACGGCCTCGCGTTGGCCGGGGCGGCGGCCGGGGACGAGGCGCGCGCGGGTGAGATGCTCGCGAAGTGGGCGGCGGTCGGCGAGGCGTGGCGCGTGCCGGTGCTGATCGGCGAGTTCGGCGCGCCGCACACGATCCCCAACGCGGCGGCGTTCATGCGCGCGCACTGGGACGCGATGGAGCGCCTCGGACTGCACGGCACCCAGTGGGAGTACTCGGTCACCGGCGACGACTGGAACGCGGAGTCGCTGAGCGTGGTCGAGTCCGACGGCGGCGAGCGCGAGGTCGCGGCGGAGCTCGTGCGGGCCGACCCGGTGGCGGTCGCGGGCGCGCTCGAGGGGTGGTCGTTCGACCGCGACAGCGGTGAGGTCGCGATGGCGCTCGACGCCGACGGGGTGACGCTGATCGCGACGCCGACGCGGCTCTACCCCGGGGGTCCGGAGATCCTCTCGGCCGAGACCTCGACCCACGCCTGCATCCGCTGGGACATCGAGCGCGAGGTGCTGGTCATCGGCGGGCGCGGTCCGGTCTCGCTGCGCTTCGGGCCGCGCTGAGCGACGGGGCCCGCGCGCGAGCGGCACGCCGGTGACCGGGGCGCTTCGCCCGCCACACCCGCCAGTGGCGCGGCCGGTAACGCGGGCCGGCGACTTGACGGTTACACGCCCCGAGCGGCATCCTGCGCGGTGACGGTCGATTGGAGACGCGATGTCCCCCCGAGCGGGTCTCGAACAGTTGACGCCGAGGCAGCGCGAAATCCTCGAGCTCATGGCGAAGGGCCTCACCAACGAGGACATCGCCGGCGCGTTGGGGATCTCCGGGGCGACGGTGAAGACGCACATCACCGCGCTCTTGGCGACCCTCGACGTGTCGAACCGGACGGAGGCGGCGGCGCTCCTCCACGCGGCGGACGACGGGGCCGCGGTCGCGGCGCTGGACGAGGTGCTCGGGCGCCCGGGCATCGCGGTCCTGCCGCTGTTGGCGCTCGATGACGCGCCGCGCTCGCGGACGATTGCGCGCGCCATCGGCAGTGACCTCGCGTCGCTGTTCGCGTGCTCGTGTTGGTTCCCGGTGATCGCGCAGGTGTCGACCGACAACGCGCGGGCGCTGGGTACGACGAGCGAGGCGATCGGGCAGGCGCTCGGCGCGCGCTTCCTGGTCGACGGCACGTTGCGTACGAGTCGCGGACCCGGCGGCGCACCGGGGTGGCGCCTCACGGTGCAGGTCGATGACGTCGAGCGGCGCGAGTGCTTGTGGACCGAGCGCTACGACTTCGGCGACGACGAGGTCTTCGACGTCCAGGAGACGCTCGCGGCGATCATCGTCGCGACGGCCTACCCGGTGCTCGTCGCGCGCGTGCAGCTCGGCCTGCGGAAGACGCCGCGCGCGCAGAGCGCCGCCGCCTGGGAGCTCGCCCACCGTGGTCTGGGTCTGTGCCTGCGACGCGAAGCGGCCGGCGCGGTCGAGGCGCGGACGCGGCTCGTGCAAGCGCTCGAGCGCGATCCCACGTCGGTGCTCGCCCACTACGGCCTCGGGCTCGGCGCCTACGACGCGGTGCTCAACCAGTGGCGACCGATCGACGACGCGCGCGCGCAGCTGCTCGAGTCGGCGACGCGCTGTCAGGAGCTCGCACCCCACGTCGGCGAAGGCTACTTCCTCCAGGCGCGCTACCACCAGACGCTGGGCGACCACGCGCGCGCGGTGCCGCTCCTCGAGACCGCGGTCGCCAAGAACCCGAGCTTCGCCCAGGCCCACGCCCTCCTCGCGCAGACGCTGCACATCATCGGTCGCTCCGACGAGGGCATGGTGCGCATGCGACACGCGCTGCGCCTGGGCCCGCGCGCGTTCGTGTCGGGGCTCGCGCTGCTGCACTTCATGCGCAGCGAGTACCACGACGCCCTCACTCAGGCCGAGGCGGCGGTCGCGTTCGCGCCGCGCTACACCTTCGCGCGCGTCGTCGCCGCGAGCGCCGCACACTTCCTCGGTGAGCGCGACCGCGCCGATGACCACCGCCGGCGGCTCGTCGCCGACTACCCGCCGTTCGCGCCGAGCCATTGGCTGCGCAACTTTGGACCCGAGGTCGACTCGGTGCGGCGTATCGGCGAGGCGCTGACGGCGTTGGGCCTCGGGGCCTGAGCGGCGACGCGCGTCGCGGCCTCCGAACGGGCGGCGAGCCGGCGACGCGTCAATCCCGTTCCGACGGGC